>NZ_JCAALS010000022.1:0-113112 GCF_059686975.1 Paenibacillus xinjiangensis | reverse complement strand
CAAGTCCCACGGGCAGGTACGTTCGACCCGGCTACTCTAATCCTCGAAGCAAATGCAAAAAGGATCAACCAGAAAGAAATGGTTGATCTCATAATACGAACGGGCAGTTTAATGCAACAACCGCTTGGAACATTATGCTAGAGGGTGGTAGGAAAAAGGTAAGCGTAAAATAGCCCACACCTAGTCATCAGGATGTGGGCTTCGCTATGATTTAATTAGCTCTTAAAGACGCGGCAGGTCAGCGGAATCATTCTTACCACCGCCACGAATCAGTTATATAAAGTAATTTCCAAACATTATTTTCAAGCTGAAACACAAACATCTGCTTATCTGTTTCAATTTCCTCGTAACCATCGATCTTCTCTGTATATTCTACCCAAACAGGTTTAGCACCATCAGGAGGTGTAAGGTCAGGTTTCACCGTGAAATCTAATTTATCGATACTTAAAAACTGCTTTTTAAAATCAAGCTTCCCTTTAATTGGAGTCATATCTCCTGTAATGAATGAATTATATGCATCAATGTCCTTCTCGTAAAAAGCTTTCACTATGTTATTTAATGTCTTTACAATCCCTAATTCATCACCTTCATATTTACTTTCATCGATGTACTGAGGCGGTTGATCATTTTTCGTCGCTGTAGGTATTGAATTTTCAGGCCGGTTAGAATCCTTATCAATACTAACGGAATGATCAATCGGGAAATCCAATTGTTCTTCACTTGTTAATTGAGTCAAATCCTCAGATGGCTTACATCCCAATAAAATCATAAAGATACAAATTAGGACTAAAAAAACAATCGCAGATTTGGTCCTCTTCATCACATTTCCTCCTTAGGTTAGATCATTCATTAAATTATGATGTATATAACTGAGCCATATGGAATTCAAAGGGAAGATGAGGTAACCATCTTAATAACTCAATGGTTTGTGTCATAGAGAGCATCTTAGAGCGTTAACATCCCCTCTCTTTATAAAACGCATTTATAAAAACACCGGGAGTTGCGATGATCACATCGTAGAGACGGAGGCAGCCGGTAATACGTCGGACCACGGGTTGAACGGCAATAGAACTTCAACGATGGCCGGATGACTTGAAGCAAATAGGGATATTACTCTCTTCCGTATAAACGCACGCTGTGCCTTATTTGTTTCGTCTATATAAGTAAGCGTAAAATAGCCCACACCTAGTCATCAGAATGTGGGCTTCGCTATGATTTAATTAGCTCTTAAAGACGTGGCAGGTTCAACCTCAATTCAGTATACTAACAAAGAAACGAGCAGATGGGAGCTACATTATTGCTGTGCTTCACGTAGATGAAAAAAGGCTCGAAGTCTTTTTCTAACTGCTCTGAACAAAAAATGTGACCTTTTATTACTATAGGGCGTTGAACTAACTGGGAACGATAGTTCAATTTCAAGAGGGCTGCCAAACGGAAGCCCTTCGTTACGCTAACTGGCAGATTACATTAATGAACCGTTGCTTAAAGGGATACATTTGGCATGTCACGAATTAGAGATATATAAGACATGCGAGGTGAAATTAATGTATTACTACATTAGTATCCATTCTGATGATTACACGAAAAAAGTAAAGTCAAAGGTTCTAGAGCAATACCTAACTCATATTTTGGAATTCGAAAAGGCAAGTCACCTAACATTTTTCAAAGAAATCAATGGAGAGCGTATCAAGATAAGAGGAATACCTGCTGATAACGATGGTAACTATGGGTTCGATTCACTGGATGCGATAGAAGAAGTTAATTTAATTGAGATTGATTTACCCAAATACATTGATGATATTCTGGAGCAGACCATAGCTGATATTGCTACCGCCATTGCAAAAGAGTTCTCATGGTTAATTGACGAAGATCATGGACTAAGCTAACGGTGAACATTAGTTCAAAACAACAGAACTGGTGATAGAGAATAATTTTTTTGAAAGTGGTGATAACAGTTTAATGATTGACTTTCTAAGTAACAAAGGAATTAAGGCATACAACGAAATTGTTCAGATAGCAGAACAACCAGACCTCTTGTTTTCTAATGATAGAGGTCAATATAATGCGGAAGCTAATTATAATCTTCACACCATACAGAAGCTAAACAAATTAATTAAGAAAGACAGTGTTTCAATTCATGAGTTAGAAAAGGTTTTTCTCTATATTGAAAACTCATGGCTGATGTATTTGAATAAGCATTTTAGGGGGAAATCGTTTCATTTTTACGTTTGGGGAGATTCTCAAATACCTGCGATTAGGTTATCAGTTGTTTCCTATTACGAGGGGTTAGAGTTACCGTTTGGTTGTACATTGAACAAGGTAAGTAACATAGAGAACGTACTGATTCAATACAAAGAGGAAGCACAGTTTGATGGTATTACGATTATCGAGACGGATGAATCAAACTTAAATGATGACGAAACAGAAAGTGATTTCATACTAACTGTTTATTCAAAAATCATTAACTGTTAGATACATTACGATGAGCGGTGACATAAATTATAAGTCAGGCTAATACGCTAAAGGGAAACGATAGACCCATATACACTTACGACAAAGCTGCCGGCATTATCGGCAGCTTTGTCACGTTAACTGGCAGGATAATGCAACGAATTATCGAATCCTAATATCTAGTCGGGCAAAGAAAAAGTTGGGGTGATTGTAGTTGTCAGTAGAAAGAGATAAAATGCTGAACTCACTTAAAAACATCGTTATTCCCAGCTTGCGCGAGCGTGGGTTCAAAGGTACATTTCCGCATTTTCGAAGAGTAACCGAAAAGAAAATAGACCTCCTAACATTTCAGTTTGATAAATATGGTGGTGGTTTCATCATTGAAGTAGCCGTTTGTTCTCCAGCGGGCCATACTCATCATTGGGGAGAAAAACTCCCGCCGAACAAAGTAACCCCATATGATTTGAATCTTAAAAATAGAAAAAGGATTGGAGATAAGGACAATTGGTTTAGGTATGACAAATTTAACTTGTTCGGTAATATTTACGATAAAGTTGCATACAAGGCATTAAAAAGTCTAAGTGAAGCGGATGAATATTGGTCCATAAGTGATTACCAACCGTGATTGAACTAACGGGAAACGCTAGTTGAACATCGAAAGGGCTGCCTTGTGGTAGCTCTTCATTACGCTAACGGGCAGTTTTATTAAATGACTAAGTTGCAGAAACCTAATGGAACTCACAGACGTTATTCCTATATTTCAGGTGGTATGTGGCGTTTAATGGAACGGGTCGCCGTTATTTGCACCGTTTCGACGGTGAGCAGTGGCTATTTGGATACATAAGGGCTTACCGTTCCGTTAGAATGCGTCAACACGACTTTTAACACGGTTAAGGTCTGTGAGTTCCGTAAGCAGCTTGAGTCTGCTGGGAGATTGTCATCGAGCTAACGGAGAACGATAGTTGAGTAGCGAAAGGGCTACCTTGTGGTAGCTCTTCATTACGAAAGGGCACGCTAGCTAGATGACTTCGCGAATACACTTTGAGAGGGAATATTCACGAACTTTGAATATCACGTTATGTGAAATCACAGTAATATAATAAATTAACAATTAAAGGAGGATTATATGAACACCATCATCTATATGGTTAGGCATGCTGAATCACCATACGATGAAGGAACTGAAAGAACAAGAGGACTCACCACAAAGGGCAAGGGCGATGTTGAAAAAGTTACAGAAATTCTTAAAGAAGAAGGAATAGATATTATTATATCTAGCCCATATAACCGAGCAATTCTGAGTATTGAGGGATTAGCACAAAACTTGGGACTAGATATCGAAACATCTGAAGATCTCAGGGAAAGGCATTTTGCGGGAGAAATTATTGGAAATTTAATGTCTGTTATTAGAGAGAAATTTTATGATTTTGATTATTCTTTGCCGGGTGGAGAGTCTAATTCTGATTGCCAGAATAGATCGATATCAGTGATAAAAAACATATTAAAAGAGCACTCTGGGAAAAAAATAGCTATGGGAACACATGGACTTGTAATGACTTTGATGATCAATTATTTTGATTCAAGTTATGGATTGGATTTTTTAAATCATTTATAAATTAAGTTTTGAAAATTTAGAACTAAAAGAGGTGATAAGACTATGGAATGAGGATTTTTGATTTAGCTAACGGGAGACGTTAGTTGAATCACACACATGGATGAGCAGGCACTGAGGTGGCCTGCTCATTTTATTATGCTAACGGGCAGGATAGTTCCAATATGTGGTATTATCAGAATAAACTCTTGGTGGTGTTTTATGGACGATTTGTACAAGATAATTCACGATCCAAATAAAGATATTTATCAGAAACTTGATGAGCAAATTGATGCTTTTTGGCAGTGGTCTAAGACTATAAAGCATGAATTTGAGTGGGAAACAACGTATCACAACTGGGAACTACTAAATAAGATATTTGATATTTTAATAGACACCACAACTTATTGTGATTGGGATCAAAGAACAATAAATAATTTGTTATATATTATCGGGAGGGATAATGAGTGTGAATTCTTGGTTCATAAATTGACCGATACCCCGGAAAATTTACTGTTTCTTGCGAAGCAGGGAGTATCATATCCTGATGCTGAAACCAAATGGCAGCTGGCACATTACCTTTCGCACATCGCATTGATGTTGCCGGAAGCAGAAGAGATTATTGTTAAGTATTATGAAGACTCAGACGAGTATGTAAAAAGAAGAGCACTTTTGGCACTAGGTATTATTGAATCAAGTTATGCAGAACAATTTGCACTTGAATCTTGGAAGGCAGGAATGAAGTATCGAAAACTTGCTGCATTGGAAGTTTTGAAACAGATTAACTCCTCACATTACTCAATTTTATCAGTTAGTATTGATGAACAAAATTGAGCTAACGGGGAACTTTAGTCTAACTAAGAGCTGTCGTTATCAATCTTATATATCATTACATTTGAGCTTACAGGCTGGTTAGCAACCGGCGGTGATGAATTTGATAATTGAAATTGATGGTTATTTCCATAATGCACTTATTATCGGCAAGACATGTTCTATCTTGGAATTAAGAAAGAAATATGAAACAGCCAAAAACCATTGTACAAACATAAATGAATTTACAGATATCTTTTGTAGGATGTTTCAATTTGAGCGTCTACCTTCTTCACACGAAATAGATGTTAGGTCAGATGTTGTAATTGATATCGATACTGACCGTATTTATGCGCCACGGCATTAAGCTAACGAGGAACATTAGCTCAATAAAGACACTACGGCAGCTCACACATGATGAGCTGCCGTTTTCTCAACTAAAGGGCAGAATACTTCTAATATATGGTAATATAATGGTGTGTAGTAATGGGGGAGGAACTTGAATGTCATATCCGTTTGATTGTATTACAGAGTTTATGTTTTTTGAAACATATATTGAACCCGCTGATGTCATCATGATTCCCGGAGGAAGCCATCCGCAGCTGATGGAAAAAGCAGCTGAATTATTTCATCAGGGTTTTGCGCCATACATATTGCCTTCAGGTGGTTCGACACCGAATGTAAAAACGACGGAATGGGAATTTCTTCGTAATATTGGAATAGCACTAGGCGTACCCGAAAATGCAATCCTCCGTGAGGATAAGGCAACCAACACCTTTGAAAACTCAAGATTTTCCAGACATGTACTTCAACAAAAGGGGGTTCGCCCCTCTAAGGCGATACTAGTTTGTAAATCATATCATGCAAGACGAGCCTTGTTGACTTATCAGGTTGATTTTAATGAAACTACTTTTATGGTAACCCCTGTAACTGATAAGACTGGAACTAACAAAGATAATTGGTTTCTTGACGAAAAGAGAATTACTTTCGTTATGAAAGAACTAACCAAGGTTGGACAATATTTTGCACATCATATACCGAATTGGGTAGAGCGTTCAGCTAACGGGAGACTTTAGTTTAAAACAACAAACCGGCAACAGATCAGAGATACGCTGCCGGTTTGTTGCTGAAGCAAAGGGCAGGATAACGAAATATATTTGATATGGTAAGAATGTTCAAAGATTTCTTTTTGGAACTGACGAACTTCCGAATGTACGGGTCTAAAGTTAGAACGTATGGAAACATGCGGGCCATCAAGTAATGGTGTGAGTGACGTAGAGTAAGAATTTCTTCTAATGTTCCTGGGATCCCATTACAGGAGTTTCATTGGTCATGCCCCTGCCCTCATAAGGATAAGTGCATTTCGGTCATACCTTATGTTGATCCTAAAATTATTAAGAATATAATGTAAATATCATGTGAAGGTAGCTATGCTGTGTGTAAACGGAGTGTGCGACTTGCCATAAACTAGGGGAAGGAAAATGTCCGAGAGTACTTGTCTTGGCTGCCAATTAGCCAATAAAGAGATTGAGGCCAATATTATTTATGAAAATGATAGGGTCACGTGCATTTTAGATATCGCCCCTCTAAATGAGGGACACATGCTAATCCTGCCAAAGAAACATTTTCGCGATGTCGATGACTTAGATGAGGCAACTGCAATTGAGGTTATGCGTTCATCAAGGTTCCTCACCATGCTTCTAAAATCACATTTTCAACCACAAGGCATTACTATTCTTCAGAATAACGGAACGTTTAATGATATAACCCATTATCATATGCACGTCTTCCCACGCTACGAATCTGACGGATTTGGTTGGTTAGAGCCTGTAGATTCAAAAAATGCCAAAGGTCGCTTAAAAGAAACCGCGGCGGTGTTGGTTGCTCTTTTGGAACAACAGCTTTTACGTAAAGGGCAACGATAGTTCAATGATAGAAACGGCGGACCAAAATTTGGTCCGCCGCTTTGTCATTAAATAGTTTAGATTTTTTTCATTGTCTACAATATTGGGGCTTGACCACCTATTAGAAAGAGCTTATTTATTCTAGAATGCCCAATTGCCCTCTATAAGCACAGGCTCCCGGGTTCCATCTGCGGTAACGCCGTATACGTCCAGCTCTGCGGAGCCGACCATGAAGTCGGTGTGAGCGAGGCTGGTGTTGATGCCTCTCTCCAGCAGCTCCTCTTGGGACAGCTTGGAGCCTCCCTCAATACAGGAGGAATAGGCGCTGCCGACAGCAAGATGACAGGAGGCATTCTCATCGAAAATCGTTTTGTAGAACAGGATGTTGGAATCAGAGATCGGGGAGCGATGAGGCACTAGCGCCACCTCGCCTAGATAATGTGAGCCTTCATCGGTGTCGATCAAGCCGCGGAGAGCTTCCTCTCCCAGCTCGGCACTGACGTCTGTGACCCGACCATCCTTGAAGGTGAACGAGAACTTATCAATAATATTGCCGTTGTAGCTTAGCGGCTTCGTGCTTGCTATTGTACCGTTAACGCCTGTACGGAATGGTGCTGTGTACACTTCCTCTGTAGGCAGGTTGGGAACGAACCAGACGCCTTGCTCATTGCTCTTCGCTCCACCCAGCCACAGATGGTTGTCTGGAAGCTGGATCGTCAGGTTGGTGCCGGGAGCGGTATATTCCAGTTGCTTATAGCTCTTGTTATTGAGATATTGGGCAAGCCGCTTGAGCTCAGCCGTATGCTTCTTCCAAGCCTCAATCGGATCTGGCTGATCGGCACGAACCATACGGAAAATCGTATCCCACAGCTTAGCAATCTGCTCTTCCTCGGGCAGATCGGGGAAAACTTTGGCTGCCCATGCAGCAGACGGTGCGGTTGCAAGAGACCAGCTATTGAGGAACGCTTGATTCCGCTGGCGGTAGCCGGCAGTAGCTTTGCGCATGGCAATGTTCGCGCGGTTAAGGCGATCCATCGCAATGCCTTTGTATAGATCAGGATCCGACGTTCCAATGGTGATCGATGCAGAGCCGTTCTTGGAGAGCTCCAGCTTCTCCGCCGCTTCATAGGTGGGCTCTTCCGACAAAGATTCAAGAGGAGCGAGATCGAATCTGATCCTTGAAGCGGCATCGTCCGTCCAGTTCACCTTAACCTGATAAGCGCCGACCTCATACGCTTTCTTAATGACGAGCCGCGCAAGCTCTGCCGCATCAATGGCTGCGGTTAGAATAACGGATTGCCCGGGCTGAATATTTGCTCCGACTTTTACAATAATGTCAGCATAGTTGTTCAGTTTCTGTTCAAAAGTTAACATGAATCGATCATTCCTTTCGTATACAGCGCTGTGACAAAGGTACAGCTTCAACCTTATCTATCTATTGTAATGGGATGCTCAGGAAATACCAAGGTCGCTTGTAGATCCGTTCATGGAGTTTCCCCTAGGTATGCTAATCTTATATAATCAATAAACAAGACTAATGAAGAGGTGTAGGACAATGAGCAATGTGTGGCAAGCACGCAAACAATATGTGAGGGATTATTTGAGACAGAATGGCATCGATGCCGCGCTCATTACGTCTCCTGCTAATGTCTATTATTTGACCGGATTTCAGTGCAATCCTCATGAGCGGTTCCTTGCTCTATCCATAGAAGCTGAGAGTGGAGTGGAGAATCTGTACATGCCGCTGCTTGATCTGGCTTCCGCCAAGGAATCTGCGATTGTGCACAATATGGTGCCCATCTCTGATGGCGAGGATGCTTATGAGCTATTGAAGCAGCATACGGGGCAATCCCTACTGAAGCTCGGAGTAGAGAAGAATGCGATTTCCTTAGCGAAAGCGGAGAAGCTGATGGATACCTTCGCGAATGTGGCGTTTGTTGATCTGGAGGAAGTGCTTCTATCTCTGCGAATGAAGAAGAGCGAGGAAGAGATCGAGAAGGTTCGCCGCGCTGTAGAGATCGTCGAGAAGGTCGTTGCTCATGCGGCAAGGATTGCGGTCCCTGGCATGACTGAGCTTGAGCTGACAGCCGAGCTTGAGTATGAGATGCGTAAGCTGGGAGCGGACAGACCAGCCTTCGAGAGTATTGTATTGACTGGCGCTCGCACGGCGCTGCCGCATGGTACGCCAGGTCCGTATCCGATCGAGGAAGGGGATTTCGTCCTTATTGATATTGGGGTTGAGGCGGGAGGCTATTGCTCTGATATTACGCGTACCTTCATCATGGGCGAGCCGACTGAGGAGCAGCGCAAGCTGTATGAGACTGTGCTCGCTGGCAATATGGCGGCCATTGAAGCTGCTCGTGCCGGAGTTCCGCTGGCAGCTGTCGATAAGGCTGCGCGTGATGTCATTACGGATGCCGGATATGGCCCATTGTTCACTCATCGTGTCGGGCACGGCTTCGGCATGGAGGTGCATGAGCAGCCTTCCGTATCGGGAAGCAATGATACGTTGATTGAGATGGGACTGCTGTTCACAATTGAACCGGGTATTTATGATGATATCATCGGCGGCGTCCGTATTGAGGATGATGTCTATATTAAGGAGGACGGCTCGGTAGAGGTGCTGACGAGCTATCCGAAAGCATTGATAAGCTTGGGCTTGGGCAGCGGGACTTAATTTAGCTGCCCACCAGCTTGGAAGGGGGCTGCGATAGTGAGGTTAACCGTTGATTTGAACGGCGATATGGGAGAAGGGTTCGGCGCTTATCGAGCAGGTGACGACGAGGAATTGATGCGTCACATTACTTCTGCGAATATCGCCTGCGGGTTTCATGCGGGCGATCCGTCTACGATGCGCAAGACGGTCAAGCTGGCTTTGGAGTGCGGCGTCGCAATCGGCGCTCATCCCGGTCTGCCGGATTTGGCTGGCTTCGGTCGACGGGCAATGGCGATTACACCTGAGGAAGCCTATGATATGACGCTCTATCAGATCGGGGCGATCTATGCTTTCGCATGTGCTGCGGGGGGAAGGCTTGAGCATGTTAAGCCGCATGGCGCTCTCTATAATATGGCTGCTGGGAGCAGGCCGCTGGCAGCTGCTATTGCGAAGGCGGTGCACAGCTTCGATCCGCAGCTTATCCTGTTCGGTCTTGCGGGCAGTGAGCTTACTCTGGCAGGAGAAGCGATCGGGCTGAAGACGATGCATGAAGCGTTCGCTGACCGCACCTACGAGTCAGATGGATCGCTTACTCCACGGAGCATTGAAGGGGCAGTGATCCATCAGCCAGAACGATCGATTGAGCAAGTGATTGGATTAATCAAGCATGGAACTGTGCGCTCTAGGCAAGGAGAAGACATTCCGCTCAGAGCCGATACGATATGCATTCACGGCGATACGAAGGATGCGCTTCAGCAGGTGATTAGGCTGAGAGAAGCGCTGAGTCAGGCTGGCATACAAGTGAAGAGAGCTGGAGTATAGGGGGAGGAGAGGCGATGAGAATCTTGAGGGAGCATGAATATGAGCTATTGCCGCTCGGCGACTCCGCCGTCATCGTCAGATTCGAGCAAATGATTCATGAGGATATTCATCTTCGAGTGAACGCGCTGCTAGGCACACTGGAGCAGGAGCCCTTCGCAGGAATGATTGAATGCGTACCTTCCTTTGCAGCTGTGACGGTCCATTATGATCCCTTTGTCGTGGCATGCCACCGCGTGGAGGGTCTTGCGAGCAAGACTGCGGTGTATGAGACAGTCTGCTCCTATTTAAGTGCTGCAGTAGACGCTGTTCCTTCAGTTGGAGAACAACCTGCACCTAGAATGGTAGAAATACCTGTATGCTATGGCGATGAGCTGGGGCCAGACCTGTCCTATGTTGCCCAGCATAATGGACTTGATGAGGAAGAGGTCATCGCTATCCATACGAGTGCTGTATATACCGTGTTCATGATTGGATTTGCTCCCGGGTTCCCCTATCTGGGAGGGATGTCAAAGCGAATTGCAGCCCCTCGGAGAGGATCGCCGCGCCCCCTTATTCCCGCAGGAAGCGTAGGCATTGCGGGTGGACAGACAGGCGTCTATTCGGTTCCGACGCCAGGCGGCTGGCAGCTCATCGGTCAGACGCCGCTGGCGCTGTTCCGCCCGCTGGAGGAGGAAGCGCCGAGCCTCTTGCAAGCTGGCGACTCTGTCCGATTCACTGCCATTAACAGAGAGCAATTCGATGACATAGCGAAGGGGAAGCTGCGATGAGCCTCCAAGTGATCCGTCCAGGACTGCTGGCAACGATTCAGGACCTGGGACGTTATCAGTACCAGAAGTATGGAGTCATCGTTGGCGGGGCGATGGATAAGAGAGCGGCGAGAGTCGCGAATAGTCTGATCGGAAATAGGGAGGGAGCAGCCGTTATTGAACTGACCCTCTCTGGTGCCGAGCTGCTTGTTGAACGGACAATGCTCATTGCCATCTGCGGAGCGGACATGCTCGTAACGGTAACGGGCAGCCGCGTTCCACTATGGCGTCCAGTTCTTATAAACGGAGGCTCCGTTATGAAGTTCAGCGCCCTGATCCAAGGCTGCCGAGCGTATGTCGCGATTGCGGGCGGGGTAGACGTTCCGGTATGGCTGGGCAGCAGAAGCACTTATATTCGCGGAGGTGCTGGCGGCTATGAAGGCCGGGCTCTTCGTGCGGGCGATCAGGTTACTGCAGGAGAAGCGGGGGCTTTGTCCATGCGCATAGAGAGCCAGCTAAGCAGCAGCGGCTATAGCGGGGCGCAGTGGTCGACAGTTGCTTGGCATGCGTATCCCATAGAGAGCCGTGCTAGGCAGGAGGAGACCGTCATTCGCGTCATGCCTGGTACGCATAACGGGCAGTTCACAGCTGCTGCCAGAGCCAGCTTCTTCGAGCAGCCGTATCGGATCGGTCCGCAGTCTGACCGCATGGGCTATCGCTTGGATGGCGGCTCAGAGCTGCAGTTATCTTCACCGCTGGAGCTGCTGTCAGAGGCTGTAGCGATAGGCACGGTGCAGGTGCCGCCTGCTGGCAATCCAATTATACTGATGGCTGATCGTCAGACGACGGGAGGGTATCCGCGAATAGCGCAGGTCGCCTCAGTCGATATTCCGCTGCTGGCACAGCTTAAGCCCGGTGACAAGCTGCGCTTCGAGCTTATTGCGCATGCGGAGGCAGAGCAGCTCTATATTAGCGAGGAGATCGCTATGCGAACGCTAAGGGCTGCTCTTCAGCTGAAGTTCAAGCCTTGAATATATTTTTGAGTACGAGCATCAGATTTGCGGGCTTCTCGGCAAGCCGGCGCGTGTAATAGGGATACCACATGCTGCCGTAAGGGACGTAGCAGCGAATGCGATAGCCCTCCTGTGCCAGCTTCTCCTGCTCGCCCATTCGCAGACCATACAGCATCTGGAATTCGAACGCGTCTTTGGGGATTTTTTTGGCACGCGTATAGCTCTTCACCCAATCAATGATTCGGTCATCATGCGAAGCGACGGCGGTATAGACCCCTTGGTCGAGCTGCAGCTTGATGATCGCTTTGAAGTTGCTCAGCACCTCACTTTTCTGCTGATAAGCGATCGTACTCGGCTCTTGATAGGCGCCTTTGACAAGCCGCAGACTTACGTTCTTCTGCATCAATTGCTTCACATCATTCTCCGTGCGATGAAGGTAGGCTTGGAGGACGGTGCCAACGTTCTTCAAGCCTCCAGAATGCAGGCGGTGAACGATATCAATCGTCGCTTGGGTGAACGAGGAATCCTCCATGTCGATTCGCACGAACAGCTGATGCTTATTGGCCCGCCATACGACCGCTTTGATATTGCTGTAGCAAGCCTCTTTGTCGAGCGCGAGTCCCATCTGGGATGGCTTCAACGAGAGGTTGGCGTTCAGCTTCCTGCTTGCAAGGCCATCCACCAGCCGCAAATATTCCTCCTTATACTCGGAAGCTTCCTTCAATTGCTGAATGCCTTCGCCTAGATGGTCGAGGGTGACCATAATGCCTCTCTTATTCAATACCTCAATCTCATCGAGCGCTTCGCTCAGCGTACTGCCTGCGATGAACTTGCCCGCCAGCCGCTTCCCGAATTTCAAAGACAAGCTCTCTACAGTCTTGTTGCCAGAAATCCTCAGCATGAGCTTACGATACAGCTCTGTACGATCCATGATTATACCCCTTTCTAAGAATGGAATAGGGTGGCGAGCCATCTATTGATAGAGCTTAATGGACGATGTATAGAGAGTTGTTGCATTCCTACATATAGGGTATTAGAGAAGAAGGGGAAATATAAGGAGGATTAAGGATTGCTTCGTATAAAAAGATTAGGCAGCTCGACTCCCTCCACAAGTGAAATGGGGTTGCAAAGCTGCGCACACTACCGTTAACCTCAAATTTTCTGTCGTTAAGCAACTTATTTCTCTATTTACTGCGCAGAATGGTGTTTCATCAATGATAGGAAGAAATAACAGTAACAGGAGAACTTCATTTCGTAATAAGGAAATAATAGCAGCAGCAGATGGGGTTAAGGCTGGCAGAGGCTAGATCAACGACAATGGAAGGAAATAAAATCATTAGCTTAAGAAAAAATAGCCTTAGTGCAACATTTGGCTGGTCAAGTCAGTACCAGTGCGAGTGCCAGTGCCATGGCCGAATACAGTAACTGCCGTAGAATAAGTAAAATTTTAAGTAAAATATCGCTAGACTTTAAGTAAAATTAATACTATTATTTGAATAAAGAATCGCAAACGCTTCCACAGAAGCTTAGGAAGTGGTCATTCAAGAAAGGACTTACTTATACTTATGGCAACCATTAAGGATATTGCACAGCAAGCGGGCGTATCGATTGCTACCGTGTCGCGGGTGCTCAATTATGACTCCACCTTATCTGTAGCCGAGCATACGCGCAAGCGCATATTCGAGGTCGCACAGGAATTGAATTATAGAACGCTTCGAGAGAGAAGCGCCGGGAACGGGCATACCAAGGAGACTTACCGGATTGGACTTGTGAACTGGTATTCCGATCAGGAAGAAATGCTCGATCCTTATTATATGGCGGTGAGGCTTGGTGTTGAGAGGGAAGCCTACAAGCGCCGAATGGAAGTCGTTAAGCTGCTGCTTGGCAATGGCTCCTATTATAGCGAATGGGTCGGAGAGCTGGATGGCTTGATTGCGATTGGCCGCTTCGAGCAGGAGGACTTGAGCAAGTTCCCGGTTCATATGGACAAAATCGTATTCGTCGATTGCTCCCCAGACGAGCAGCGCTTCGATTCGGTTGTGATCGACCTGCGCAAGTCGGTGACGGAAGCGCTCGATTATCTAGTGAAGCTGGGGCATTCCAGCATTGGCTACATTGGCGGGCGTAATACGGTGGACGGCAAGCCAGTCCGCGATGAGCGGGAGAAGAGCTTCTGCGAGTACATGGCAGACAAAGATCTGCTGGACCCGGCCTGCATCTTCACCGGAGACAATCTGTTCTCCGAGGATGGCTATATGCTGATGAATCGTGCGATTGAGGAGCAGCGGCTTCCGTCTGCTTTTTTCATCGAAAATGATTCCATGGCCGTTGGCGCTCTGCGTGCGCTGTATGAAGCGGGAATTGAGGTTCCAGGTCAGGTGTCCTTGATCGGATTCAACGACATGCCGATGTCGGAATTCGTCCAGCCTCCGCTGACGACGGTGAAGGTTCACATGGAGTACATGGGAGAGATAGCGGTTGAGCTGCTAGCGGAGCGCTTGACGACCAAACGGGATATTCCGAAGAAAGTGATACTACCTACGAGTCTGACGATTAGAAGCAGCTGCAAGCAGGCAGGAACGAATAGGAACGGGTGAAGGAAGGCGAGCATATGTCATTTTTTGGACAAAAGATTGTGCCAGCTGTGCGCGGCTGGAAGGACTTCGAGGCTCTGGTAGCTTCGCCATATCAGTATTTGGTGCTGCTTGACAGCCATATCGGACAGCTGAAGGGCGCGGTGGATGAGGCATCTAGGCATGGCAAAAAAATGCTCATTCATGCGGATCTGATTGAAGGGCTCAAAAATGATGAATATGCAGCTGAGTTTCTATGTCAGCATGTTCGGCCTGCCGGAATCATATCGACGAGATCGGTCGTGATTCAGAAGACGAAGCAGAATGGCTTAATCGCCATTCAACGTCTGTTCCTGCTCGATACGAATGCACTGGAGAAAAGCATCGCGCTCGTCGGACGCACCAAGCCGGATTATATCGAGGTGCTGCCGGGGATCATGCCGCATATCATTAAGGAAGTGTATGAGCGGACAGACACCCCCATACTTGCAGGAGGCTTGATCCGAACCGGAGATGATGTGGAGCTGGCGCTGTCTGCAGGGGCAGTTGCCGTTACGACCTCCCGCAAGGATCTGTGGAAAAATTACGCACAAGCTTAGCATAGAGTGTAGATCTTGTTATAGGACAATCTAGAGGAGGACATCATATTATGATTATGCATCAGGAAACCTATATTTTAGCGCTGGATCAAGGAACGACCAGTACGAGGGCGATTCTATTCAACCATTCAGGGGTGCCATGCGCGGTGGCGCAGACGGATGTCACTTGCCTGTTCCCACAACCGGGCTGGGTAGAGATCGATGCTGAGCAGCTGTGGGAAACCTCGCTTCATGTTATTCGGGAAGTGATCGCGAAGCAGCGGCTGAAGCCGGAGCAGATCGCAGCTATCGGCATTACGAATCAGCGTGAGACCGCGGTTGTATGGGATAAGGAGACAGGAAAGCCTGTTTACAATGGAGTGGTGTGGCAGTCGCGCCAGACGGCGGGAATCTGTACAGAGCTGAAGGAAGCAGGCCATGAAGAGCTGTTCCGCAGCAAAACAGGTCTGCTCATCGATCCCTATTTCTCAGGTACGAAGGTGAAATGGATTCTGGATCATGTCGAGGGTGCGCGTGAGCAAGCGGAGGCAGGCAAGCTATTGTTCGGTACCGTAGATAGCTGGCTGATCTGGAAGCTTACTGGCGGCGCGGCACATGTGACGGACTTCTCCAATGCATCGCGTACTCTGGTGTACAACATTCATGAGCTTAAGTGGGATGAGGAGCTGCTGAATATACTTGGAATTCCAGCTTCCATGCTGCCGAGTGTTCGTTCGTCCTCTGAGGTGTACGGCACTACAGAGGCGCAGCTGTTTGGCGGATCAGTCGCTATCGCAGGCGCAGCAGGGGATCAGCAATCCTCCTTGTTCGGGCATGCTTGCTTCGAAGAAGGGGATACGAAGAATACGTACGGAACAGGCTGCTTCATGCTCATGAATACCGGCGACACGCCGATCCATTCCAAGCATGGACTCCTGACTACAATTGCTTGGGGCATTGATGGTCAAGTGACTTATGCGCTTGAGGGAAGTGTCTTCGTGGCTGGCTCTGCAATCCAATGGCTGCGTGATGGCCTTGGGATGATTGTAACGGCGGAGGAGAGCGAGCTGCTTGCTTCCTCAGTCGATTCGACAGATGGCGTATATGTCGTGCCTGCATTCGTAGGCCTGGGTACTCCTTATTGGGACAGCGAGGTTCGCGGTTCAGCGTTCGGGATGACGCGCGGAACGAAGCGGGAGCATTTTGTCCGGGCAACGCTTGAAGCGATTGCTTATCAGGCGAAGGATGTTCTGGATGCGATGGAGCAATCAGCTGAGGTGGAGCTGAGATCGCTTCGTGTAGATGGCGGTGCGATCCGCAACGATATGCTGATGCAATTCCAGAGTGATCTGCTCGGCGTACCGGTACAGCGTCCAGCTGTGAGCGAGACGACAGCACTTGGAGCTGCTTATCTGGCGGGGCTCGCCGTCGGTTATTGGGAGAGCCGCGAGCAGATCGCCGCGCTGCGCAAGTCTGAGCGGGAATTCCATCCGGCGATGGAGCAGGAGCGGAGCGACGAGCTGCATGCGGGGTGGAAGAAAGCCGTTAAAGCGGCTATGGCGTTCAGATAAGCTAAGATTGGAAGAAGAACGAGGGGCTTTCCTTCAACAGCATATTATGGTATGATGCGATTAAGTTAATACATGGTCGGAGATCGGGAGAAACCGCGAGAACCTTTCCTTATGCATTTTTTTGCATAGTGAGAGGTGTTCGCGGTTTTTCTGTGTTCGATTTCCTAATACTATAGAATGAGGTGGACAGGAATGACTAACAACAAGAATGACGGTCGATTTAATGCTCTGAACAGGAATGATCTATTCAATAAAATACAGGAACAGCCATTTGATCTGCTCGTTATTGGCGGAGGAATTACAGGGGCGGGTATTGCACTTGATGCACAGACGCGTGGACTGCGTACAGCTCTAGTGGATATGCAAGATTTCGCTGCGGGAACTTCGAGCCGCTCGACGAAGCTCGTTCACGGTGGACTTCGCTATTTGAAGCAGCTGGAGATCGGTGTCGTTGCCGAGGTTGGTAAGGAACGGGCAATCGTGTATGAGAACGGCCCACACGTTACTACACCAGAGTGGATGTTGCTGCCCTTCTATCAAGGCGGTACATTCGGTAAATTCAGCACAT
This sequence comes from Paenibacillus xinjiangensis, assembly GCF_059686975.1. Taxonomy (NCBI): domain Bacteria; kingdom Bacillati; phylum Bacillota; class Bacilli; order Caryophanales; family Paenibacillaceae; genus Paenibacillus; species Paenibacillus xinjiangensis. Next base: position 95,829 of record NZ_JCAALS010000022.1, on the reverse strand, counting down.
CGGTAGGACTTCGCGTCTATGATTTCCTGGCAGGCGTCAAACGCGGCGAGCGTCGCAAAATGTTCAGCGTAGATCAAACCATGAGCAGTGAGCCGCTTCTGAAGCGCGAAGGCATGAAGGGCGGCGGCTACTACGTCGAATACCGCACGGATGATGCAAGACTTACGATTGAGGTTATGAAAAAAGCAGTTGAGCTCGGTGCGCTGTCGATTCCTTATGTGAAGGTAGAGTCCTTCATCTATGACAATGGGAAGGTCGTTGGAGCTAACGTGCGCGATCTGCTGTCTGGCAATGCGGGCGAAGTGCATGCCGTGAAAATCGTTAATGCTGCAGGACCTTGGGTAGACACCCTTCGTGAGAAGGATGGCTCGAAAAAAGGCAAAACGCTTCATCTGACCAAGGGTGTGCATCTCGTGTTCGATCAGAAGCGCTTCCCGCTGAAGCAAGCGATCTACTTCGATGCTCCGGATGGCCGTATGCTGTTCGCCATTCCGCGTGATGGCAAGACGTATATCGGAACAACGGATACGAACTACAAAACCGATATTGCGTATCCACGTATGACGGCTAAGGATTTGGATTATATTCTGCAGACGGCTAACGGAATGTTCCCTAGCTTGAAGCTGAAGGCAGAGGATGTGGAATCCAGCTGGGCAGGACTTCGTCCGCTGATTCACCAAGAGGGCAAGGACCCTTCGGAAATTTCGCGTCGTGATGAAATCTTCCAATCGGATTCTGACCTGATTTCTATTGCAGGCGGTAAGCTGACGGGCTATCGTAAAATGGCTGAGATGGTCGTGAACAAGGTAGCGGAGCAGCTGACTGCAGCTGGCCGTGCTGGAATCGGACCGAGCCAGACGAAGAACCTGCCGATCTCTGGCGGTGACGTTGGCGGTTCAAGCCGTTATGAAGCATTCGTCAAGGAGAAAACGGCTGAGGGAGCGAAAGCGGGCCTTCATAAAGCCGATGCTGAGCGTCTTGCACGCCGCTTCGGAACGAACATGAAGACGATTCTGGAGCTTGTTCCTGAAGGCCAGAAAGAATCGACGCGTACGGGACTTCCACTCGCACTCTTGCTTGAGCTGATCTTCGCGATCCGCTACGAAATGACGAACAAGCCGGTCGATTTCTGGATTCGCCGTTCAGGCAATCTGCTGTTCGACCGCAACCGTGTCCTGCAATGGAAAGAAGGCGTTCACGCCTTCATGGCCGAGCAATTCGGCTGGTCCGAGGAAGCTAGCGCAGCCAATGCGGAAGAGCTCGAGACCGAGCTGCACTGGGCTGTAACGCCTGCGGATGGCGAGTAAATAAAATGTAAGGTGTTAGACGATTGCTTCGGCACTAAGGTCCTCATAGCCTGAACACTTCTATTAGAAGTGTCCAGAAGATGGGGGCCTTTTTTAGTAGATCTAAGCATGATGTGCTCATTCGCGCTCAAGTATGATCATTACATCCATGAAATCGCTTTACAAGTTATAAATGATCATATATAATCATAAATATCAACAAAAAATCATGAATCAGTCTAATATGAGCGGGGATAATAACATAACGCCACATCAGGAAGGAAGCTGATGAGCTTGCTATTTGAAGAAGAACGCAAACGTGAAATGACGGAATATGTGCAGCAGAAAGGAAGAGCCTCAGTACCGGAGCTGGCACAGCAGTTCCAGGTATCTGAGTCTACAGTACGAAGGGATCTCAGGGATCTTGAAGAAGCGAAGCTGCTGCGCAGGACCCACGGCGGTGCAGTCTCATCGGGTATCCAGGATAACCGGGAGCCTTCCTTTATCGAAAAGAGTGATCGCTTCAACACACAAAAGGAAGCGGTTGCAGAGGCGGCAATGAAGTTGATCGAAGTCGGGGATACGATTTTTCTCGATTCGGGAACGACAACCAATAAGCTGGCTGAACGGCTTCATGCTTTCAATAAACTGACGGTCATCACGAACTCGGTCATGGTTGTGCAGGAGCTTCATCATCAGCCTAACATTGAGCTTATGTTAACCGGTGGTGCTCTAAGGCAAGAGACACAAGCGATGGTGGGGCCATTCGCAGATCGCGCGATCAGCTCCATTCGTGTAGATAAGTTGTTTCTGGCGATTAACGGCTTTGATCCGGTTAACGGATTAACGACACCGAATCTTATCGAAGCAGAAACAAAGCGGCGTATGATCCATTCGGCTAAACAAGTGATTCTGCTTGCAGACCACAGCAAGTATGGTCAGGTATCTTTTGCGAAGGTAGCTGATTTCTCGGACATTCATCACTGTATTACGGATGTGGGCATCAAGGAACAGGCTGTTAAGGAAATGGAAGCCGAAGGCATACAGGTCACAATTGCAAAGGAACGATGATGATGAAAGACAGTATTATCACGGTAAGCATGAATCCGGCACTGGATAAGACGGTTACGGTGGATACGTTCACGATTGCAGGGCTGAATCGGATTAAGGATATTAGGCTGGATGCCGGTGGCAAAGGGATCAATGTAGCGAAGGTACTGATCAGCTTCGGGGAGAACGTAACCGCATGGGGCATTCAGGCCGGAGAAGAGGGACAGCTGCTAAGACGGATGGTAGAACAGCATGGTATACCGACTGTTTTCCTGGAAGCATGGGGACGGACTAGAACAAATCTAAAGATTGTGGATGAGTCCACCAAGCAGACGACCGAGCTGAATGAGCCGGGGGCTGTGATTACGGAAGAGCTGCTGAACGATTTTTTGCAAAAGATGGAGGAAGCACTGAAATCTGCGTCTGTGCTCGTTCTCGGAGGCAGCCTGCCACCCGGGGCACCAGAGGATTTGTACCGCCAGCTCATCGAGCTTGCAGCCCGCTACAAGGTTCGCACGATACTCGATGCGGATGGCGAAGCGCTCCGGAATGGAATTGAGGCTCACCCCTTCGCGTTAAAGCCTAATCTCCACGAGCTTGAAGCACTTGTTGAGCAGAAGCTTGAGAGTGATCAGCAGATCGTGGAAGCGGCAAGGGGGCTTTTGAACAAGGGCATCAGATATGTGATCGTGTCGATGGGTGCGGAAGGCTCCATATTGGTCAGCGGGGAAGAAGCAGTTCGTGCCAGACCGTTCCCGATTGTACCGCTTAGTACGGTAGGCGCCGGTGATTCGATGGTAGCTGCGCTCGCACACTGCTTGCTGTATGGCAAGACCTTGGAGGAAACGGCAAGGTGGACGACGGCAGCCGGCTCTATAACCGCTTCAAAGCCGGGGACAAATGTCTGCAGCCTGCCGGAGGTGGAAGCAAAGCTCGCTGCTGTGCAGATTAGCAGGATTACGGAACGTACATCATCCGTTTAAGGGGGAAATAACGATGAAAAAGATATATGCGGTTACCGCTTGTCCAACTGGGGTAGCACACACTTATATGGCTGCCGAGTCATTGCTTAAAGCAGCGAAGCTGAAGGACATCGAGCTGAAGGTTGAAACGCGCGGTGCAGTCGGTATTGAAAATGAGATTACAGCGCAAGAAATTGCGGAGGCGCATGCGATTATTGTGGCTGCCGATACAGATGTGGAGGAGGGACGTTTTGCAGGGAAGCTGGTTGTAAAGGTGCCAGTTGCGCAAGCGATCCGTAATGCTTCAGGCTTAATTGAGCAAGCGCTCGCAATGGAAGCGACGGCATCTGTGACAGTGGAAAAGCCTTCTGCTTCTGAGGCGTCAGCAGCCGGTGCAGTGAAAACGAAAACACGCTCTCCCTTTTACAAACATCTGATGACGGGTGTATCGGCGATGCTGCCGCTTGTTGTCGCTGGCGGATTGTTGATTGCACTCTCATTCATTTTCGGAATTAAAGCGTTTGAAGAAGAAGGAACTCTGCCTGCAGCTTTGATGAGTATAGGTGGCGGCGCCGCATTTGCGTTAATGGTTCCTATCCTGTCCGGATTTATTGCGTTCTCGATTGCTGAGAAGCCGGGTATGGCACCGGGGCTGATCGGCGGTATGCTTGCTTCGCAGCTGGGAGCTGGATTCCTGGGCGGAATATTGGCAGGATTTTTGGCAGGTTACGTGGCACTCTATCTGAAGAAGCTCATCAAGCTGCCCCGCAACCTTGAAGGTCTGAAACCGATTCTTCTCATTCCTCTGATTGCATCCGGCGTTACCGGACTTCTGATGATTTATGTGATAGGCGAACCGATTAAATTTGTTATGGATCATCTCACGCTATGGCTCCAATCGCTGAATTCGGGCAATGCGGTACTGCTTGGTCTGCTGCTTGGCGGCATGATGGCGATTGATATGGGCGGGCCAGTTAACAAAACAGCTTACACATTCGCAGTAGGCCTGCTGGCAAGTCAAGTGTACGAACCGATGGCGGCTGTAATGGCAGCTGGCATGACTCCCCCGCTTGGCCTGTGGCTGGCAACAGTAATTGCTTCGAAGAAATTCACGAAAGAAGAGCATGATGCCGGCAAATCGGCAGGGGTACTCGGACTTTCATTCATTACAGAGGGTGCGATCCCATTCGCGGCAAGCGATCCGCTGCGTGTCATTCCTTGTCTGGTGGCAGGCTCGGCGGTAACGGGCGCCCTGTCGATGGTATTCCATACGACGCTTCAAGCTCCACACGGAGGCGCGTTCGTACTGCTCATACCTAATGCGGTCGGCCATGTTGGATTATATGCACTTGCTATCGTGATCGGCGCTCTCGTTACGGCTATTTCCTTGAAATTTGTAAAGAAACCACTCGCTGTTTAATATAATCCCAAATACTGGAGGTAACGACCATGACCATTACAAACCTGTTAAGCGAACAAACCATTCTAATTCCACTCGATGCGACTGATAAAAATGCAGCTATTGAGGCATTAGCCGGAGCACTTGCCGAGAGCGGCACGGTAACGGACAAAGCCGCTTATATAGAGGCTCTGCATGTACGTGAACAAACAGGTTCAACGGGCATCGGCTTTGGCGTTGCCATTCCTCATGGCAAGTCGGCGGGTGTAGCGAAGCCGGGACTGGCTTTTGCCAAATTCAGTGCTCCGGTAGATTGGCAGTCTCTTGACGGCGAGCCTGTACACATGGCGTTCATGATTGCAGTGCCGGAGGAAGCGGCAGGCAACGAACATTTGAAACTTCTGATCGCAATTTCACGCAAGCTGATCGATGAGGATTTCCGCAACAGCCTAATGGCTGTGAACAGCTCGGCTGAGCTGCTGGAGCTGCTGGGAACAATCTAGAGCGCCGCTAACGAAGAGAACATTTCACGATAAGAAGGGATTTGACAGACGATGATGACTAAAGAAATTAAGATTGTTAACGAAAGCGGTTTTCATATCCGGCCCGCCCAATTGTTCACGGAGCAGGCGGCGAAATTCAGCTCAACCGTTACGATTACAGTGAAAGAGCCGCATTCGGTTGCAGATGGCAAAAGCATACTTGGGCTGATGACGCTTGGACTTGCAAAAGGCAGTGAAATCATCATTTCCGCTGAAGGCCCGGATGAAGCGGAAGCTATTGCAGCGCTGGCAGGCTTGGTGGAAACCGGTTTTGGAGAAGCATAGTCTGCATTTGACTGGCAGCATGGAGGATGAAAGGAGGCGGCAGATATGACCAAAGGCATCGAAGCCGGCGCTGCGGAGGTTGTTTTTACAGGGCTGGGTGTTTCGGAGGGTGCTGGAATCGCGAAGGCGTTTGTATACAAGCCGATCACGATAGACAACATAGAGGAAGGCAAAAGCGAGGACCCCGCAGCTGAAGAGCAGCGGCTTGCAGCAGCCAAGGGTTGTGCGCTGGAGGATCTGGAGAAGCTGGCTGAGCATACAGCACTGACGGCCGGTGAAGAAAAAGCGGTCATTCTGAAGGGACAGATCAGCATACTGGCTGACCCCTCCTTCTATCCTCGTATGGAACAGACCATTGCTTCTGAAGCTTGTACGGCAGAGACGGCTGTACGCCAGATTGCTCTGCAAACGGCTGCGATATTCGAGAGTATGGCTAGTGAATATATGCGGGAGAGAGCTGCTGACATCCGTGATGTGGCGGGCCGTCTGCTGATGCATCTCAGTGGAGAGGGCGGTGGCAAGCTTTCCGACATTGATGAAGAGGTCATCTTGATCGCTGACGATCTCTCACCCTCGGATACGGTACAGCTGAACAAGAAGATTGTGCTCGGATTCGTAACACGTGTCGGTGGCAAAACATCACATACCGCTATTCTGGCCAATTCGCTGGGCATTCCGGCTGTTCTGGGGGCAGGCGATATCATCGACTCCATCGAGTCGGGCGATCTGATCGCCATTGATGGGAAAAGCGGAGCCTGTGCGCTGCACCCGTCCGAGGAAACGTTGGCTGCCTATCGGACGCAGATTGAGGCGTTTGCGGAGGAGCAGCTTAAGCTATCGGTATTCGCAGAGCGTGAAGCCATTACGGTTGACGGCTTCAAGGCTGAAATAGCAGCTAACATCGGGACGCCTGAGGAAGCGGCGGAGCTGATTGCGCTGGGGGCGGAAGCGGTAGGGCTGTATCGGACGGAGTTTCTGTTCATGAGCCGCAAGGAGATGCCGGATGAAGAGACCCAGTATGAGGCTTACAAGGCGGCTGCCGTAGCGATGAAGGGGCGGACTGTCGTCATTAGGACGCTGGATATTGGCGGTGACAAGGAGCTTCCTTATCTGGAGCTGCCTCATGAGCTGAATCCCTTCCTTGGTTACCGTGCCATTAGGCTCTGTCTGGACCGCAAGGAGCTGTTCCTGACGCAGCTGCGGGCGATATTGCGAGCTAGCGCACACGGCAGCGTTCATGTGATGTTCCCGATGATATCGGGTCTGCGGGAGCTGCGGGAAGCTAGAGCACTTCTAGAAGAAGCGCGCAGCTCGCTTGCAGCGGAAGGGGCGGCGATGGCGGAGCATGTGCCGGTTGGCATCATGGTGGAAATTCCGTCGGCAGCTGTCCAGGCGGACCGTTTTGCGAAGGAAGTTGATTTCTTCAGCATTGGCACTAATGATCTGGTTCAGTACACCGTTGCAGTTGACCGAATGAATGAGCGGGTTGCAGGATTGTATGACTATTTCCACCCGGCTGTATTGCGTCTTATTAAGACGGTTATCGATGCATCGGAAGCTGCGGGCAAATGGACGGGTATGTGCGGTAGTATGGCTGGAGATCCGCTAGCAGCTCCGCTTCTGGTAGGTCTCGGCTTGCATGAATGGAGCATGGCTCCTACAGCAATGGGTAGAATCAAGGAGGTTGTGACGGGACTAAGCCGCAAGGAATGCTCGGAGCTGGCAGCGCGAGTACTTGATCTGGACACGGTAGAGGAAGTTCGTGCAGAGCTGGAGAGGTTTCGTGCGCGCGGTTAGAGTGAGAGTTAATGGAGGCATTATCTGAGGATGCCCCTATTAGTGAACACCTTATAACAGACAGCCTTAGGCTTAGCCAGTAATGAGATGACCTCTGAATTCGTCGGGGTCATCTTTTTTAACGTCCATTGATACTGCTCGGAATTGTAGTAGGCTATACAGTCAGCCAATGTACCCACACGTAAGCAAATTGAAATCCAAGAGCAATGGATTGCATATTAGATCAGAGTAATCATAGCTATAACCACATGTGAGTGAACAACTACATGTGGTTATCTTTTTGTATTAGCGGTTGTCAGTATCATATGGAAGCTAGTTAACGTCATCTGTTATCTGGAATAAATAAGCGTATAAATTTCCAATAGTATCCAGTATAATGGTGGCATGATATACTTATAGAAACGTGTTGCGATTGTACACAAACAGTCATCGCTCATTTTATCGTGCGAAGGAATTATAAAAAACGGAGAATAGTATACAAAACAACCGATTGTAACACAATCGAATAATATAGATGATCAGCTCCAGAAAATATTGCATACGGATGTTTCAGGTCTAGGATCAGCGCATAAATTGGATTAGGAGAAATCATTGGATAATTTTCACATTACTCAACTCATTTTTCATATCCATGCTCCATACTTCCTTTGTGTAAAATATCTATCTCAAAATAAATATGCAATAAATAGAAAGTAGTTTGGATAAAAGAATTTTAGTAGAAGAAACTATAAACCTTTATTGAGTAAGTCTGGACGGTAAAGAAATGGTCGGGGAATTCTCATTGAGAAGTTGGGTAACAAGATAATTAAGGAGGGGTGAAAGTATGGAGAAGTTCTCAGTTTTTTTATAGAAAATACCGAGTTGGCCGAATATGAAGCAGTAAGTAAGGGATATCGGCTTGATGTTTTTGTGAAGATTCAAGAAGATTATTACAACCCCAGAATATATGACATTATTAAATTGAAACAGGATTTTGAAAGTGAAGTTGAGGAGTATGGGTACTATTCTACTGAACCTAATTTAGTGTTAGTGACTGAAGTAAACACTGAAAATATCAAGGAAATCATATCTAGGCTTTATGAGGATGGGTATTTTAAGCATCTTAAACCTGTAGATAAAGGAATGCTTGGAATAGTTTAATTATTTTACTTTGACCGGGTCTTTTCTTTTATCCCCAGTAAGGAATGAATAAGTCGGCACTTCCCGAAAGAACTTATCCTCATCACCCCTTATGATATTTCTCTTGCATCACCGTACACACACGGACTTTTACTAATTTATCAGATGAAGGGGAGCGGTTTATCAAACAGATTTAACTGGAAAACATAAAGAGAAAATTAACAGTGATATGGGAAAATGATTGTGAGGATGAGATGTCAAAACCCGTATATACATGCTTACAACCTGGTTATGATGAACGATATATAGAATTAAATACATAAGGTAAGTGAAGATTCGAATACCGTGTAAGAATCGCATGATGAAGAGGGGGATTCTTTGATGACAACTACTAGAACGAATTCTAAGGTTGATGAATATTTAAGCAAATCTAAGAAGTGGAAAGAGGAATATGAAAAGCTAAGAGATATTGTTCTTGACTGTGAGCTGACTGAAGAATTTAAGTGGATGCATCCTTGTTATACGTTTCAGAATAAAAACATCGTTTTAATACATGGATTCAAAGAATACTGTGCGCTTCTGTTTCACAAAGGTGCCTTGCTAAAAGATGCTCACGGTATCCTAGTCCAACAAACGGAGAATGTACAGGCGGGACGCCAGATTCGATTCACCAATGTTCAACAAATAGTTGAAATGGAAGATATTTTGAAAGCCTATATTGTTGAAGCCATTGAAGTTGAGAAAGCTGGTTTGGAAGTGGATTTTAAAAAGCATGCAGAATATAAAATTCCTGAAGAATTTCAAAATAAATGGGATGAAATCCCAGCCTTGAAAACTGCCTTTGAAGCATTGACGCCCGGACGGCAAAGAGCGTACATTCTTTATTTCTCTGATCCTAAACAAGCTAAAACTCGAGAGTCAAGGGTTGAAAAATATATGCAGCAAATTCTCGATGGAAAGGGATTAAATGATTAATTAATTTTTGAAATATTCGATTATCGTCGAGGGAATACACCTTCGATAGCTTTATGCAGACCTTGTTCAAATGATGGAATAGAAGACGTTTATATTTGCAATTCATTTGGTGATTTTATCAACAAATTAAAACTTTGACCTTGAGGCGTCTACTCCTCAAGGTCTTTCTTTTTGCCCCCACCCCCAACCAAGACTATTTCTCTATCACAGCAGGCCGAAAGTCATCAAACTAGCGATTAGTTCGGAAGAATTATTTTTCGCGAAGGTGGTGATGGGAGGCTTGTTTTTTTATGCCTTTTGGCATGGAAATATATTACATAGATGAAAGTACCCCTGATATACATGAATATTATCCTTTTTTAATTATTACTTTTTTATGAAAATGGTAAATGAAAGCAAATATTCGCTAATAAAGAGGAGGAAGAGAATTGATTAAGAACGCTAAGCAATCTATCCGTACGCTCGTTGTTGCTAGTCTTCTCACGTCTATGCTATTATCCTTTCTTTCTATCGCTGGCTTAGGAATTAGTAGAGTAGAGGCGGCGACCGACTACAAAATTGTTGGCTATTATCCATCATGGGGAGCTTATGGGCGCAATTATCAAGTGTATGACATGGATGTATCGAAGGTAACTCACATCAATTATGCGTTCGCAGACATCTGTTGGAACGGAATACATGGCAATCCAGACCCAACAGGGCCGAACCCAGTGACATGGACTTGTCAGGATGAGGTAGGCACGATCAATGCTCCGAATGGCACAATAGTTATGGGTGACCCTTGGATTGATGCGCAAAAAAGCAACCCCGGAGATACCTGGGATGAGCCGCTGCGAGGCAATTTCAAGCAGCTGATTAAGCTCAAGGAAGCGAATTCTCACTTAAAAACGATTATCTCCGTCGGTGGATGGACATGGTCTAACCGCTTCTCGGATGTGGCTGCAAGTGCGGCTACAAGGGAGACATTCGCGAATTCGGCGGTGGACTTCCTGCGCAGCTATCAATTCGACGGCATCGATCTGGACTGGGAGTACCCCGTTGGAGGCGGGCTTGCTGGCAACAGTGTGCGACCAGAGGATAAGCAGAATTTCACACTCCTGCTACAGGCAGTCCGCGATAAGCTGGATGCAGCAGGCGTAGTGGATGGCAAATCGTACTTGCTGACTATCGCATCCAGCGCTGGACCTTCTTATGTAACAAACACGGAGCTTGCGGCAGTGGCGAATATTCTGGATTGGATCAATATTATGACGTATGACTTCAACGGAGGCTGGCAATCTATCAGTGGGCATAATGCTCCATTGTACGCTGATCCAGCTGCAGCCGCGGCGGGTATCCCGAATGCAGCCTCGTTTAACGTGGAGGCAGGGGTGAACGGGCATCTGGCGGCAGGCGTTCCTGCAAGCAAAATCGTCCTTGGCATGCCATTCTATGGACGCGGATGGACAGGCTGTGCAGCGACTGGCAACGGACAATATCAGGGCTGCACGGGCACAGCGAATATTGGGACATGGGAGAAAGGCAGCTTCGATTATTACGACCTTGAAGCTAATTATATTAATAAAAACGGCTACACCCGCTATTGGAATAATGTCGCGAAGGTGCCATTCCTCTATAACCCTAGCAATGGCGTATTCATTTCGTATGATGACACAGAATCCTTCGGCTACAAGACGGATTTTATTAAGAGCAAAGGGCTAGGAGGGGCGATGTTCTGGGAGTTCAGCGGAGATCGCCAGAAGGTTCTGCTTAATAAGCTGGGAACGGATTTGCAGGTAGGCGGTGGAACGGGGCCTGCTGATATGACAGCACCAAGCGTGCCGACTGGCCTACAGGTAACCAGCAAGACAGCAACGAGTGTAAGCTTAAGCTGGGCAGCGTCGACAGATAATGTTGGTGTAACTGGCTACACGGTGAGCTATGGCAACGGCCAGACCTTGAACGTGACAGACACAACAGCGACAGTAAGCGGCTTAACGGCATCAACGGCTTACACATTCACAGTCAAGGCGAAAGATGCAGCAGGCAATGTGTCGGCGGCGAGCGGTAGTGTGGCTGTTACGACCAATGCAGCGTCGACAGATACGGCGGCACCAAGCGTACCGACTGGCCTACAGGTGACAGGCAAGACGGCAACGAGTGTAAGCTTAAGCTGGACGGCGTCCACGGACAACGTTGGCGTAACCGGCTACACGGTGACATATGGCAACGGTCAGACCTTGAATGTAACAGGAACGACTGCGACAGTAAGCGGCTTAACGGCATCAACGGCCTATACGTTCACGGTTAAAGCAAAGGATGCAGCAGGCAATGTATCGGCGGCAAGCAGTGGAGTCACGGCCACAACAGATGCTGTCGCTGGATGCTCTGCAACAGCTTGGACAGCAACTGCTGTATTCACAGGAGGTCAGCAGGTCTCTTACAACGGCAAGCTGTACGAAGCAAATTGGTGGACGCAGGGCGATCGGCCTGATCTAAGCGGTCAATGGGGCGTATGGAAATATATCGGTGAATGCGGCGGCAGCACTGGAGGCGCGACACCAGACACGACAGCACCAAGCGTACCAACTGGACTGCAGACGACAAGTATGGCAGCGACGAGTATAGGACTAAGCTGGACAGCGTCCACAGATAATGCTGGCGTAACCGGCTACGTTATCTCCTATGGAAACGGCCAAATGTTGAGTGTTACAGGAACGACAGCGACGATAAGCGGCTTAACAGCATCAACGGCTTATTCCTTCACGGTGAAGGCTGTTGATGCAGCTGGGAATTCATCTGCTGCAAGCACAGCTGTCACAGCAACAACAAGTGCTGTCTCTTCAGGCGGTGGAAGCACGGCAGCAGCATGGGCGCCAGGAGTGGCCTATGCAGTAGGCAATGAGGTAACCTACAACGGCGGTACTTATGTATGCCTACAGAGTCACACTTCGATAGTTAGCTGGGAACCGGCGAACGTACCGTCCTTGTGGAAGTTGAAGTAGGGCTGAATAAGGGTGTTTACTTAGAAGAATACAAATATGCAGTTATTTTCTATGCTTTGGTTAGATGTGGAGGATAAACCTCCGATCATGCAGTTATTTAGGCTTGTAATGCCTCTATAAGAGGGAAGCCGAGCGAAAGAATGCATCTTCGCAGTTAAATCTGACCAAAGACAGATTGAGAAATAAACGAAGGTACAATCGCAGTTTTTCTCTTCTTGCAAAAGCACAAAGGCGGTACAGGAATAGCTCCTGTACCGCCTTTTCTGCTTTATTTATACCGCATTTTGCACAGCAGCCACCGTACCCTGCTTGCGGCAGGGAGCGACAACCTTCGGAAGGTATCTGCTGCTGCGCAAGCGGATGCTTGATGTGGAGGCGTCGCTTCAATTCTGTGAATATGCACGGGATGCTCTGGAGCAGGGGGAGAGTTATTGCGGCTCATGCCTGACGCTGCTGGGGGAGCATCCCTTGAGCTGCCGATACAGCTTGGAGAAGCGGTTGATGCTGCCACAGCCTACCTGGTCAGCGATCTCGGTAATGGATAATGAGGTATGCTTGAGCAGATAATCGGCTTGATTAATCCGGTAGCGGTTGACGAATTGGACGAGCGTCTGCCCGGTCATGCGCTTGAACATCCGGCAAAAATGATAGCTGCTCAAATGCACGAATGACGCCGCTTGCTCCACCGTTATCCGCTCCATGTAATGCTCTTCGATATGCAGCAGCAGGCTCTTGAAGGAGTCGGCGTGCTTGTCGTACTCGAGCATCTCGCTGCTGCTGCGCTGCTTGACGGTATAATGACGGAGCAGCCAGCTGAATATGAGCTGGCAGTAGGCACGAACAGTAAGCTCATAGCCTCGCTGCTTCCCCTGAAATTCCTCGATTAACGAACGTATCGTTCGTATGAACAGCTCATAGTGAGCGTCCCCGCGGTCGATCTGGTTGGCGATCAGCTGTTTGCCCTCCGTATACGGGGCTACAAGATCAATGGCGTGTGGATCAGAGCTTCTATGTCCTAGGAGGGCTGGATTAAATACAATGGCGAATATTTTGAAAGCATGCTGAGGCTGCTTCGTATGAACAGCATGAAGCTCCCCGCTGTTAACGAACAGCAGATCACCCTCCGAGGCGTGTATATGCTGACCTCCGATCTGGTACAGCGCCTCTCCCTTCTCAATGAGGATAAGCTCAAAATGCTCATGCCAATGCATGGGCAGAAATTGATTCCCCGTAAATTCCGTTTCGAAGACGTTAATAGGAAAGCCCAGGTCAACGAGCTTCGTATCCTCCCATAGACTGTCACGCATGTAACCGATTACTCCTTCTATTAGAGCAAGATTGGACCAATATATAACAAGAATAGCTAAGACTTAGGCAGTTAGGACGTATATATTGAGAAGAATACAGCACAATCGAGCAAGATTCAACTAGGAGGAGTAAGGCGGAGCATGCGTAATAAACAAACAGATGGAAGTGTAAGTGCAAGACCATTATCGCTATGGCATTTATCCTGGCCAATTGCAGTGGAGATGCTGCTGCAGGTTCTAATGGGCACCGCCGATTCGATCATGGTGAGCAGAGTTGGCGACAATGCCGTATCGGCAGTCGGCTTATCCAACCAAGTGATACAGACGCTTATGACGGTCTTCGTCGTTGTGAATGGGGGAGCAGGTGTCGTAGTCGCTCGCAAGTGGGGGGCGGGCAAGTTGGCGGAGGCCCGGATCGCAGCGATCATGACGTTGAAAATAAATGCAGCAGCCGGCGCCTTGCTAAGTCTGGTCTTATTCTTCGCTGCGGAGCCGATTCTGAAGCTGATGAACGCACCACAGGAGGTGCTGCCGCATGCGGTTACCTATTTGAGCCTTGTAGGGGCTGCAATGGTGGTGACGCTTCTGCATATGACGGCTAACTCCATTGTCCGCAATACGGGCAATACCCAAAGTCCTATGCTGATTGCAGTAGGGATGAATATTATTCATCTCATTCTTAATTATGGCTTAATATTCGGAGCGTTAGGTATGCCGAAGCTGGGACTGCTAGGCGTATGTATCTCGACTATTATCAGCAGGCTTATTGCGCTTGGATCCAGCCTATGGCTGCTGAGACATTCCTTCCAGCCTATGCTGGGAAGGCTCGATCTTCGCGGCTTCGATATTCCGGTGCTTCGAGAGATGATTGCGATCGGCCTGCCAGCAGCAGTAACTGCCGCTTCATGGGGGTACTCTCAAATTGTATTGCTATCTATCGTCTCTTCACTCGGGGCGACAGCACTTGCCGCCTACACCTATATGAATGTCATCCAGCAGTTCCCTTGGATGCTTGGTTCATCGGCAGGTCAGGCGGTGCAGATTCAAGTCGGTCAGCTGTACGGTGCTAAGAAGTATAACACCGTATTCCGAGCGCCCTTCAAGGGCTCGCTTATCGGTATGGGAGTCGTGTTGGCACTGTCCGCTGCGATATATGTATGGGGTGAAGCGACGCTGCGTTTATTCACAAGCGATGCTAAGATTATAGCCGCAGCGCTTCCATTATTCGCTCTGTGTATCGTATGGCAGCCGATGCGGACGTGGACATTCGCCATTACGAACTCGCTGATCTCGGTGGGGGAAGCGAAATTCGTGGCTGTGAATACGTTCGTTGGGATGTGGCTGTTCGCTGTTGGAGGCTCCTATGTATTCGCTATCGTGTTCGACTGGGGCATTATCGGCGTCCTCGCCGGACTGCTGCTGGATGAGGCATATCGCACACTGCTCGTTACGATCCGCTGGATGCAGCGCAAGAAGCTGCCGAAGCAGCTGGATGCGATTACTGACGCAGATTCCATTACAGCTGTAGAAATCAATAGCATCTCCAGCTCCACTTGAGTACTGCAGATAGAGGGGGAAACCCCTCTAAACGGTGAAGAAATAGAAAGCGCTTTACTCTGCTTTTGCCTCTTTTATCCTCATGTTACTTTTGAAAAAGATGAATTATTGTGCTAGTCTAATTAAAAAAGCACGGAGGTTAAGGATGGCAAAGGCACACAAGAAGTTAACAGTTTTAGAGATTTTAAAGAGAGGTTTATTCATTACTATTGGTGCTATAATGATGGGTGTTGCACTGGAGCTATTCCTCGTACCGAACAGCGTTATTGACGGAGGAATTACCGGTCTTTCCATTATGGCAGCAGAGCTGCTCGGAACCTCAATCAGTATTTTTATCCTTATTCTCAACCTGCCATTCCTGTTCTTAGGCTTCAAGCAGATCGGTAAAACCTTTGCTATATCGACCTTATACGGTATCGTTGTTATGTCATTCACAACTCAGATGCTGCATCATGTTGAAGTGTTCACCGATGAGAAGCTGCTTGCTGTCTTATTCGGCGGAATTATACTCGGTGGAGGCATAGGCCTCGTTATCCGCTTCGGCGGATCACTCGACGGTACAGAGATCGTGGCGATTCTAGCATCGAAGAAATTCCAGATGCCTGTCGGCCAGATTATTATGATCGTCAACGTATTTATTTTCATTCTATCGGGCTTTGTGTTCGAATGGGATTCTGCGATGTACTCGATGGTCACTTATTTCATAGCGACCAAGGTCATGGACATTGTCGTAGAAGGTATCGAGGAATCGAAGTCGGTCACGATTATTTCTCCAGAGTATGATGAAATCTCCGAGACGATTATGACGCGTCTGGGCCGCAGCACGACCTTCATTCAAGCAAGAGGCGGTTACTCACGCGAGGAAACGCAGATGGTCTATTGCGTAGTCAGCCGACTTGAAGTAGCGAAGCTGAAGTCCATCGTACATGATATCGATCCGAAGGCGTTCATTGCTATTGAGCATGTATCGGACGTACTAGGCGGCAATTTTGCGAAGAAAGAAATACATTAATTCATCGTATAACACAAAGGTCAACCAGCGAGCTATGCTGGTTGACCTTTGTGCGTTCGATTACACGCTCGAAGCCTGCTCCTGCGGAGGAATGGCCTTCGTGCGTCCACTATCATTGACACCTATCATTAGCAGCAGAGCGAGCACCATACCGCCAGTAGAGCAGTAGAATAGAATCGAATAGTCAAATAAATCGATCAATCTGCCCATCAGCGGTGGAGAAGCGATTGCTGCAAGGGACGAGATGAAATAATACATGCCTGTGCGTGTGCCGATGCTGTCTGGCTTGCCAAGGCCAATAATGAACGGATAGGAATTGATATTAATAAGCGCCCAGCAGATTCCGCCTGCCAATAGCATTAGTCGCAGCGTTAACAGCGACTCTACTGTAGTAATGAGGCCGAATACGATAATTAAGCCAGCCACACCGCATACGATGATTGCTTTTTTGCCGAAACGGTTGCCGAGTAAGCCAGCAGGAATAGCTGCTAGTACGAACGCCAGTGAGAAAAAAGCAAGCGAGAATGCCGAGTCATTCTCAGACAGCCCCAAATGATGCTTGCCATATAAGGTGAAGAAGGCCTCTACACCTTGATAGGACAGGAACCAGAAGAAGATCGCCGCGAGCAGGAATATCGTCGGTCGATTCCATTCTCCCCGGAGGGAGAATGTGGTTTTATCCGAGACGCTGTAGGAGAGGGTATCTCTCTTCTCCTTGATGGTTCGCAGTAAGATGAACAGACACAGCAATGTCAGAATCGAAGCTGCTAGAAAAGGGAGCGAAGGATGTGCTTGGTACATCATAGATCCTGCTCCGAACGCAATGATGGAGCCGATGCCGCCCATGAAGTTAATGATGCCGTTCGCCTGTGTCCGCTTGCTCTCCGGTGTAATGTCGGGCATTAGCGCGACAGTAGGCGAACGATAGAGGCTCATCGAGAGATTCATCAGTACCATGAACAACACAAGCGTCAGCAGACTGGTATACCAGGGAATTAGTGCTCCGAATACCGCTGCGAGCGGCATGCCGATGAGCAGGTAGGGCATTCTTTTGCCGAAGCGGGTGTCCGAACGGTCACTGCGGCTGCCGATCCATGGCTGGAGGAACAGGGCGAAGTAATTATCGATTGTCATCATGAAGCCGATTAATGCGGTGCTCGCTAGAAATTTATCTAGAAAGAAAGGTACGAATGCATTGTACAGAGCCCAAGTAATGCTGATGCTAAAAAATCCGAAGCCAAGCAGCCACGTTTTTTTCATGAATGACAAGCTCCTCTCCTGAATCTCCTATAGCAAGGCAGCCAGACGATCCGGGTAATCGGTAATAATACCAGCGACTCCCATGGCAATGAGACGGCTCATGGTCTGCTCTTCATTGACGGTGAACGGGTTGTAGTGAATGCCGTGCTGTGAAGCTTCAGTGACCCATTCCGGAATGACGGCATAATGATTCGCATGAAGATAAGTAGCTCCGATTGTTCGCGCGTAATCCCAAGGGCGATACAGCCCTTCCATATATAGAATGCCAGTAGCAATCTCCGGAGCAAGCTGATGGCACTCTGCTAAGGAATAATGATTGAAGCTGGACAAAATGATTTGTTCACTCATACCGTATGCACGCACGGTATCTATAATCTTCTGCTCGATGCCTGGATAACGAATAATGCCATTCTTAAGCTCGATATTCAGGATCGTATCGGTGCCTTGGGCAAGCTCAAGCAGCTGCTCCAGCGCAGGAACACGTTCCTTACTGAATTCAGGAGCGTACCAGCCTCCAGCATCGAGCTGCTGCAGCTCGTTATAATCCACCGCAGCCACTAATGCGTCTAATCCAGCTGTACGCTTCAGGCTCTCATCGTGAATGAGGACGAGTCTGCCGTCCTTGGTCATCTGGATATCCGTCTCGATCCCTGTAGCTCCAAGCGCGAGGGCATGCTCGAATGCAGCCATTGTGTTCTCCGGCCGATAGCCGGAAGCACCTCTGTGTGCGTAATTGATAAGCTTAGTCATGAGTGTTCTTCCTCTCTTCTATTAGTCATATGTAATAAAGTAACTATACCGAACGATTGTTAGCCTAATATCAACAAAAAAATGAAAAGGCTAGTCATGTCATTCTCAGCTATCAGCTGCCAATAACTGGACAAGAAATGTCGGGTACTATTGTACAATAGGCTTATGCGCAGCGTCAAAACGGCAGTATGAGCAATGCCCTCTTTACATACCCTATGGGGGTATGATAGGATAGGGTTATAAATAATATACCCCCTGGAGGTATTTTATGGCGAATGAATTAACAGGTCCCACTTGTCATGATGCAAGCGTTGCAGGAGAAGGACAGCCTGCGGAGGCAAGAAAAAGTCATCATTCGGATAAAATGAAATCTAGTCTTATCTCGAGGCTGAACCGGATTGAAGGACAGGTTCGAGGTGTGAAGGCGATGATTGAGAAGGATACGTATTGTGATGATGTGCTGAATCAGATAGCAGCTGTGCAATCTGCGCTTAACAGCGTTGGCAAGCTATTGCTGGAGGGGCATATGAAGAGCTGTGTGATGGAGCGCATTCAAGCCGGTGAGAGTGAAGTTATTGATGAGCTGCTCGTAACGGTTAATAAGCTAATGAAATAACAATTTGAGGAGGATTAATAACATGACTAACGTTACATTGAAGGTAGAGGGTATGTCCTGCGGCCATTGCGTGAGCTCGGTGGAGAAGGCTCTGACTAGTGCGGGGGCAACAGGATCTGTCGATCTTGCAGGCGGTAAAGTATCGGTGCAGTATGACGAGGCGAAGGTTTCTTTGGACAGCATCAAAGAAGCAATTGAAGAGCAGGGCTATGACATCGTTCAATAAGGATCTAATGAAGGCTGTCCCAGGAACGTAGGGGCAGCCTTTGTACACTCTACAACAGCTATCAGGGATTATGCCAATTGCCATTAGGGTATAGTAGTAAAAAACTGCATGAGGAAGGATTAACCAATATGTCTTCAGGGAAGCAATGGAAAAAAAGCTTAGCTTCAGCAGCTATACTGCTTGGAATCGTGATCCTATCCGCTGGCTGCGGCGCGAGTGGGAATACGGAGCATGGGAGTCATGAGATGGGGGAGATAGCCGCTTCCGAGCCTGCAATTGCGCAAGGGCATGATGAGCATGAGTATAACGAGCACAGCAATCATGAGTCTGCTGAAGAGAGCTCCGACGCGGCGATTAGCTTCAGCTATCCATCAGGCAAGCCGCAAGCGGGAGAGACGACGAGATTGGAGCTTACCATTACGGATCTAGACGGCAAGCCGATCGAGAGCTTCGATATCAGTCATGAGAAGAAGCTCCATCTCATCGCTGTCAGCAGCAATTTAAGCTATTTCAATCATATACATCCCGAGTATGAAGGCGGAGGCAAATTCACAGCAGCAATAGCATTCCCCGCGGGAGGAGCTTATAAGCTGTTTGCGGATTTCGTTCCAACAGGACAAGGCTCCACGACATTAAATACACAGGTTGAAGTAAAGGGACCTGCTGCTGATGAGGTGACCTTAGCGCCCGACAGTAAGCTTGTCCAATCGAAGAGCGGGAATCAGGTTACACTAGCCTTATCCTCTACTACCGCGGGTGAAGAGTCTGCCCTGACCTTCCAATTCACTGAGGAAGCAAGCGGTGAGCCAATACAGGATCTAGAGCCCTACTTGGGCGCAATCGGACATGTCGTCATTGTGAGTGCTGATCTAGAGCAGTATTTGCATGTTCATCCGCTGGATGAGAAGGGAAGCGGCCCGAATGCGACGTTCATGACGACATTCCCAGAAGCGGGCGTCTATAAAATCTGGGGGCAATTCCAACGCAATGGCACAAGCTTCATCGTACCATTCGTAGTCGCCATCGATTGATTCTTGCTATGAGGCAACCCTAGCATAACAACGCAGCTGCTGACGTAAACTATGCTCAACCATGATACCAGAGGAGCATGTGCGTGAACGATAAAGTAAGGTCGATATTGGAGGACAAGATCCGTCATATTCACGGTGATTCAGGAGAAATCTACCTGGTGGGGCCTATCCGGCTTCCGATCCAATTAGATGAGGAGGAGGCAGCCATATTCGAGTGGTATTGCTGGCTTCTATGTGAAGAGGACACCGATCAGCTGGAACAGATTATCGACAAGCTGTCAGAGGCTAATCTGGCAGAGATGCAGCAGTCCAGTGTTCTCGTGTATGGGGACTTCGAACAGTCGGAGGAGGCCTTCATCCGCATGCATAGTATTTGTCATACGGGAGATATCTTCGGCAGCAAGCGATGTGACTGCGGATTCCAGCTCCATCAATCCTTGCGAATGATAGCCGATCAAGGTGCAGGAGCTTTGTTCTACTTGGCTAACCATGAAGGCAGAGGCATTGGATTGTTCAGCAAAGCGATGGCTTATTTGCTGCAAGAGGATGGCTATGATACGGTGGAGGCTAACTTGAAGCTGGGCTTCGTGGATGATTCCCGCAACTATAGC
Organism: Paenibacillus xinjiangensis; assembly: GCF_059686975.1. Classification (NCBI taxonomy): domain Bacteria; kingdom Bacillati; phylum Bacillota; class Bacilli; order Caryophanales; family Paenibacillaceae; genus Paenibacillus; species Paenibacillus xinjiangensis. The sequence goes on along the minus strand of NZ_JCAALS010000022.1, from coordinate 75,060 downwards.
GATGCCATCCGAGTGCTCGGTACCCTCAGGAAGAAGCCCGTTACGCTGATTACGAACAACCCGAAGAAGCTGGATGCATTGCGTGATGCAGGGCTTGATGTAACGGCAAGAATACCGCTGTGGGGCGATGTGTCCGAATACAACCAGAAATATTTGCAGACCAAGATTAATCGTTCCGGCCATTTGGTCGGTGAAGTCAGCGGCTGCCCTGAGCAATAATAAGGATGAACAACAATAGTCCCAAGTGATGTGCTAGGAGCAGCATCGCTTGGGACTATTGTAATTAGATGGCTTGCAAGCCAGCCTGGTTAAGCAGATTCCAAGGCTTGTTGTAATGCGGCTGGAAGAAGAAGTCGACGAAGCTGAGCTCATCCATCGTCATCTGATTCTGGATGCAGACCGAGAGAGTGTTAATCGACTGGGTCAGGTCTGCTCTCGACAGTACCTGCGCGCCGACAATTCTTCCGCTTGCCTCTTCATAGACGACCTTTAGTGTAGCCTTCTCATAGGTCGGCATAAACTCGGGACGATAATTCTCTTCGATTGTGACAGATTTCACAAGCAATCCCGCAGCAATTGCAGCTGTTTCGGTCATACCGGTCGAAGCAATGTTATAATCGTAAATTTTGATAGCCGATGTGCCCTGCGTACCCAAATATTTCACCTTCGGCTGGACCAGATTCTTGGCAACCAGTGTGCCCATTCGGACTGCATTGGTCGCGAGAGGAATATAAGCATGCTCGCCAGTCGGATTGTACTTCACTGCGCAGCTGTCACCAGCCGCGAACACATCGGGCTTGCTCGTACGCATATATTCGTCGACAATGATAGCGCCATTCGGAAGCATATCAACTTGGCCTGTGAGCAGCTCTGTATTCGGACGGAAGCCAATGCACAGGACAACCATATCTGCCATGTACTCACCATGATTCGTTACGATACGTTCAACAGCGCCGTCGTTATTTCCCTTGAATGCTGTTACAGTCTGGCGCAGCGCCAGCTTAATACCACGTTCAGCGAGAGCCATCTCAGTCATATTCGTGAATTCACGGTCTAAATATTTGAACAGGATACGATCCATATTATCGATCAAGGTCACTTTTTTGCCGAGCTCCTCGAACGCTTCCACTAGCTCAATACCGATATAGCCTGCTCCTATAACGGCAATGTTGCTTGCGTATTTCGCTTTCTCGATGATGGTCTGAGCGTGATTGTAGTTTTTGCAGAGAAGAATGTTGCCGAGCTCCATACCTTCCATCTTCGGTATAATCGGCCACGAGCCAGTCGTCATAACGAGCTTGTCATAGGTATCGGTAAATTCCACTTCCGTATTGAGATTGCGAATCCGCAGTTCCTTGGCATCCGTATCGATTGCTGTTACATCATGAAGCATGTAAGTGTTAACACCTAACGCAGCCAGCTTCTCTGGCGACGAGTAGAACAAATCCTCTGCCTGCTTGACGACGCCCCCAACATGAAGAGCAATCCCGCACGATAGGAAAGAGATATTATCGTTTCTTTCATAGACATTAATCTGTGCTTCTGGGTAAAGCTTGGCCATTTGGGTAATAGCTGCTGTTCCTGCATGTGTACAACCGATGACTACAATTTTCATAATGGACGCCTCCTGAGGTTTAGTGAAGCAGCTTCTGCTTCAGGTAGAATATTGCTCTCGCATGTAATGAGTAACTCATATAGCATGACTGCTGTGTTCCAATCTAATATGTGATTATTTTCACAATCCAATGCAGATATGTGAAATGATTCACAATGTTTAACTGCTATTATCATATGCGACTTTGGACAAAAAAACAATGTCTAAATTGTGAATTGTCTAATAATTCAAAAAAATAATTAGCTTAATTCTTTTTCATAGCAAAGACTGGACTCATTACTTACATACTCACCGTATCTATCAATAGGCTCATAGCCGCGCTTCGTGTACAAATGGATGGATTCATATTGCGGAGCACCTGTCTCAAGACGGATGGCGGTGTAATTCTGTGCGAGTACCTGATCCTCAAGAAACCGCAGTATGGCTGAAGCGACGCCCTTCTGCCGGTAATGGAGATCGACGAACATGCGCTTGAGCTCAGCTGTGGAAGCATCCAATGCACGAAGGGCGCCACAGCCAATAGGCAGGTCTCCGTCGTAGGCGACGACGAACAGCATCTCCTTCACCGACGGGTCATGGAAGTCCACTCCGAATATTTCTTCTGCAGGATATCTCGCCAGTAATTCAACATCCAGCTTCTTAATAAGGACATGCAGATCCGCATCTGTTGCCGGGACAATCGATAAGACATACATTATTCACACACTCCTTCTCAACAATTGTAGCATAGGTGAAAAAATGAAAGAAAGATAGTGAATATAGTCAGGATTGTTCCTCTATGCGAGGACAGTCCTTTTTGGCATGCATATTTTCGGCTGTGAAGGAAAATCTAACCTAAAACGATGAGCGGAGGTAACAGCTATGCGTGCGAAGGGGAAGCGACGGGGAGAAGAACGGTTAGACAATCATACGATCAATCAGTTCAAGAATGTTCCGGTTGATTCGAACGTAGAAGTGAATCGCAAGATGATGGAGGAGCTGTTCATCGACAGCTCTGATATGGTTATTCGTGATTTTCAGATCGAGAATGGTCCCAAGGCAATGTTATGCTTCATTGATGGATTAACCTCATCACTCGCTGTAGAAGCTGCAATGAAGGCACTCATGGTACTTGAGGGCAACGCCAGTACGATCGATGGCATACTCGCGCAGACGCTGCCTGTAGCGCAGACGCTGGAAGTTCAGCATTACTCTGAGCTCCTTGTTAATATGCTGTCAGGTGATTGTGCTCTGTTCATTAATGGCAACAAAACAGCGGTATGCATGGGCCAACGATTTGCTGAGCATCGATCCGTATCGGAGCCAACCACCGAGACAGTTGTTAGGGGACCAAGAGAAGGCCTAACTGAAAGCATAAGAACAAATACAGCGCTAATTAGAAGGAAAATCAAGTCGCCTCGTCTGAAGATGAAATCATTCGTCATTGGAACCGAGACTAACACGAACGTTGTTGTTACTTACATCGTAGGAATCGCTAATCAGAAGCTTGTCACTGAGGTGGAAGAGCGGATTAGTGCGATTAAAATCGATGGAATACTGGAAAGTGGGTACATCGAGGAGCTCATTATAGATAAAGGTTTGTCCCCCTTTCCCCAGCTTCAGAATACAGAGCGTCCGGACGTCGTGGCCGCAGCTCTGCTCGAAGGGCGTGTCTGTATCTTAGTTGATGGAACACCTTTCGCACTCATTGCCCCATTCGGCTTCTGGCAGTGGCTGCAAGCGAGTGAGGACTATTATGAGCAGTTCATGATTGGCTCTATCTTGCGCTTGCTGAGGTTGATGTCCTTATTCATAGCATTGCTCTCTCCTGCCCTGTACATTGCCGCTTTGACCTATCATCCGGAGATGATTCCGACTAGCTTACTGCTGAGTATCGCGGCATCGCGGGAAGCCATCCCTTTTCCGGCGGTTGTTGAAGCACTGATCATGGAGATATCATTCGAAGCGCTGCGTGAAGCAGGCATTCGGCTGCCCCGGACAGTTGGTCAGGCAGTAAGTATTCTAGGGGCGCTGGTTGTCGGACAGGCAGCTGTTCAGGCAGGTATCGTGTCAGCTGCAATGGTTATTATCGTCTCTATAACCGGAATAGCTTCGTTCACGCTACCGCGTTACAATGCTGCCATTGCTGTGCGTATGCTGCGCTTTCCCTTGATGCTGCTTGCATCGGTCTTCGGTCTGCTGGGTATCGTTATCGGCTTTATTGCGATTCTCAGCCATGTATCTAGAATTACTTCCTTCGGCGTTCCTTATCTGGCTCCCGTAGCACCAGTGTCTCTCGCGGATTGGAAGGATATTCTGCTGCGTGCGCCGCTGTGGAAGATGCGTCGCAGACCGACTTATATTTCTCCTGAAGATCAGAATCGAATGAGTGATACATCGAAGAGAGCAGGTGAGGGTTCGAGATGATGAAAACACAGCGAAGTACAGCTGTACTTCTAATCTGGCTTTCGATGTCGATACTGTTGACCGGCTGCTGGGACCGCACCGAAATCAATGATGTTGCGTTCGTTGTAGCAAGCGCCGTTGATTTGGACAAAGAAGGGGTCCGTATGAGTGTCCTAATTCCTCTTCCTGGGAATATGGGGACAGGATCAGGGGGGAGCGGCGGGGGGACAGAAGGGGGAACCAAGTCGTTCACGATTAAAACAGAGACAGGTCACAATGTACGCGAGGCTAATGACAAGCTGCAGAGGCGGCTCCCTAGGCGGTTATTTTACGGGCATCGTCGTGTCATTCTGATCGGGGAGTCTCTAGCTAAACAGAATGTCTCTTTGATTATGGATAGCGTCACGAGGATGCCAGAGAATCGGTTAACGGCACTTGTTGCGGTTACCAAAGGCCCTGCTCTTGATGTTCTGACTGCAGATACCAGACTGGAGAGATTTTCTGCTGAATCGATACGGGAGCTGCTCCAATCAGAGACGAGTATAAGAATATCGATCAAGGATGTAATAGGCGAAGTCATTACAGTCGGCTCAGATGCGATCATCCCCTATATTGAAAAGATAAAGACTAGAGTAAAGGGACATGAGTCTGATGATATTGAGATATCGGGGTTCGCGCTAACCCATGAGGGCAGAATGCTTACAACTGCCAAGGATGGCGAAGCCATTGGCATCAAGCTGCTCAGCGGCAAGTTCAGACCAGTACGTCAAAGCTTGAAGGTGGATGACACCTTTATTAGCGTCGCAATCAATCAAGCGAAAGTTGTAATCAAGCCGGTGCTCAAAGATAATGATGAGCTTAGCTTCCACATTAATGCCGATATTAAGTCAAGCATTAATGAAGATGCAGATATGGAGCGGAACTACGATGATATTGGGCAGAGACGATATATAGAGGAGCAATTAGAAAAAAAAGTAATAAAGGACATCAAGAGCACCCTTGCCATCATGCAGCAATATAACTGTGATGCTATCGGCTTCGGACAATATGCCAATAGAGCATATCCTGATCACTGGAAAAACAAGTGGAAGGAGGAGTGGGAGCGTGTATTCGAGAAAGCGACATTCGAAGTTGAGGCTTCAGCGAACCTATACCGTGTAGGTATGAGTAATCAGAACTTAGCTAAGAAGGGGGAATAGAGATGGACCATTCTTATGTGATCCTCATTGTATCGCTAATGGTTTTTACAGCTATAATGAATTGGAAGAACATGAAATGCATTCGCAGTAAAATGATATTCTTCGCACTAATCTGTCTGTGTTCAGGCGGATTAGTGCTGTACGGAATGAGTACCGAATTATCGTTAATAGAAAGCATGGCCCTATATCGAATAGTTTCTTCCATCACGAGGTTAATGAAAGGATGACGGGCTAGTGAAAGACAATATGACCATCTCAACCCTTCAGCTCACGATGCTTGTCACCTCGATGCTTGCTGCGTCTAATATGATCAGCTTACCTATGGGGCTTACGCAGGTTGCTAAGCAGGATGCATGGTTCGCTTTTTTTATGCCGATTCCTTATGGCATTGGACTTGCTTACCTGTTCTATAGATTAGCGCGGGCGAATCCTCAGAAGAATATATTCGACATGTCTCACTCGCTGCTCGGTCATTTTGCGGGGGGGCTACTGAATTTACTATTAATTGTATACCTGAGTGTAGATTTAATCACGAATTTACGCTTATTCAGTGATTTCTTCAGCTCTTCCATACTTCTGAAAACCCCGCCTGAATATATTGTTCTGCTGACGGTGCTTCTGCTTATCTATTTCGCAAGTGGGACAATGGAGCATTTGGCGAGAGCGAACGTGATTCTGATTACCCTATTTGCTTCATACATATTTCTGCCGGCATTGCTGTTGAATGAGATTGGGATTAATAACCTGGAGCCTCTTTTTAGCAGCGGTATTATGCCGCCGCTTAAGAGTGGTATAATGGCGACCGCTTCATTCGGGGACTTAATTGCAATTGGTGCATTTCTTCATCATGTGAAGAAGCCAAGGGATATCTATTTTGCGGTCAAAGTGGGTGTCATTCTGTCTGCTCTTCTGCTAACAGTATGGATATTCACGATTATAAGTGTCATCAATCCCATTCTTGCAACACGGTTGATCTATATTGGATGGATACTCGTACAGCAGATTCATATTACGGACTTCCTGGACCGGGTCGACCTGATCATCATGTCTATGTATATTCCTGTGATATTGATTAAATTTGCTGTGATTTATTTCGCAATTCTTACAGGCATTGCGTCCTATACGAAGCATAAAAGCTACAATTTCGCGAATGTTCTAACGGGCTTAGCTATGGCGATCTTCACAGATATTATGTTCAATAATTCGGGCGAGGTTACGCAGTTCGCGAATTATGGACTCATCCCGATCACCTTCACGGTACAGCTTATCTACTTCTTAAGCTTGCTGATCGCGAGCAGCTTACACAAGCGGAAGACCCCTCTGATTAAGGAAAAACGAACAGGGAGCGGTTATGGCAAAGGAGTGTGGCTCGCAATAGCCGGCTGCTCTGCATCCATCATTTTTGGTTCTATATTCGGACATCTAAGAGGAATATATGGGAGTACAAGCGCGTTGCTGTATGTACTATTCCTACTGCTCTGTGTCTATTTATGTCTGCGAGAATACAGCAAGACTACTGTCAGTGATGTATGAGTGTAAGGGGGAGAATTGGATAACGGCATCCGATTAGCGGATGCCGTTGGTTGTGTAACGTATATTTAACCGTTCCTTCCAGCAACAGGAAGGACGTTCATCAATATCCCTTGTTAATTGTTGTAGCAAGATCGCATTATCTTGCACTCTAGTGCTTTGTACGTGGACAAAGCTGGTTCGTAAGCATACCTCTAAAACAACGAAAGCCCTACCTCTCTTCCGTCCTTGCGGCTCCGATGACCGCGCCAGTGTGAATCAAAGAACTTACTGCACGAATAGGATTGGAAATTAACAGAAAAGAAAATCAAAATCCGAGGAAAACGTTGAGTTTTCTATGAGGGATATTACAGGGGTTAAATATAACACAATGTCATTAGTATAACTCTTTTAGATGAAGAAAGCAAGTAAAAGGAAAAAACAGTCATACGAATGAGTTTAAGGTAACTGGAGACTATAGGTGAAGAAGATCTAAAAAGTCAGGTAAGGTAAGGGGAGAATGAAGTTGCCAGAATGGATTGAGATATCACTAAGAACCTTATCATCAGTCGTTATTTTATTCACGATAACGAAGCTGCTTGGCAAACGCCAAATCTCGCAGTTATCCTTATTTGAATATATAACAGGCATCACGATGGGGAACATTGCAGGCTATATTTCACTGGATTTGGATAGCAAATGGTATTTGGGCTTCGTTTCCCTTATTGTGTGGGTTGCTGTGTCTGTAGGGGCTGAATTCATAACGCTGCGGAGCAAAAAAATTCGGGATGTCATAGATGGACGTGGAACGGTCTTAATAGAAAAAGGAGTGCTCTCCAAAAAGAATCTTCGCAAAGAGCGAATTACAATTGATGAACTGCTCGAGCAGCTGCGTAAAAAAGATGTGTACCGGGTTGCGGATGTGGAATTCGCTATCATGGAGCAGAGCGGGGAAATTAATCTGCTGCTCAAAAAGGAACATCAGCCTATAACTGCTGAAATGCTTGGGTGGAAGCTGCCTAAGGAGAATGAGCCACAGACTGTAATCATGGATGGACAGATCATGAATCATGCCCTAGAAGTATCGGGTAAGGATCTGAATTGGCTGAATAAAGAGCTTAGCAAGCAGCAGATGAAGTGCAAGGACGTATTGCTCGCGCAAATCGATTCCAAAGGTGAGCTGTCTGTGCAGACCGGCAAGGCAAGCTTCGAAGGGCCCAAGCAGACGAAGCCGAAGGATTACATCCAAGAGCTGTTCGCTCAATATGAGGCTGAGCTTCATTTAATGGAGCGATTCGCGGCGAATGATGATAAATATGATTATAGGCAAGCCATTGAGCAGCTCAAAACAGCGATGAAACCAAATTAAGTCGAATGAACACCCAATTTCTTCTTCTAAATCGTCGGCAACTCCTTTACACTAGAGTTATGCTCATCTGCATAACACCCGAATGAAGTAGAGGAGGAACGATACAATGAAATATAGAAAATTGGGTAAAAGCGGGTTGAAGGTCAGCGAGCTCGGTCTAGGAAGCTGGTTGACTTATGGGGATGCAACAGCTAGGGAAACCTCAGAGAATTGTATTCGGTTCGCTTATGAGAGCGGTATCAATTTCTTCGATACGGCGAATGCGTATAACCGCGGTGAGGCAGAGAAGGTAATGGGAGCTGTCCTGAAGGAGTATAGCCGCAGCAGCTACGTGCTGGCTACGAAGCTCTATTTTCCAATGGGAGACGGTCCTAACGATCGTGGCTTGTCGCGCAAACATATTATGGAGCAATGTGATGCGAGCCTGAAGCGTCTAGGCGCAGACTATATTGATTTGTATCAATGCCATCGCTTTGACGAGGAGACGCCAGTTGAGGAAACGCTTCGTGCGCTTGATGATCTCGTAGCATCCGGTAAAGTACTGTACGCTGGCGTGAGTGAATGGACAGGGGCTCAGCTTGCTGAGGCAGCAGGTATCAGCAAGCGGCTAAGCCTTCGGCCGCTCGTATCTAATCAACCCATCTACAACATGATTGAGCGCTATATTGAGAAGGAGGTTATTCCGGTAAGTGTTCGAGAGGGACTGGGACAAGTCGTATTCTCTCCGCTTGCGCAAGGTGTTCTTACAGGCAAGTACAAGCCAGGACAAGCTATTCCCCAAGATAGCCGCGCCGCGAATGATCGAACGAATGGTGTAATTAACAGCTACCTGCGCGAAGATGTACTGTTGTGTGTACAGAAGCTAGAGAGCCTTGCGGCTGAGATCAATGCTTCCTTGTCACAGTTCGCCCTTGCATGGATATTGCGTCAGCCGAACGTCAGCTCTGCTATTATCGGCTCAAGCCGCATTTCGCAAATCGAGGAAAATTTGAAAGCGGTTGATCTCGTGCTGACAGCTGATGTGATTGCTCGTGCCGATACTATTTTATCTGAAATAAGTGGATTCGCGCCTATGCGTTAGATTTAGGGAGCCTACATAACAAGGGGATCGAGCTGATGATAAGCGCAGCCCGGTCCCCTTTTAATAGTAGTTAATTATTTTCCTATATAATAGGAAGAGATTTTTTTTGATTGTATTTTTCTATCTCAATGCGTCGGAATAATGGACTGTCCATTTTTGTATTGGGCACGCAATTTCTCATACTTCTCGATCTCGGCAGGCATGATTTGTCCATTGGAGAAATGGTATTTGACCAGGTTGTTGAAATCCTCTACCCACGGCGTTAGAGAATGGTTCATCCAAGCTTGCTTGGCGTATTCGTTCATTTGATTCACATAATCCATATTCGCCGAAATATGAACCTCTTGGACCATAGGAGCGAGCTCCCTAACACGAATAGCAACCGTCTGCTTGAGCTCCTCTGACAGCTGACTGTGGTCATTGACGGAGAAGTATGAATTATAAGGTGTAACTAACTGACGATTGTCCCAGTGTGAGCTCCCTGTGGCGTGGTTATACACACCTGCTCCCATCCCTCCGTTATTTTGTTCATCTGTACCGCCAGAGCTTTTTGTCCCGACTGCCGTCCAATCAAGCATCAGAGCGACATAGGCATTCTTGTCAGTTAGCATAACGATAGCGGAGGCGATGCCGCCTAGATCGGCCACTTTATTGGACACCTTGTTGCTGTATTCAAAAAAAAGATTGTCATGCTGCTTAGGATTAGGGTGAGCGGAAGACGAGCCATACATCCTGCCGCTGAGCATCTTTGGATCGCCGGCTTCCCGGCTTCCATAGTCAAGGTCACTGTTTTGCACACGTTGTTCATAGTTACAGGCTGGTGATACAGCTAATAATGTAAAGGAAAGAAGTAATGCTGCTATTGCTCGTTTGTTCATTTTAGTGTCAGCCTCCATTCGAGCGGTTATATAGGAATAGGGTTTGTCAGGAGCGCTGAAATATACTCTTTGGAGGGCATACATAATTGACCATGTATTTGGTGCACAATGTAGGATATAGAAGTCGAAAGATGGAAAGCCAAAGCGAGCTCAAAACCCTTGAAAAACAGCATTTTTGACAGCTTTGCGAACAATTTGTGAACTCTCTGTGGAACATTGACAAATAAGGGGTTCAACTTTATATTTAATTAAGTGATTTAACTAGCAGGAGTTGTAAAAGAACATCTGTGAAAACACGCAGTTTGCCGCAATTTCACGCGATATTCACAAGCTGCGAAAAAGTCAAAAGTGGGGTTGATTATTGATGAATCGGTGGCAGTTTTTAAAACGGCTTACGCCGCTTCTGGCCTTGATGGTGTTGGTGCTATCGGCATGCGGACGCGAAGACTTGTCCACGCTGAATCCCCAAGGTCCTGTAGCGGAAGAGCAGTTCGGACTGATGAAGCTGGCGATCTCAATCATGTTAATCGTGATTGTCGTCGTGTTTGCAATTTCCTTCTATGTAATAATTCGTTTCCGTAGACGTCCTGGAGACAAAACGATTCCCAAACAAGTGGAAGGAAGCCATAAGCTTGAAATTATTTGGACTGTTATTCCAATAATTCTGCTTATCATTCTTGGTGTTCCTACAGTGCAATCGGTATTTAATCTATCAAAGGATTACACTAAAGATCCAGATGCGGTTAAAGTTATCGTGACTTCACATCAGTACTGGTGGGAATTCGAGTACCCTGAGCTTGGTATTAAGACTGCGCAGGAATTAATTATTCCAACGGGCAAGACGATCTCGATTGAAGCCAAATCGGCAGACGTTCTTCACTCCTTCTGGGTTCCGTCGCTCGCAGGCAAAATCGATACAAACCCTGGCGCTAACGTTAATGTGATGTATTTCTCAGCTCCAAAAGAAGGCGTTTACTTGGGTAAATGCGCAGAGCTCTGTGGACCTTCTCACGGACTTATGGACTTTAAAGTGAAATCGGTGGACGAGTCCTCGTTCGACCGTTGGACAGCGGCTATTGGGGCGCCAGTATCGCTCCCTAGCGATCCTGCGATCAAAGAAGCATTCGTAAGCAAATGCTTGACTTGCCACGCTGTAGGCGATCAAGGCGGTCCGGCATATCCTAACTTGACAGGTATCGGCAGCCGTCAGACTGTCGGTGGTATTCTCGTTAATACTGATGATCCGGAATATTCCAACGAAGGTTCGACTTATGACAACCTGTATCGTTGGCTTGAAGATCCGCAAGCTGTCAAACCAGGCAATGGAATGCCTACTGTTGACTTGACAGAACAAGAGCTAGAAGGCATATCCAAATATTTGTCAGAATTGACGCTTGACTATGAACAATAAATCATCGGTGTTTAAAGGAGGTACCTACCTTGTCTAGTGGACATGCGGTTAAACGTTACTCCGGCCTGATGGATTGGCTGACAACGGTTGACCATAAAAAAATCGGTATTTTGTATTTAATTGCCGGGGGGTTCTTCTTCCTCGTCGGCGGCCTGGAAGCGCTCCTCATCCGGGTTCAGCTATGGAAACCGCTCAATGACTTCGTTAGCGCGAATACATACAATGAGCTACTGACTATGCATGGTACGACAATGATTTTCCTTGCAGCTATGCCATTGATCTTCGCGCTTATGAATGCGATTATCCCGCTGCAGATTGGCGCACGTGACGTAGCCTTTCCTTTTGTTAACGCACTAGGCTTCTGGACATTCTTCTTCGGAGCTGTCCTATTGAACATAAGCTGGTTCACAGGAGGTGCTCCTGATGCAGGCTGGACCGCATATGCGCCGCTGGCAGGAACAACCTATAACGGTGACCACGGGATAGATTATTATGTTATTGGTCTTCAGATAGCGGGTATCGGTACTCTAATTGGGGGAATTAACTTCCTCGTAACGATCATCAACATGCGTGCACCAGGTATGACTTTCATGCGTATGCCGATGTTCACATGGTCCGCATTCATTACATCAGCGCTCATCTTGTTCGCTTTCCCTGCGCTGACGGTTGGCCTTGCGGCATTGATGTTCGACCGTATCTTCGCAGCTAACTTCTTCGACCCATCTGGCGGCGGTAACGCTGTACTATGGGAGCATATTTTCTGGATATTCGGGCATCCTGAGGTTTATATCCTCATCCTGCCGGCCTTCGGTATTATATCCGAGGTTATCAGTACCTTCTCGCGTAAAAGACTGTTCGGTTACAGCTCGATGGTATTCGCTACCATCCTAATCGGCTTCCTTGGCTTCATGGTTTGGGCGCATCACATGTTCACGACAGGTCTTGGACCCGTTGCGAATGCGCTATTCTCCATTGCAACGATGCTAATTGCAGTTCCAACAGGTATCAAGATCTTCAACTGGCTGTTCACGATGTGGGGCGGATCCATTAAGTTTACATCTGCGAACCTGTTCGCTGTAGGCTTCGTGCCAACCTTCGTTATGGGTGGTGTTACCGGTGTCATGCTGGCAGCAGCACCTGCTGACTTCCAGTATCACGATTCCTATTTCGTAGTTGCCCATTTCCACTACGTAATCGTTGGGGGTCTGGTCCTTGGTATATTCTCTGGTCTACACTACTGGTGGCCTAAGATGTTCGGCCGTGCGCTTAGTGAAACGCTTGGCAAATGGACGTTCTGGACATTCTTCATCGGCTTCCACTTAACATTCTTCATCCAGCATTTCCTTGGTCTGATGGGGATGCCGCGTCGTATCTGGACGTATCTGGATGGACTTGGCTTCAATGAAATGAACCTGATCAGTACAGTCGGAGCTATGCTTATGGGTGTTGGTACGATTATCTTCTTGCTGAACGTCGTCGTTACGGCCTTCGGAGAGAAGAATGCTGCTAATGATCCATGGGAAGATGGCCGTACGCTGGAGTGGACAATTCCATCTCCTGCACCAGAATATAACTTCAAGCAAACACCGCTCGTTCGCGGTTATGATGCTTATTGGAAAGAGAAGATGGATGGCAACACAGGAATGACTCCTGCAGAGCCAATCGGATCGATTCATATGCCATCGCCTTCCATACTGCCATTCTTTATGTCAGTTGGACTGTTCATCACGGGCTTCGGCCTGATGTACTCTCACGGCGAGTGGGGCAAGATTGCAGGTATTGATACAGGATATGTAGTTGGTGGATTAGGCTTGCTGATTACGTTCGGATGTATGATTCTACGTTCGTTGTTCGATGATCATGGCTTCCATATTGAGCCGGAAGAATTGCAAGACAAGGGGGTAAAAGCATGAGTGCACACTCGCATGTAGAAGGGCAACTGCCTCATGAGCCCGAAAAGGCGACCCTTGAGGGGCGCAATAAAGTACTTGGTTTCTGGCTCTTTCTTGGTGGTGAAACGGTATTGTTCGGAACACTGTTCGCAGTGTTCCTGGCACTCCGCCACCAGGTTCTTGACGGACCACCGGCACATGAATTATTCTCATTGCCTCTTGTAGGAGCAGCAACAGCTATATTGTTAACTTCAAGCCTTACAAGTGTGTTCGCTACACAAGCGCTGCACCAGCATAATGTGAAGGCCTTGATGGGCTGGCTTACCGTTACCGTACTGTTAGGTTTAGGCTTCCTAGTCCTTGAAATTTATGAGTTCGTGCACTATGTTCACGAAGGTCATGGCTTCACAACGAGCGCATTCAGCTCCTCTTTCTACACGTTGGTAGGCTTCCACGGGGCTCACGTAGCCTTAGGTATCGTATGGATCTCGCTCATAATCGGGCAGCTGGCTAAGAAGGGCCTAACGGTCGTAACAGCTCCCAAAGCTTATGTAGCAGGGTTATACTGGCACTTTATCGACGTTGTTTGGGTGTTTATCTTCACCGTCGTTTATTTGATGGGAAAGGTGGTTTAATCCATGTCGAGCAATCATGTCTCTACGGAAGAACAAAACCCAGTCCGTCATAAGGTTGAAGGACCGAAGAAGCATATCATATCCTTTATCCTGTCGATTCTTCTGACGGTAATCGCGTTCGCTGCAGTAGCAGGCGGCGAGATCAATAAGGATTTCATTTACCTGATTCTGCTAGGCTGTGCGGTACTGCAAGTATTCGTACAAATGGCGTTCTGGATGCACATGAAAGACCGCGGTCACGCATTCGCTATTATCGGTATTGTGTTTGGCGTATTCATTGTACTCACCTGCGTCATTATGGCAGAGTATTGGACATGGTGGTAACAAGGTCTTACAATTGAAAAGAGGAGGGTCCCCCAGGTGGGTCCCTCCTCTTTTGCAGATATCTGAAAGGAGATTCCACAAATGCTTGGTTTACAATATTTCAGCTTCGAAGAATTGTGGACACCATGGTTCCTATTCGGAACTATTGCGTTAATTATTCTCTATTTCTACTTAATTGGACCATGGCGAGAGAAGCATGCACCGGGTGAGGAGAAGGCTACTTTCCTGCAAAAAGTAATGTTCGTCTCAGCGGCATTTCTATTCTATTTCGTGCATGGAGGGCCTTCCAGCATGCTTGGTCATATGATGTTTACTTTTCATATGGTTAATATGTCGGTATCGTATTTAATTGTACCGCCAATGCTGCTGCTGTCTGTTCCAGCGTTTATTTGGAGGAAGATGTTCGCTGCCAAGTGGTGGTCCAAGCTTAAATTCATGATGCATCCGATCGTGACACTAGTGCTGTTCAATGTACTATTCTCAATCTATCATGTGCCAGTCGTACATGATTACGTGATGACGAATTTCACTGTTCATCGTCTCTACTATTTCATTCTGCTCGTGACATCAGTCATGATGTGGTGGCAGATTGCTTGTCCGGTTCCAGAGTGGAATCGATTAACTGATCTGAAGAGAATGGCCTATGTGTTCGCTAATGGAGTTCTATTGACGCCGGCCTGCGCATTAATTATTTTTGCATCTGCTCCAATGTATGCAACCTATAGTGATCCACTAGTATGGGTGCAGGCAATGGGTTATTGTGTATCTGGTGATCCTTCGAGATTGCTGGATCTATTCGAAGGGCCTCAGTTCTTCAACCTGATGGAAGCTGTAGAGGACCAGCAGCTTGGAGGAATTGTGATGAAGCTGGTGCAAGAGCTGATGTATGGGATTATTCTTGCTTATATCTTCTCCCAGTGGTTCAAACGCGAGCATAAGGATGATGATGTGCGAGATTCGAATCCGAATACTAGCACGGTATAACGATAATCAACTATTGGATATGGGTGGGATAGAAGTTGGATATGTATATGATTTTCCCAACAGTAAGCACATCTTTTATTGTCATCAGCGCCATACTGGTTGCACTCGGATGGAGACTTGCGATTAAACGTAGGCTGGACGCACATAAGAAAATGATGATTGCCGCGGCGATAGCCGCGATTATTTTCTTCATTATTTATTCCTCGCGTACGATCTTAGTCGGCAACACCTCCTGGGGTGGACCAGACAGCTTGAAGCCCTATTATTTAACATTCCTACTGTTCCATATTACGCTCGCGACTGTTGCTGCTGTATTCGGTATTACAACGCTCACTCTCGGCTTCAAGAGCAAGTTCGCTAAGCATATGAAGTGGGGACGCGTGACCTCTGTCATCTGGTTCTTCACTGCCATTACAGGAGTTGCCGTCTATATCTTGCTCTATTTGATGTATCCGGGCGGTCATACGAAGCCCATGATTGATGCGATATTTGGATTGTAATAGAAGAGATGCTAAGCAATCACCTTGCGATTTGTCGTAGGGTGATTTTTTGTTAGGACCAGGGCAGGGACGGGTATAAAAGTAGTTCCAAAACCGCTTAGGCTCACACCCTGTAGTTTCACTAAATCATAAATAACCTGCTCTCGGAACCCGCCGAATGCTGCATAAAGGTCAACATTATGAGCTGGAGGACTGCTGGAACACCGATAATGTTGCACAAAAGTCAGCATTATGGGCTGGAGGAGCCCCTGAACCAGCTGAATGTTGCAAAAAGGTCAACATTATGAGCTGGAGGAGCGCTGGAACCCGCGTAATGTTGCACAATAGTCAGCATTACGAGTAGGATGGAGCTCCGGGGCAGCCGCAAGCTTTTTCCATGGAAGTTGTTGACATCTCAAATAGGTGTGACTATACTGTGTATAAAGATATATACAGTATAATGACTTGGCTGGAAGGGGTGGTTACTGTTGAATGTATGGCAAGGTGCTTGGCATATAGCGAAGCATGAGCTGCAGAGAGATAAGTTCGGACTCATATTCACGCTGCTGTTCTGCTTATATATTTCTATTATCACAACAGGTGTATATGACTTCGATGATGAGTCATTGGCTGCGGCGACAACATGGGCTTTGGATTTGATATTTGTCATGACGTTCCCGAGCTTAGCGTTCGTCATGAACCGGACTACATTCCGGATGTGGCGTGAGGATACGATTAGCGGTAAGCTGGCGCAATGGCGTGCGATGCCTATTCCATTGAATCATTTGACGCTCGGGAGACTTATACAGCTTGTTATCATTCTTACTCCTGTCATGATTATTTTTTTTGGAGTGCAATATGCAACGATGGCCAATATGAGAGAGATAGTACCGCCAGCAGTATATGTGGAGTTCGGACTATTCTGGTATTTCTATGCATTGGGCATGGCTGTGATATATGTGTATTGGGAGCTTGGCTACTCGGGTAAATACTACTCATTATTCTGCTATACGATCATCCCTGTGTTTGCCATAATAATCATCGTATTGAAGCTAACAGGCGTGAGCTTCGTGCATGGAGTACTCAATCAGCTGCAAGCCGGGCATTGGTGGTATACAGCAGCCTCTACTCTCTTCTGCGGGATATCGATGGTTGCCGGATATGCGGCTATCAGGAAACGACTTGAGAGACGAAGCTATTTCAATTAACCAGCTGTCATAGCATTTTAATAAAGAGGGTGAGGCCGTGTGGCTGCCGATACAGATTAACGAACAAAGCGCTGAGCCGCTCTATTATCAGATTGAAGTACAACTGCGATCGCTGATTGTGAGTGGGCAATTAGAAGAGGGTGCGCTGCTGCCTTCCATTCGAGAGCTTGCACAAATGCTGAAATGCAGTGTGATCACCGTTAGGCGTGTCTATCAGGATCTGGAATCGGAGGGATTGCTTCGAACGAGGCAAGGAACAGGAACCTATGTGGCGCGCGTTGAGCAGCAGGAGTTGGATCGCCATCGGCTGGAGGCTGTTATGGAAGCCATAGAGACAGCAGTAACCGCGGCACAGCGGGTGCAATGCTCGAAGGAAGAGCTGACTGCGCTATTCCAGAAAGTGATCGATCAGAAATATAACGAGAGTTAAGCCTGCAACGGAAAGAGAGTTGAGAGCAAATGACGGATGACAGCAATGCGATAAGGCTGGATGGAGTCGAGAAGCGACAGCCGCATTTTCAACTGGGACCCTTGCAATTGAAAATACCGAAAGGCTATGTAACAGCAATTGTAGGACCGAACGGATCGGGTAAAAGCACAACTTTTCGCATGATGCTGGATATCACTAAGCCTGATAAAGGTGACATTACGCTGCTAGGCACAAGGGTTGGTCATGAGAATGACACTGACATGAAGCGCAGAATTGGCTTCCTACCTGAGCAATTCCATACCATCGAGGACAATATGAGAGCGTCGACAAAGACGGATTTCGTTAAAGCCTGGTATCCCGAATGGGATATGAATCGTTACCGCGAGCTGCTCCGGCTGTTCGAGGTGGAGGACAGCATCAAGCTTGGCAAAATGTCAAAAGGAATGCGCCGCAAATATGAGCTCGCACTCGTCATGGCTCATCATCCGGAGCTGCTGCTGCTCGATGAACCCTCATCGGGGCTCGATCCACTGGCATGGCGCTTGATGATTGATGTGTTCCACAAGTACATGGATCATGGCGATCGGACCATTGTGATGGCATCACATATCGTCGAAGAAATTAAGCGGCTCGCGGATTATATCGTGTTCATGGCTCATGGTCGGATATTAGGCGTGTACGAGAAAGACGAATTGTTCAGCAGCTGGCATGCTTTCTATGTGAACGGTAACGGCTTCACAAGCAAGCGGGCCGAAGCATTGCCCGGGCAATGCGGCATTGAAGAAATCGGCGGGGGAACGATTCGCATCATAACGAGGCAAGGGCTGGAAGCCGAGAAGTGGTGCGAGGAGGAAGGCTTAACTGTCGTTGGAAGGCAGGCACTGAATTTAGAAGATATTCTGATAGTGCTGATCGATCAGGATCGCCAGAAGATGCGCGCTTAAATAAGGGAAGGGGAATAAGAGATGAATCCTTTGAAGGTGGAGCAGGTCTATAAGAATTACGGTGACAAAACAGCAGTAAACAACATTAGCTTCGAGGTTGGCGAAGGGGAAATATACGGTCTGCTAGGTGCCAATGGCGCGGGCAAGACGACGACGATGCGGATGGTTCTGGGGCTTATCTATCCGGATGGCGGTCGAATTCTCTATAACGGGAAGCCTTATACGAACGACCAGCTTCGAATGCTTGGTTATTTGCCAGAGGAACGCGGGCTGTATCCTAGAATCCGAGTAAGCGACCAATTGATCTATTTGGCTCAGCTGAGGGGAATGTCGAAGAAGGATGCCGATCAGAATCTGAAGCGCTGGCTCGATCGGTTCGAGGTTCCGGAGTATTACAATAAGAAGATTGAAGAGCTGTCCAAGGGCAATCAGCAGAAAATTCAGTTCATCGCATCAGTCATTCATAATCCACGAATTGTTATTCTAGATGAAGCATTCAGCGGGCTGGACCCGGTTAATGTGGAGCTGCTGAAGTCCACGGTCAAGGAGCTGAGAGATGCGGGAACGACGATGCTGTTCTCGACTCACCGTATGGAGCATGTCGAGGAGCTGTGCCGGAACATTACGATTCTGCATCGTTCCAATGCCGTTCTTCAGGGCAATCTGAAGGACATCAAGAAGAGCTACCCGCGTGAACGTGTCGTTCTGAAGACAGGGGGCGAAGTATCGGGATTGGAAGCTATTCCGGGTGTAACAGATGTAAGACGACATGAGTATGGCTACGAGATTGGCATTACGCGTGAAGAGACTGCGGGAGATATTCTGCGGCTTGCGATCGGTCAGACTGACATTCAACGCTTTGAAATAATGGAACCAACTTTGAATGAAATATTTATAAAATTGGTAGGTGAGAGCCATGAATAGTTTTTGGACGGTAGTCGGATTCACAGCACGCAATAAGCTGCGCAGCAAGGCCTTCATCATTACAACTGCGATTCTGCTTCTTATCGTAAGCATCGGTATCAACTTGCCTTATATTATTTCATTATTCGATAAGGGCGATGCTGGTAAGACAATCGAGATTGGCTATACGGTACAGTCAGAGGCGAATGAAGGGACTCAGCTTGCAGAGAAGCTGAAAGCCTATTATGAAGCACAGGAGAAGCCGGTCGTTACTATGGTGGCATACCCGGATGCCGGCTCTGCAGAGAGCAATGAAAGTGAGCTCAAGGCTGCAATCACGGATGGTGCAATCAAAGGTTATCTCACCTTCGGTGAACTCACGGACAATGGTCTTCCAAGTGTAACCTACAAGTCAGAGAAGCTGCTGGATAGTACGGCTTCGCAGTCTCTCGAAGGCGCATTGCAGAGCATTAAAGGCGAGATCGTTCTGCAGGATGCAGGCCTGACGGATGTTCAGAAGGCGATGTTGTTCGCTCCTGTAACGATTGAATCCGTACAGATTGCTGCGGCCGACGGCACAGGCAGTGCGGGGAATGGCAAGACTCCAGCGCAGCAGGGCGTCGATGTTGGGTTCGTAACGATTATTGTGTTCGCGCTCTTCTTGGCCATTATGATTACAGGTCAGCTCATTGCATCTGAGATTACGGCTGAGAAAAGCTCGCGGGTCATGGAAATTCTCGTGACAAGCGTCTCACCGCTCAAGCAGATGTTCGGTAAAATATTCGGTATGTTCCTAGTAGGCCTATTGCAGATCTTGCTCTATGTCATTGTCATGCTGATCAATATTTCATTGCCGCATAACCAAGAAGCATTCAGCTCCTACAATATTGATCTGTCCAAAATCGATCCGATGCTGTTCGTGTATGCTCTACTGTTCTACTTGGCTGGTTATTTCTTGTACTCCACTCTCTATGCGGCTATCGGTTCAATCGTGAGCCGGACAGAGGATCTTGGTCAAGCGGTAATGCCGATCACCATTCTGTCACTAGCGGGCTTCTACATTGCTACGTTCAGTATATCCAACCCGGACAGTACGCTCGTTACCATCGCTTCATACATTCCGTTCTTCTCGCCATTCGTCATGATGCTGAGAGTGGGTCTGACGAACCTTCCAGTATGGGAAGTGCTGCTCTCCTTCGGCATACTGCTCGTTACGATCTACATTGCAGGCTGGATCTCAGCGAAAATCTACCGTACTGGCGTGCTTATGTATGGCAAGCGCCCAAGCTGGAAAGAGATTCGCAAGGCTATGCGGGCTTATAAGGTATAGCTTTAGCGAAGTTTTATGTGGGTAACACTTACTGTTGTCACACATGATACGTACTAATGTCACAAGAAACCAGATGATTTGTCACTGAGTTTTGAGCTAAAAATACAAAAAGTCCTTATATATCAAGGCTTCTTCCAAGATTGCGATTTAATAATCTCCTTTTTCGGAAAGTGCCAATTCAAGGTAACGTGCCTTGTTCCCTTTGAATATGAATTAGCACTTTCCGATCAAATTGTGGGTGAATCAATGAGTAACGTAGGGGAGAACATAAAGAAGTTGAGGAAACAGATTGAATTAACTCAAGTTGAGTTTTCCAAACTGATCGGAGTATCTCAAGGAACATTGAGTGATATTGAACAAGGTAATTGCAACCCATCTATAGAGACATTGGTTTCAATACATGAACGATTTAATGTGAGTTTCAATTGGTTACTTAAGGGATATGATGAGGATCTTACTGGAAACAAATCAGTACTTGATCAATCAAAGCATGATCTGCATAATCTGATTAAATTGCTTCCAAATGAAGCAGTGTTGGAAATCCTGGAGTTTGCAAAGAACAAAGTCAAATAGAGATCCGAATGGGGTTGACCAATAAAACCCTAGTATAAAAGTTGGGCGGGAAAACGCAATGAAGTGACCCCCTCAAGTAGACATTTTAAAAAAAACAAAAACATCTGTATGTATAATCCCCCTTGGTGAAGGGGGATTATTCTTTGTTAGGCTGATCGTCGATATTCGTTTGGGGATAAGCCGTTTAGTTGTTCGGTGTAGCGATAAACATTGTAATAACGGATATGCTTGTAGGGAGCTACAGTCTGCTGCTTAAACTCACCATTGCGATTTCGTAGGATGTTGATTTGCAGGTCACCATATTTGGTATGCAGTGCACGAGTATACCTACCACTACGTGAATTTCCAGAATACACGGCCGAACGGTCGTATTTTTCATAGTCTAGAAACGCCGTTAATTCTGTTTCTAGCAAATGATTCAAGGCCACTTCCAGGTGAGAGCGAAAAACTTCTATCACATCCTGCTTTGTGACTAGAGCTTGGACTAAATCTGACGTAATGATTCATAAGGAAGGCCTCTTTTCTGTGAATGGTGTTGTGGTGACTTCATTCTACAAGAAAAGGTCTTCCTTTTACTATTTATCTATTTAAACAAGATAGTTTACGCTCTCAATGATATCTATAATGTGATTTTAAAAATGTCAACTCATTTTTGTATTTGTTATTCATAATAATAAAGGTGTTTAATGTTTAATCTCCTCTATAAACTTATGTAGGTGTAATAAAAGAGGAGGAAACATAATGAACGCCACGGGTGCTTTCTGGCAAGAGAATGTTGTCTATCAAATTTACCCACGAAGCTTCATGGATAGTAATGGGGATGGGATAGGTGATCTTCAAGGAATCATCAGCAAATTGGACTATTTGAAGGAACTTGGTATTGGAATTGTATGGCTGAGTCCAGTGTATAAATCTCCAAATGACGATAACGGTTATGATATTAGTGACTATCGATCAATTATGGACGAGTTTGGAAGTATGGAAGATTGGGAAGCTTTGCTGCAAGGCCTGCACGATCGCGGCATCAAATTGATTATGGACCTAGTTGTTAACCACTCTTCGGATGAGCATGCTTGGTTTCAAGAGTCACGTAAATCTAAGGATAACCCCTATCGTGATTATTATATATGGAGACCACCAGGTGAGAATGGCGAGGAACCAAATAACTGGTTGTCGTTCTTTGGTGGTTCCGCATGGCAGTATGATGAGACTACGGAAGAGTACTACCTTCATCTGTTCACCAAAAAACAACCGGATTTAAACTGGGAAAATCCTAAATTGCGTCGCGAAGTCTATGATATGATGAATTTTTGGCTGGAAAAAGGAATAGATGGGTTCCGGATGGACGTAATTAACTGTATTTCTAAGGTGGATGGACTTCCAAGTGCTCCTGGCGGAGATCGTTATGCTTGGGGGGGGGACTTTTTTCTTTGCGGTCCGCGTTTAGAGGAATATTTGAAGGAAATGAACGAGCAGACGCTGTCACGATATGATGCCATGTCTGTCGGTGAAATGCCCGGTGTGCCGACAGACCTTGCAGCAGTTTATACGGATCCGGAAAATCATGCTGTGAATATGGTGTTTCATTTCGAGACGATGGATATCGATTCGGCAGAAGGTGGCAAATGGAATTTAAAGCAATGGCGTTTGGAGGATTTAAAGAAAGTTACAAATAAGTGGCAATACGGACTAAATAATAGAGGCTGGAACAGTTTATACTTAAATAATCATGATCAGCCGCGTATGGTTTCTCGGTTTGGGGATGATACCGTATATCGCAAGGCTTCGGCAAAGATGCTGGCTACGTTCCTGCATACTTTGCAAGGGACACCGTATATTTATCAAGGTGAAGAGTTAGGCATGACAAATGTTAAATTTGAAACCATTGAAGAGTACCGGGATGTGGAACTGCATAATTACTATCGTGAGGCAGTGATCGAAAATGGCTTACCGCAAAAGCAGGTTATGGAGTCGATATATGCCAAAGGGAGAGACAACGGTCGAACACCCATGCAGTGGAGCGCTGACCAACAAGCCGGGTTTACTACCGGTGTGCCATGGATTGGTGTAAATCCGAATTTCACATATATCAATGCAGAAGAGTCCCTGCAAGATCCAGATTCAATTTTTCACTATTACAAACGATTGATTGAACTGCGCAAGCAGCATCTAATTATGATTTATGGTGACTATAAGATTATTGCGGAAGAACATGAGCAGGTTTATTCTTATCTGCGAACGTATGGTGAGGAAAGCTTGCTCGTTCTGTTAAACTTTTCGGATGATAAGGTGCAATTTAAAATTCCTCAGGATGCTTTAAGAGATAAAGATTTAGCAAAAGGCGTACTCATGATTTCTAACTATACATTAGCTGAGGAGTTATTGTCCGCAGACGTATCGTTTCAACCGTTTGAAGCGAGAGTATATCGATTTTAGGAATAACATGTGTATCATAGCAAACATATAAGTATACGAGGGATAATTCATACCGGATAATCTTAAAATTACAGGAGTAGAGTCGTCATCGATTCTACTCTTTTTTTGTGTATAAATAAGAAGAATCTTATTTTTATAGAACTTTATGTAAAATATGGCGTTGAATTGATTGACTTAGAAGCATATACTCTACTTTGCAACGGTACAGAAAGCCGACCGGGCTATTTCTTGAGGTGGTGATGTTATGATAAATGTTAGTGGAAAAGAGTCGAAAGACAGGGGGTTTAAATCAATTATCGGCAGATTTGAAGAGACAGTAGAGAGATACAGAGAAAAAGTTTGTCTCGAGAGCGCAACCAGAAATTACACATACGCTGCCGTAAATGATGAAGCAGAGCAGCTTGCTAAACAACTGAGAATAAGGGGAATTGGTCGTGAGACCATTGTTGGCCTTTTTATGGAACGCTCTCCTGAGACGGTCATTGCTATCTTAGCAATATGGAAGACGGGTGCGGCCTATTTACCCATCTCGACGAATTACCCGGACGAAAGAATATCTTTTGTTCTGAACGATACGAACCTGGAATGGGTGTTAACCACTTCAGAGTATAGGCTCCGAATTAAAGAAGTAAGCAATCCGGAGAAGATACTGTACCTCGATAGCTTGACTATTAAGGAAAGTGAAAAACTGATTAATGAACAACCAATCCTAGAGTCGGATCTAGCGTACCTGATCTATACATCGGGCTCAACAGGGAAGCCGAAAGGTGTTATGATCGAACATCGCGGGATTCCGAATTTGGTCAATGCACAAATAGAAGCATTCCATTTAACACCGGAGGATCGTGTACTGCAATTTGCATCGCTTTCGTTCGATGCCTCCGTATCAGAAATATTAACGACCTTAATCGTCGGTGCAACGCTAGTTCTTCTTCCACATAACAAGATGCTTATTGGTGAAGAGCTGTACGCAGCGATGGTTGAGCATCGCATTACGGTTGTCACGTTGACGCCTTCGGTACTGAATACTTTGCCATTGAAACCACTGCCTGGACTGAAGACACTTATCTCCGCAGGAGAAGCATGCAGTCTCAAGCTAATTCATTATTGGAGTTTTAGAACCAATTTCATTAATGCATATGGACCATCGGAAGTCACGGTTTGCGCAACGTTAAGACAGTGCTCACCGGAAGATGATGCGGTATGGATTGGAGAGCCTATGGCTGGTTGCCGAATTTACATTCTTAACGAGCGGAGGCAGCAAGTTTCTGCTGGTGAAACAGGGGAACTTTATATTTCCAGCGTTGGTTTAGGACGGGGATATTTGAATGCTCCTTTAGAAACGGAAGCGAGCTTTATTACTAATCCTTTTTCAGATGAATGTAGTAATCGTTTATATAAAACCGGAGATCTTGTGCGTGTTGATCAGAAGGGGAGATTAGAGTGGCGAGGTAGAAATGACAATCAGATTAAACTGGCAGGCATGCGGATAGAGCTAGGGGAGCTGGAAGCTGTACTGCGTGAACATCCTTATATCAAAGAGGTTGTAGCCAAAGTTCTAGAAGACGAGCAAGAGAATCGGCAAATTGCGGCTTATATTCAAACCATAGGTAACAATAAGCCTCTCATCGGTGAACTGCGCAGCTACACTGAGCGGAAGCTACCTTCTTATATGGTCCCTTCCAGAGTAATGTATATAGACATGTTTCCTGTGTTAATGAGCGGTAAGATTGATCGAAGCGCGCTGCCCTCCATATCGGATGCAAGACCGGATTATGAAGAGATCCAGTATGCTATATATGGTCGGTTTTTTCTTCGTAGGCAACGTGTTGTTCGGTTTCGCCACAGTCCTTATTCAGCCTTTAATCCTTTCGTTTGGCACGCCAGGTGAATTGGCCACCATTACCATGATGGGAGCAATTGGCGCAATGGCTGGTGGGCTGCTCATGAGCTTATGGGGGGGGACAAAGAGGCGGGCCACCGGTATGGTTGGGTTTGTTATTATGGAAGGCTTCTTCATGCTGCTGACTGGTATCAAACCAAATATTTGGTTGACAGGTATAGGGGTTATCGGAATCTGGTTTTCTGTTACCTTGGTCAACGCTCATTGGCAATCTCTTATTCAAACCAAAGTGGGACTAGAGCTTCAAGGCAGAGTGCTGGCAACGAACCAAATGATTGCCATGTCCAGTATGCCGCTTGGTTATTTATTGGCAGGGGTAATGGCTGATTCAGTGTTTGCTCCCGCCATGGCCAACGGCAGTGAGCTTGCCAGTCTGCTAGGTCCTTACATTGGCTCAGGCGAAGGGCGAGGAATTGGATTAATGCTTATTTGCGCAGGAGCTCTTGTCATGGTTTGGTCAACCGTTGGCTTTACATTTAAACCGCTGCGACTTATGGAGGACAAACTGGAGGATGCCATTCCGGATGCGGTCTTGGGAGATCGTGATGCCTTACAACGTGAGCTAGACAATAGAGCTGTCCGAAAGGTGACAAGACGGGAATCCGTTGGAAGCTAATGCTTCATCTTCCCACGTACTTCAATTGGAGTCCGTCCGATTTTATTCTAATATTCTTTTGATCATCTTCTGCTGCGTTTCGGTAACAGTCGCTTCTCTCCCGCTTCGCAGCAGAATTTTCAGGCCTATATACAGATCTGGACTTTTGGTATCACTGCTAAGACCGTAAGTGCTTGTTGTGCCATTTTTACTATAAATGTTAAAAGGAGTGTTGTATTGACACTTTGTCAAACAAAGGCTATAATTTACGAAACCGGTTACATAATACTGTATTGAAGAAACGAAGGAATCTGCAATGACGTTTACCATTAGGGATGTAGCCAAAAGAGCTAACGTATCTGTAGCGACCGTATCGCGAATTCTGAATGGACTTGAAGGCTATTCAGAGAAGACAAAGAAAAAGGTACTTCTTACAATTGATGAAATGGGTTATCAGCCTAATGGTATCGCGCGTTCCTTATCCAACAAGCGTACGCGAACGATCGGGGTGCTTTTTCCAGATGTATCGACTGAATTTTCAACTGCTGTTTTACGTGGTGTAGAAGAGTTAGCGCAAACACGCGACTACAGCGTCTTGGTCTGCAACACATCAGCGGATGGTAAACGGACGTTAAAGTATTTGCAAGTGCTGCGTGAAAAACAGGTGGATGGTATTATTTTTGTTAGCGAAGCATTAAAGGATGAGTATGCTTCAGTTATCGAAGCGATGAAAATTCCTATCGTGCTTCTAGCTTCAGAAACGAATCGACCAGGTATCCCTTTCGTTAAAATATGCGATAAGCAGGCTGCCTACGATGCCACAGAATATTTAATTAAGCAAGGACATCGTAATATTGGCATGATCAGTGGGACAAAAGAAGACATCATTGCGGGCATCCCCAGACAGGAAGGATATAAGGATGCACTTTCGCACTATGGAATTCCGTTTATAGAAAGTAATATCGTTTACGGAAATTTCCATTATGAAAGCGGAGCTAACGCCATGGAGAGCTTGCTAGCATCATCAAGTTCCATTACGGCAGTATTCGCAGCAGGCGATGAGATGGCGATAGGCGCCATGAATTATGCCATCCATAAAGGGTTCCGAATCCCAGATGACATATCAATCATTGGGTATGATAATTTAAGATTATCCGAAATGGTGATTCCGTCCTTGACAACCATTAACCAACCACTCTTTGAGATGGGCAATTTGGCGTGCGGTAAACTTATCTCAAGTATTGAGTCTGGCGAAATTGCCGAGAGCAGCATAATATCACATGGAGTTGTGGAAAGACAAAGTGTGCGTAAATGGAAATGAAAATAACAAGCAAGCACGAAATTCGTGATTGCTTTTATCTTTTCTATTCAGTAACCGGTTACGTTCTCAATGTGACATCTGATTTTTCACAATTGAGATTTTTTTTATTCCATTACGTAACCGGTTACGTGACTCTTTTTTGTTTAGAACGAGCGTCTAGTTTTGTTTGCTTAAGACGCGAATTTCTAATAGATAAATAGTCAGATTAGAAAGGCGGGTGTTATGTGAAAGTTTTCTGATATTTATGTGTTTTCATCTTGAAAGCGGTTTCGGAGAGTTTGTCTTAAATTCAGGTTATTTTGATTTTTATTATCCAAGGAGGTCATAAAGTCAACATGTCGGACAAGATAAGAAAGAAACTAAGCCAATCGATACTTGCAGCAATTCTCGTGCAGTCCATTGCATTCCCTGGTTTACCCTCGTATGCGAATACTAGTGCCCCTGAAATAATTGATATAGTTTCACAAAATTCCGTAGCACTTCCTGACGAGCCGATAAGCAAGATTACAGTCGGTAAAGCACGCTATGAGCCGGGAGAAGAAGTGGACTTCACATTTTCTATTGATGAAAGTCAAAGCTGGAGTGGCAAGTTGATTCTAGAGTTCTACTCTGCATCAAAGTTGATGGGAACCGTATCACGTGCGATATCGGTTTTGGAAAACACGAAATCGGACTTGGTTATGACCTGGCAGCCCCCTGCAACGGATTTTAGAGGCTATTTGGTTAAAGCTTATGTGGAGGGTAAACCAGAATCATTCAAAACATCTGCCTTAGACGTTTCTAGCGATTGGACGCAGTTTCCACGTTACGGGTATTCATCAGAATTTCCAAAGGAAACTTCGGCAGAAAGTGAAGAGAAGCTCAAACAACTTTCGCAAGACTACTTCATCAACGGTTATCAGTTTTACGATTGGATGTGGCGTCATGATGTTTCCGTCATTTCCCAAACCTATGTGGATGAACAGGATGGGCGGACAAAACCGGTTGTGGATGAAAACGGGAATTTTGTAACTGCTCCATTCGATGAGAATACAACGTATTCGGATTTGCTTGGAAAGTCAGTATCACCGATGTCAATTAAGCAACAAATAGAAGCAGCCCAGAAATATGGAGCTGCAGCAATGGCCTATCAGATGAATTATGCTGCACGTGAAAACTATGAGGATTATGGTGTGAAGCCAGAATGGGGGCTTTATAACAAAAACGCGGTCTTCCCGAATCCTGATCCCATTCAATACCAGAACGGCTTTTACTTTGATTGGGTTAACACAGGTCTCTACTTGCAGGATCCGGGTAATGAGGAGTGGCTTGACTATATTACCAAAGAATTCAACCGCTCAATTAATGATTTCAACTTTGATGGCATTCATCTTGACCAATGGGGCGCTAACGATAACGACTTTTTATATAGCTACGATGGGATTAAGCGTTACTACTCCAAAGACTATGATAAGTTAATTAATGCTACAAAAGATGCTCTTACGATAAACAATACGGACAAGGATTTTGTCACATTCAACATGGTCGGCGGTAATCAGGAGTATGCGGATGTGCCGAATCCAAATACCAAGACGGATTTTGATTACAGTGAGGTATGGGAGAATCGAAATAATTACCGTGATCTTATCAAAATCATTGAAGATACCAAGCAAAAGAATGGCAATAAAGCGAAAGTGATTGCCGGATATATGAACTACCGACAAGCAGTAGGAGACCAATACCCGGTTACGGCTGTTCCGGATCTGCCAGCTACTGTAGATTTCAAATCGCGTATTAACAGCATTGCTGGCTGGATTGGAGATTTTGGCATTGCGAACGAAGACAAAATTATCTGGACTGTCAATGCGGATGAAGCTGGAACTTATGATCTATCCATTCTATATGGGCATGGGAACGCTGTAGGAAATCCATCAGGTAAATTGTCTGTGAACGGATCGGTTGCTGCTGAAGATATCGACTTTGATGAGAACACGGGGTGGGGAAACCCGATTGCGGAGAAGAAGGTGCAAGTTGGTCTCAATAAAGGCGAAAATCAGGTTATGCTGCAATTGAACACGACGGGTTTATGGCTTAATGTCGATAGTCTGATCGCAAGTGGGAATGATAGTCTCACTGAATATGAAGCTGAATACGCGGAGCTAGTAAGCTGTCGTGTAGACCGATTCGGAAATGTGTTTTTCTTTGAAACACAAGGGGACTATGTCACCTTTGAAGTGGATGTGCAGGCGGAAGGTACCTATTCCACTTATTTCAATTATGGTATCGCCTCCAATGCAGTTACTAGAGATATTCTAGTTAATGGAGAAGTAATAAGTGAGAACGTGGCCTTCCCTCCAACCGGAGGATGGGAAACTTTCAAAAAGAGTAAAACGTTATCTTTACCCCTGCGAGCAGGGAAAAATACAGTTACAGTCATGCTGAATCAGCAGTCAGATACCGGCATGACGGTTGACTACTTACAAGTCGGTACACAGCGTTATGAAGCTGAGAAAGCAGTAAACGGCTGGAAAGCGACCAAACAAGCACAAATCGAACTTAAACCAGGTTCCATGTCGGCCGCATATGTGAAGAATATACAACATGCTCCTGATTCCGTGGAATTTGACTTAATCACTAGCGAAACTGGTGAACAGGAAGTTACCTTTCAATATGCGACCGAAAATGCACCTCAAGCAAATTTGATTGTTAATGGTCAATTGCAACCTGACTCAATAGCTTTCGAATCCACTGCGGGATGGGGAGACACAGCTGGTAAGGCTAAATGGGGATGGAAGACAGTTTCGATTCCTGTTAAAGCAGGGACAAATACTGTGAGATTGAGTTTAACTACGAATGGTCAATATTTGAACCTAGATGGAGTTCTAACAGACTCATCACGTATATTAGTCAATGACTCCGAACATGTCAGCTTGGCTGGCGGGGTAGAAGTTAATTCGGCAACAGATAAAGATGTAAGAACAGACAATTTCAACGGAGCAGTTGGCAAAAAGGTTTCTTTTACTGTCTCGACAGCAGAAGCGGCTGATTACACGATTGGCTTATGGTACAGAACAGGCAATGCTCAGTCGAGCGTATGGACAATTGACGGTGATACAGTTACTGTGCCACTCCCGGCTAACGACTGGTATAACGGCTGGTGGGGAAACATTGAGCATACGGTAACGCTTGCGCCTGGTGAGCATACGATCGAGATTGCCGCAGAGAATGAAAATACATGGTTGAATGTGCATGCTCTATCAATTGGCAAGAAATTGGAAGCCGAAGGAAGTCAAACTCGAGTGAATGGCGTAGAGAAAGGAATCGGATGGCTGAATGAATTTGGCCAAAGCGGTGATTTTGTTGCCTGGACCACCTCTCGCGAAACAACTGGTGAAGCCGAATTACAGTTAACTTATAGATCAGCAGAAGCAGCGGCTTACAACTTATTGGTTAATGGCTTTATTTATCCTTTGGAATTGGAACCAGCAGCAGATTGGAATGAAGTCTCAGTGAATGTCTCCATGCAAGCTGGAAGCAATTCGTTAAAGCTAATCCCTTCTGTAAATCAAAGTTCGCCGCTGCTCTTAGACAAGCTTGCCGTAGATAATAACATTGTAGAAGCAGAGGCAGGTAGCGTCACGAAAGGCGGAAATGCGGTTGTAGAATCGATTGTCGATGTTATCGGCTACGCGGATAAGCTAGGGCAGAAAGGAGATTTCCTAAAGCTTGAATTAAACAGTATCGGGAATAAAGGCGTATACGATCTAAATGTTCGCTATCGTAATCCAGGCGAACCACTTGAACAAAGCATAGTATTTGACGGTAAGAAGATTGGTAGCTTTAAATTCGAAACTGCTGATGATAGGACCACCCTTGTTATTCCCAATGTGTACGTCTCAGATGCAATCAGTCATGAGTTGATTATGAAATCGGAGCTGCAATTTGAGTCTGAAACTCAACTCGTAGTAGATGCATTCATCATCAATGAGATTACATTCGAAGCCGAAAACGGAACAACGGGATGGGAACCTGTTGTTGCCAATACAGGTTCGGTAAATGCGGAACCGGGACGTACAGACAACCATGGCTCTGTAGGTCAAAAAGTAACATTCACCGTGCATGCCGACGAAGAGGTGGATGAAATTGGATTCCGTTACCGCTCAGGGAATGATCCTAAATTTCATGTTCTCGTGGACGGAATTAAAGTGGCTGATGCGATAACGTTTGGTGCAACGCCAGGCGGTTGGGGCGGCGGTATGACAATTCGTACTGTGCCAGCAAAGCTGACGGCAGGTGAGCATACAATTGAGCTGGTTGTTGCATCCGATCAACAATATTTGAACTTGGACAGCGTTATTGTAGGTAAACGTGAATTTGAGGTGGAAGAAGCCGAGCTCTCTCCTACTATTCAAATATCTAGAGGCTTTGTCTCCGACTTCGATGATGAAAATGATTTCCTTACTTTCGAAGTTCATATGAGCGAAGCAAAGGAAGCGGCACTTTCGTGGGGATATCAGAATAATGCCGTTTCAGAACTTGCAGCCAAACGTGCGCTTTATGTAAATGATCAATTTATACAGAATATCAGCTTTGATCATGCTGCAGAATGGGCAACGCTCGAGTCACCTGCTGTGCAGCTTCAGAAAGGCGTTAACACAATTACTATTCGTCTGGAAGGACATGACGATGATGGTATTCTGCTTGATTATGTTAAAGTAGGAACCATTCGGCTGGAAGCAGAAAAGGCAAGCAGCAGACCGGATATGATTCTTTATAAAGATGTACTACTTAACTTTGGGCATGTCGGAGATGAAGTCAACTTCGATATCGACATCGAGCAAGCAGGAGAAACATCGCTGATTTTCTCATATGCAAACAGCGGCGCTGCCGCTAGCAAAGTGTTGTATATCGACGGCAAGAGAACAGCTGAAATCGGGTTCCGAGCAACGGGTAATGCGACTACATTTGACGAAGATATCTATTATATCGTGCCATACCTTTCCAAGGGTAAGCACACAGTCACATTAAAGCATGAAGCGGATAGCTTGGGATCCATTGATTTACGCGGACTTACTATTGGCTTTTTCAATGATCCGTCTGTCCTTTTAATGGACGCTGTACTTGGGGCTTTCGGGGCGACACATATCGAACTGGGGACGGCAGAACGTATTGAGGAAGGCCCGAATATGTTGGCGCATGAGTACTATCCGAACCGAAGCAAGAAGATGAAAACCTCTTTAAAGGAAACGCTCAAAGACTATTATAAATTCAATGCTGCTTATGAGAATTTACTCTTCGACAGCGTCTTGAATAGCCAGGCAACAATCAGCGTGACCGACAAAAGCGGCAGCACGATTCCGTTAAGCAAGGACGGCACAGAGGATTCACTCCTTGCGATCGCACGCCAAACAACAGGTGAGGTTGGTTTTGGGACTTATGATGTTCTTCATTTTGTGAATCTATTAAATAATGACGCAAACTGGCGGAATGCAGCAACCGAGCCGGAACAACTTTCCGATTTGAAGGTTAAATTTGATGTTGGTGCTGGTCAAAGCATTTGGCCTGAGTTGAAGGTTTATGTTGCGTCGCCTGACAAAGATGGAGGAATGTTCGAAGAGCTAAATTATACGTGGAACGGTAATAACCTCGAATTCAACATGCCATCGCTTGAATATTGGAATATGGTGTTTATTGATCGCGGTACGAAATCAAATCCAGGTATCCCGGGTGCTCCATCTAATCCTTCGACTCCACCTGTGGATAACGGAGTTGTGACGCTGAAAGCATCGGATTTGAGCACTGGCGAGAAAGAAACTGTCGTAAAACTAAATGAAAAACAGCATACCGTAAATCTTCCTTTTAACAGTAACGAACTGGTAGGTGCGGGCGGTCTCATATTAGTAAAACCAGGTTTTGAATTGAAGTTGCCGACATCATTGCTGAAACAGGTCCGCAACCAGTCAGACAAACTGGGCGGCGAAATTGTGATTCATATTGGTCAAGGAAATTCGGAGCAATATGAGGGAGCGGTGAAGCAAGCTGTTGCTGTGCAAGGAGCAGAACTTACCTCACTAGGTAACGTGCTGGATCTTAAGATAGGCTTTAAAAACGGTTCCGAGATTGCTTGGTTAAAGGATAATTTTATAGAATCTGCAAAAATCAAATTTGAGATTGAGTCAGCTAATGAGAACAATGATTTGATTGGGATTTATTATTTGAATGAAGAATCGCTTGCTTGGGAGTATGTTGGGGGAGTGTATGATTCGTCGACCTCAACCCTTACAGCAGATTTAAAGCATTTTAGTCAATACGCCCCGCTGTTATGGAAGAAGAGCTTCGAGGATGTTGCAGAATCGCACTGGGCACGGAAATTCATTGAAGCTCTTGCAGCAAAGCAAATCGTGAAGGGTAAAAACAAAACAACGTTTGCACCCGCGGACGCGACCACCAGAGCAGAATTCGTTGTTATGTTCACAAATGCGTTTGGCGTTGAAGAGAAAGTGGCATCAGGATTCAAAGATGTACCAAAAGGTGCTTGGTTTGAAGATGCGGTAAACACTGCTAGTCAGTTAGGCTGGATCAATGGTCGAAGCAAAGAAGTATTTTCACCCCATGACCGGTTAACAAGAGAAGAAATGGCCGTCATTTTATCCCGTGTCTACCAATGGAGTCTAGGTGAAACGGAGTCTGTTGAGGATAGTTCCCAATTCAATGACTCATCTTCGATTGCGAAATGGGCAAGGAATGCGATTGGGATTGTTACCAAGGAAGGACTAATGCAAGGCCGTACGAAGCAAAGCTTTGTGCCTAAAGGACAGTCAACAAGGGCAGAAGTTGCTACGGTCGTCTATAAGCTGTTGCAAACTGCGGATAAGTAATGAGTTTGCGTGACAGGAATCTATAATAGATCACCTGTCACGCTTCTTTTTCTACATTAGACGTGTGGAGGTAGAGTTAACATGGTGTTTCAGGCGCTTCAGATGAATAGTCGGCTTTTTGAGAATAAAGATAGTAATAGCGCTGCGGGTATCCCTGCTGTAACTGGGCAAAGAGAGTATGAGCACGCTCTTAGGTGTATGCTTACTAGTTCCCTGAATTCACAATCGTATTCTCTTAAAATACTCATGGAGCCATATTATTGTATGTACATTATGATTGATCGAAAAGCGGATTGGGAACGCAGCAGAGGGAGCGTTTATCTGGCTTACTTAATAGAACAAATAAAAGACATTTTCTATGCCGAATTTCAGGAAGGAATTGCTACTCTTGCGAAAGAGGATGCGATTTTTGCCATAATACCATCTAAATGGGATAGAGAAACTGTGCTGAGACGTTTTCAAAAGCAGGTTAGACGCGAACTTGAAACGAGTATATCTATTGGATACTGTATGATTGATGCTCATGAACCAGTGATTCAAGGATTCCTGAAAAGCAGAACATTAAGTGAGGATCGATTTTTTTGTGGGCATGGCAGTCTGATCGGAAACAAGCGAGGAAAAGGGGAGCAAACAGAGCGAGAGAGCAGTAAGGTTCTATCCGGTCGCTCGGAGGAAATACACTCTTCGACATCGCTAATTACATTTTTATTCAAGCAGTGGGATGAGGGGAGTAGAACTCCTGCACAGGTTAAAAGCGAAGCTGGCCAAATGATCACTAATCAATTGTTTTATTTTGGACAATCCTCCATGCTTCCCGATTTGCTCAGTAAAATTCGAGCGATAGAAACACTAGATGAGCTGAAATTACTGCTTAGTCCGTATGCTGCTCATAATAATGAGATGGTAAGCTTAGGGAGCCAGTTAATTGAGAGATCCAAAGAGTATTTAAAATTGCATTATAAAAAAGATATTACACTTCAGGAGGTAGCGGATTATATTCACGTTAGTCGAAGTTATTTTTCAATGTTGTT
Organism: Paenibacillus xinjiangensis; assembly: GCF_059686975.1. Taxonomy (NCBI): domain Bacteria; kingdom Bacillati; phylum Bacillota; class Bacilli; order Caryophanales; family Paenibacillaceae; genus Paenibacillus; species Paenibacillus xinjiangensis. The sequence goes on along the minus strand of NZ_JCAALS010000022.1, from coordinate 39,768 downwards.
CAAAAAAAATACCGGTAAACGGTTTATCGATTACATGATTGATTTACGTATTGGAGAAGCTAAACGATTACTAAGTTGTCCCGATTTTAAAATTTACGAAGTCTCGGAGAATTCCGGTTTTAAAGACCATAAGTATTTTAGCCGTGTTTTTAAGAAAATAACTAACCTAACACCTTCACAATACCGCGAATGGCTGCATTCGTCTTCACATTTAAAGTGAGCAAGAGGAGGTTTAGTCTTGAGTAACTATAACCAATCAGTTAAGTTAAAGCTAGCTTCATTGCCCATTCAGATTGCAACTAAATTTATGGAAAAAGAGCTTTCGAATCCTGAATTATCGTTAGAGGCAATCGCAAGCGCTGTAGGCTATCACCCAAATTATTTTTGCCAGGAATTCAAACGAGTCATGCAAATCACACCGATGAAGTATGTAGGGCAACTTTGTCTCGAAAAAGCGCTTGACCTCTTACGCTTCTCAGAAGATTCAATCAGTCAAATATGTATCAAAACCGGAATTGAAAAACCATCGAGTTTATCTTCCAAAATCAAAAAAGAAGTTGGTATGTCACCAGTCCAATACCGCAGAACTTACAAACTCGATAAACTCCAACTGTGGATAAACAATTATACTTCAAGTTGACATCGGAGGATTTGAATGAAACAACTAAGAGCTCAATCATTAGGCTTTCGCCTCATCATCATTTTCTTCGCAATCAGCGCACCGCTTCTTTTTGGCTTGATTTATATCAATAACTATGCAAAGGATATTATTTTATCTCAAGCAGATGCAGGGTATCGAAACCTGATCAGTTCCAATCTGCGGATGATGGACAAAAGCTTGGAAGATGCCGGTACCAACATGTACTACATTACAAACAGAAATGAGCATTTCTTAAAGCTGGGTGAGCCGAATTTATCGGACACGGAGCTTTATTTTGCTGAAATCGGTGTTCGAGATATGAACCGAGCCTACCAGTCTTATTTTCGCAGCGTGGATTTGTTTTTTGTTTACTCCGGACCTAACAAAGTGCTGCTAATGACGGAAATTCAAGGTGCTTCAATCCCTTATAAAAATAGTATAACTTCGCAGTTACCAACTCTAATGCAGAATATAGAACGAGTGGAAAAGCACCTCTATACATGGAGCACGTTAGTGATTGATGGACAAACATACCTATTCCGATTATCAGGTGATGAAATGGAAAGAGGTGTGTACATGGGAGCACTGATTCATATCGATAGTTTAAAAGGACCATTCCAAAATATGGACTTAGGCGATAGTGGCGAAATCATGTTTGTTTCCAAAGCTGGAGAGATTTTAACGAATATATCTAACCGAGTTGGGATTCAGCTTCCTGCAGAAAAACTGACTTCGAGTAATTCTTTCACGTTCCAAAATGATCAAGAAAAACTACTGGTCGTCAGCGAAAGCTCTGAAAAATCGGATTTGAACTTAGTTGTAATGATCCCGGAGAATGAACTACTTAAAGGTTTACAGTATTTTCGTATCATACTGACGTTTATGCCGTTCGTGGTGCTTTTCCTGCTACTACTGTGTCTGTTTATGATCAGAAGACTGCTCTTAGTTCCAATTCTTCAGTTGCTGTCCGTTATCCGTAAAATTAAGCAAGGCGATATGACTGCTCGTTTACCGGAGTCAAAATCAGATGATTTCTCCATCATTTATCATAGCTTTAATCATATGGTTGAGGAAGTTACCCATTTGAAAATAGATGTTTATGAAGAGAAATTGCGAGCACAAAAAGCCGAGTTGAATCAACTGCAGTCCCAAATTAATCCGCACTTTTTTTTGAATACGATGAATGTAGTTTTTCAGCTTGCTGAATTAAATCGGGTGGATTTGGTTAAGAAAACAGTTCGCCATTTAACCCGCTACTTTAGATTCACTATGCATAACAACAGTGACACGATTCTTTTAGAGCAGGAAATGGCACATATTGAAAATTATCTTGAAATCCAGAAAATGCGATTTCAAGATTCGTTTGAATTTCAAGTAACTGTTGCGGAAGAACTTAAATTAACATGTATACCTTCATTAATAGTCCAGCCTTTTGTAGAGAATGCGATGATTCATGGCTTCAGTCTGCAATCGGATGGACCCTTTTCTTTATCGATCATAGCAGAGATGGAAGCGCAGAATGAAAGCATGATGAGGATTACTGTGCAAGATAACGGGAAGGGTTTTGGCAAAGAGAAGTTGTATGCTCTTCAGTCAGTTATGTATGAACCTAGAATGGAAAACGGCAATATTGGGATATGGAATGTGAAGAAACGGCTAAGTATGCGGTACGGTGAAGCGATGGCCTCCGTTCAGTTCAGCGATACAAAGCCTCATGGAGCAAAAGTCGAAATGAAATTGCCAATCAACAAAATTAACTAAAAAGGATGAGCGACATTGTATACGCTACTAATCGTAGATGACGAAAGATTCGCCTCTGAAGGGATCCGTAACTGCTTGAATTGGCCGGAATATGGCATTTCGAATATTTTTATTGCTAATCATGCCAAAGAAGCACGGCACATATTTGCAATGGAGCAGATTGATATGATGATTTGCGATATTGAAATGCCGGATGAGACCGGTCTGGAGTTATTCGGTTGGGTTAAATCGCACTATCCCGATACTGAGGCTCTTTTTTTAACTTGCCACTCGGAGTTTACATACGCGAAACAAGCGATTCAACTGGGAAGTATTGATTTTTTACTGAAACCAGCTGACACAGATGAACTGCTAAGTTCGGTTCAAGAGATGATAAGAATTATTAAGGAGAAAAGAAAGCAACGTAATCAAGAGGAGATTTTCACTAAGTATAAGACTCTTTGGGACAAGCAGCAACCGATCCTCACGGCAAAGTTTTGGAGTGATCTGTTTTCTCGCCGTGTACTGTCCTTTGGCGACTTTTTGGCTAGAGCTATTGAGGACGCCCAACTGCCTCTTAGTCCCGAACATTACGTCTATCCAATTCTCATTAGCATTGAAGAATGGCGTCGGACTTGGAATGAAAGGGACAAGGAAATTATGGAATATGCAGTTAAGAAAGCGGCTGAGGAAATTTTCCTTAATCATGATTCAGGACATGTATTGTTGGAAAGGAACGGTTTGATTGTTGTCTTGGTTTATGGAAGTGAGGCTGGATGTATCCCTATTCTTGAGCATGCGGCATGGGAAGAGAAGGCTCGGCAATATATTCACGTCATTCTAGTATATTTCTATTGCCAGGCATCCTGTTATATGGGGCATTACGTCGAACTAGGGGAAATCCTTTCTGCTTGCGACTATTTGCAGGAGTTGGAGCGCATGAATGTGAATGACAGGCAGTCCGTCATTTGGGGGCATCAACAGACTGCTGGATTGAAATTAAACTTGGCGCTATCATCTCAAATTCCGATAACTGCAGCGGAGTGGAGCCATTATCTCTTTATGGGGGATCAAGAAAATTTAAAAGAAGCACTTGATTTTACAATTAAGCGACTCGTTGCAGCAGCTCAGGTCGACGCAGCCGTCATCGAGTCGCTCTTTCACGATATTCTACAAATTGTTTATCACTTCCTTCATGTGAAAGGGATCGGGATTCATCAAATTCCAGAATTAACAGCATGGGCTTCTGCCGGCATTAGAAATTTGAAGCAGCTTCAAAGCTGGGCGAATCAGTTATTTGAAGGTGTAATCAATGTGGTGTTCGTCGAGCAGGTTGATCTGCATGTCATCGATAAAGCCATTCGTTATATACAGAGCCACGTCGAAGAAGATCTATCACGCGAAGATATAGCGGCTTATGTAGGGCTTAATTCGGCTTATTTGTCGCGATTGTTTCGCAAAGAAAAAGGGAAAAGCTTGATCGATTATATAATCGAATTCAAAATGCAGCGAGCTAAAGAACTATTGAAGCAACCAAATATGACAGTTAGTGCTGTTGCGCAGTCGATTGGGTATGTAAACTTCTCTTATTTCTCAAAGGTATTCAAGCGTTTATATGGCATGAATCCGCAAGATTATCGTAAGCAACAGCTTGGTTATAACGATGGGTATGGTGATTCTTAAGCATTAAGTATTTAATACTAGAACAAGTCATAAATGGACTACCTGCAAGTCACAAAAGAGGTGGGGGACCATAGACCCTTTATCGTAAAATTATCTCATAGGGCAACAGTTCTAGAGAGGGGTAACGAGGATTATGGCAGATATTACTGCATTGAATGGAAACCTGGATATAAAGCGGAAAAGCAAGCTCCAGCGCTTTTTGAAGTACTGGCCATTGACGGTTTTGGCACTTCCAGGATTGCTTTTCTTGCTAATTAACAACTATATTCCGATGTTTGGTATATTTTTGGCCTTTAAGGATTTGAATTATTCGAAAGGCATATTGGGCAGTGATTGGGTTGGAATTGAAAATTTCAAATTCCTATTTATGAGCAACGATGCCTATGTCATCATCCGTAATACTGTGTTGTACAATGCAGCTTTTATTCTCATCAACACAGTTATTGCTGTATTTATGGCGGTGTTACTAAATGAAGTTAAAAATAAGTACTTAGTCAAATTTTATCAAAGTTCGATGCTGCTGCCTTATTACGTATCAATGGTTATCGTAGGTTATGTGGTTTATGGTTTTCTCAACCCGGAGCTTGGATTTGTCAATAAGATCATTCTGGAGCCTTTGGACAAAATGGGAATCTCGTGGTATACCAGCCCACAATACTGGCCTTACATTCTCGTCTTGGTTAATACATGGAAATCCATTGGTTATCTAACGGTTTTCTTCTTAGCTGCAATCGTCGGTATCGACTCCGAGTATTACGAAGCGGCCAAAATTGACGGCGCAAATAAGTGGAAGCAAATGACACGTATAACGATTCCTTTAATCTCTCCTGTCATTATCATCTTAACGTTACTCGCTGTAGGTCGAATTTTCAATGCCGATTTTGGTCTTTTCTACCAAGCTACACTCGCTGCTGGTGCTTTAAAACCAACAACAGATGTCATCGATACTTATGTTTATAACGCTCTGCTTGTTACAGGTGATACAGGGCTTGCTTCGGCAGCCGGTTTACTTCAATCCGTAGTCGGGTTCGTATTAATACTAAGTGTCAATCTGGTCGTGCGTAAATTCAGCAACGAGAATGCATTGTTCTAAGGGGTGATTCGATGAAACAATCTACAAATCCGGTTATCAATCTCTTTTTCTTGCTTACAAGCTTAGCCTGTTTAATTCCATTTTGGCTCATCTTTGTAGTGTCTCTAACAGAAGAAAAAACATTAATCAAAAACGGATATTCTTTCTGGCCTGAGAAGTTTGATTTCTCCGCTTACATCTATTTGCTTAATGGAGCGGGTCCTATCATTAAAGCCTATGGAGTTTCGATTTTTGTAACGATTATTGGTGTCTTCATAAGCTTGGCGATCACCTCGATGCTTGCCTATGCGGTATCACGTTCTGATTTTCCATATCAGAAGGTCTTCATGTTTTATGTGTTCCTAACCTTGTTGTTTAGTGGCGGTCTGCTGCCTTGGTATCTGGTTTACACACGGATGCTCGGCATCCAAGATACCTTACTTGCCTTAATAGTTCCTGGATTGCTTAGCGGATTTAATGTGCTTGTCATGCGTACTTTCTTTGTGAATAGTATTCCGCCGTCACTTATTGAGGCTGCTCAAATCGACGGGGCTAGTGAATTCCGAATTTACTTTAAGATGATATTGCCTTTGTCTCTTCCAGTTCTAGCGACCATAGGTCTTCTAGTTACGATTTCATATTGGAACGACTGGTTTACCAGTTTGGTCTTCATTAACAAGCCAGATCTATACAGCTTACAATATTTCTTGAACAAAACACTATTAAACATACAATTTTTATCCAGAGTGGCAAGCAATCCTTATACTGATCAAGTTAATCAACCTCCATTGGAATCAATTAGGATGGCAATGGCGATGGTTGCAATTGGTCCGATGGTGCTAGTATTCCCATTCCTGCAGAAATATTTTGTCAAAGGCTTGACGATTGGCTCTGTTAAAGGCTAATTCCGGCCTGTCCGGTTTAGTATAAGGAAAGTAAACAAAACATGGGAGGTTCAAGGGGTATGAAAAAAAGAAACAAATGGGTGCCATTATTGACCATGGTAACAGCAGCTACATTGGTTTTCACAGGCTGCAGCAAAGGAAATAACGAAGTAACAAATGAAGCAAACGAAGATGCTGGCGAGTTAAAGCCGTATGAAGTCGTCATGGTCTATCCGGACGGGACACAAAGAGATATCGGGCTCGTCCAGAGTGCAATGAACGATTACTTGAAAGAGACTTATCCAGAACTCAATATGACCGTAAAGCTGAATCCGATCGATTGGGGGGCATGGGGTGATAAAACTAATCTTATGCTAACCTCTAATGAGAAATTCGATACGCTTTTCACGGCCACTTGGCTTGGCTTTGATAACCAAGTTAACAAAGGTGGATTGCTTCCTTTGGATGATCTGCTGCAACAGTATGGTGAGGATATCGAGAAAGTGGAAAAAGATTTTCACAGCGGAGCGATGCGCGGCGGTAAGTTGTACGGGATCCATACGCATCAGGAACTTGGAGGTATGCAAGGAATTGTCGTCCGTAAAGACCTTGCTGAGAAGTATAACTTTGATCTAGCTAAACTAATAGAAACAAAAAATCTGGCTGATCTTGAGCCAATGCTTAAAACGATTAAGGAGAACGAGCCAGGCATTACGCCAATGGTTGGTGTACCATTCCCATTGGAGGCATTCTTCCGTTCGGGCAAAATGGAAATGCCACTAGAGCCTTTTGGTCTTCAACTAAGCAAAAAAGATTTTAATATCGTAAACTATTACGAAACTGATGAATATCTTGAAATGGCTAAATTGATGAACAAATGGGCGAAACTTGGCTATATCAACAAAGATGGTTCCAATACAGATGGTGTTAACGGATGGCAAAAACTTAAAGCAGGTACAGGGTTTGCTGTAGCAGGCGCCGATATGGAAATCGTAGCAGACAATGCAGCTCCGGCACTAATGCCAAACCGTTCAAAGGAAGTAGGTATGGAATTAATTCAGATTCCGTTGAACGTAGACCCATTGCGTACGAATAAGCTGGCAGGAACTTTGCAGGCAATTTCGAAAACGTCAGAAGATCCGGAACGTGCAATGATGTTAATTAATTTGTTCTTTAAAGATGCAAAGCTGCTGACCCTGTTTAACTTTGGCATTGAGGGCACACACTATGTATTGAATAATAATCAAGTGGATTTACCTGCTGGTAAGACAACAGATAATGTTGGTTATTATCACGATATTATGTGGCAAATCGGCAACCAGATGCTAAACCTGACACGCGTTGGAGAAGATCCAGATAAATATAAGAACTACGCAGAATTTAACGAAATAGTATCGGCTAATCCATCTCCTATCCTTGGTTTCATCTTCGATTCGGAGCCAGTCAAAAATGAAATCATTGCGATTGGCAACGTTCGTGAAACTTACGATCCAGGCATTAACTCAGGCCTCTTGGATCCAGAAAAAGAACTGCCGAAATATATGGAAAAGCTGAAGGCGGCAGGGGCAGATAAGGTTAAAGCTGAAATGCAAAAGCAGCTTGACGCATGGCTTGCGGCTAACGAAAAATAATATAAGTAATCGTCAATAAGAGGCTATTCCTGAGAATTAACTCAGGAATAGCCTCTTTTTTTACAACGATCGTAGCTCTCAAGCGGCAATAATAGAATCATTTGAATCATTCAGCACTTATGCGATGGAGACATGACCTATTCAAATTGCTATGAAATCGTAAGAGAAAAGGCACTTCAGTCTTAGAAGAAGACTTCAGTGCTTATAATCATTAAATTTTAATTAATTCAACGCTGTCGATTTGAAGATTTGCACTGCTGCTTGCTGCTTGATAAAAGGCAATTGTAAGTTTTCCATCCGTTACGTTAACCATACTACTTAATTTTACATAATTACTGCCGTGCTGTGTGTTGACATATAACATATTCCCACCGTAGCCGGACAACTCCATTCTACTTAGTGTAGGGTTTCCAGTACTTTGCTTGACCATAGCATTCACAGTATAAGAACCATTCGCAAGCCCGTTCACTGTTTGCTCGATCTTTTGCTGATAGCCATTGTTACTCCAGAAGTAGCATTTAAACTGACCGTTGCTGACGTCAGAACCATCTACTCCAGCATTTGTGCCTGTGACGGTCCAACCGTTTAAATTCCCACTTTCAAAGCCGGCATTGGTAAGTGGAATGGATGTAGGTGTAGTTCCGGGTCCTGGTTCTGGATCTGTTCCGGGATTCGTTACTTGACCAGGTATAAGCTCAATATTATCGATTTGTAGATTGGTATTCCCAGGAGCAGCCTGGTAGAATGCAACATTTAGAGTTCCATTGGTGACAGTCACTGTTCCACTGACTTTCACGTATTCATTTCCATGAGGTATATTGGTATATACGGCCGAACCTCCATGACCAGTGAGTTCCATCCGACTATTCGTTGGTGTTCCATTATTTTGTTTGACCATCGCTTGAATCGTATAGGTGCCATTGCTGAGATTGTTAATCGTCTGTGAAACCTTTCCTGTATAACTTTGATTGCTCCAGATCCAGTATTTGCTGCCTGCATAGGCATCGTTAGAATCCACACCGTTCACGCTTGTTCCTGTGAAGGTCCAACCGATAGAACCGTTTTCAAAGTTGCCGTTAATCAGCGTGCCAGTTGGCGTCGGTTCCTCTGGATTTTCTTGCCCCGATGACTCACCGCTCATATAAATCATGTTCCAGTACTCCAGCGAAGGTACGGTGAACTTCACGAAATTTCCGTTTGCATCGCTGCCCTTTGTGAACGGAAGGGAGCGGGAGCGGCCATCGTTAGCGTCTGGTGAAGCTAACCAGACCGAATTGACGTCGTTTGTGTAATAATATTTGGTTTCGAAGTTCGAGATATGGGTTGGTTTTTCTTTCCTGCCGTCATTAGCACGCCAGTCATTTTGACTTACGCCAAGCAGATTGATCATTTGGATAATCTCATACTTACTGTCCTTTTTACCATAGGCCCAAATTTTGTTCGCATCCCCATTTGCACTACTCGAATGATTGGTAAATTCAATACGGTTGGACGTTTCTGTCTGTCCATCGCGAAGTAGGTTTTCATACGCGACAATAAAGTCATATAACTTGGATATGCGCTTGTTGAGATCTTCTGTCATGTACAGATTCTGTGCCGAAAAATATTCGTTACTTAGCATGTTTCCATTGTCGCCGAGTTCCAGACGGGATCCGCCAGCCGCATAGACGGCTGCATCGGTTAGCAGAACGGCAGATGTGTTAAAAGGTTGGCCTGGGTTTTGTTCGCCGTAGTCATAACTCATATAAGCTGGAACAACGAGTGACTTGCCGCCGCTTTCCCGTCGGGATTGCTCGATTTCTTTTTTTAGGGAATTATATGTGTTATATTGCTGGCCTTCACTGTCGCTGTCCCAAGGCCATATCTCTGCATAAATCACGTCGACATTACTTCTATTTACGTTTTCAATACCTTGCGCACCAACTGGATTAAACACGAGATATTTGTTGCCAATGGCTTGTTTGGCTGCGTTAAGAAATTCGGTATACGTATCTTTGACGAATAAGGTCTGGTTGTCTGACGTTTTCATTTTGCCCCACTCGCCGACCGTGTCTCCGTGCCAGCCGTCAAATTCAAAGTTCTGGAATATTTTGTTTGTCTGACCAAAAATATAATTTTGCCATTCTTTGTTACGAGGATTGAAGAAGTAGAGGTGGGTTGCGCCAGTTGGCGTGGAATCTGCCATCTTGAAGCTAAAATGACCAGTTCCTCGCGGATTGTCATCCGCATAATAAAGCGCCCATTCTTGTTTGACGCCATCTAAATGGTAGTTACTTGTAGCGGCATAAATCATGTTGTATGACATGTTAACCATATTAACGGCTTTTGCTTGTGAAATATATCCGCGTACCGTATCGCCGTAAATTTGTCTGCCGCTCCAATCGTCCCAAACATTGAGATTATCGGAGACAGGTTTGTGATGGCGATACTTCCAATCGTAGTATTGAAGGGCATTGATATGATAGTTTTTAAGCTTATCAATTCGTTGCGCCGTATTTGTGTTTTGTCTGAAATCCCAAACATATCCATAACGAGGAAACTTTGTCCAATTCGAAGAAATATCCACGCCTACCGTGTCGGAGTCCAGCAATGCGCCAGCAGCGTCTTTCACGTCGACCTCAATTAAATATCCTTTGAAATCTACAGACGGGGCGGTCCACTCAACAACGAGAATTGTATCTGCATTATTGTTGAGATTAAAGGTTCTGCTGATCGTTGAGCCTACTTGTTTATCGAGATGCTTGGCTTTTACATCTACACTGCCGCCAGTTATATTACGTCCAATACGGTTTTTTAAGTCAATGCGAATTTCAACCCTGTTTCCAGGACTATACATCGCTTTATCAGTGGTAACGTCGAAAATCATTTGACCTGTGCTGGCAGCATTCACAGGCATAGCCAGCCCGGTTACTTGCATGATGAACAGGGTAGTAACGAGCACAATTACAACAAGCGGCTTCAAAATTAGTTTGGAAAACGGCTTTGACATTATTGCACCTCACATTTTGGATTGAAAAGCAAAGACATGAGTGTCGGGTGAATGTGGGACTGAAAATGAGAGAATAGGAAGAGATATCACCTCCTTTCAAAAAAATAAAACGCTTTCAAAAGTGTGTTGAAAGCTCACCGTATGAGATATGATAGTGTGTAGATAAGGCTGTCCGAGTAGTCTCGGCAGCCTCCATGTATCTTACTTTTTCACAATTTCCTGAATGGCTTGATCAAGCTTCTCCAGTAGTTGTTCTCGGGAGATGCGTTCTCCCATGTACTCTTGCATAGCTGCTCCAAAACCTTGGGTCACGCCATCGGGGAACAGATCCCAGTTCCAGCCGAGCGAATCAGCGGCTTTATTCTGAAGTTCAACGGCAACCTGTCCAATGTCCTCTTCCGTTGCCTCCATCGTTTCCAATGCTGGAATGAATTTAAATTCCTTCGTAATAAAGCTTTTTCCAGTATCGGAGGTAACGAGCCAATTCCAAAAAGGCTTTTGCTTCCTCTGGATGCTCAGACTTGCTGTTGACAATGAAGTTGCTCGGCACACCAATCATGACTTTTCCTTCTTGTTCATTAATCGGAAGAGGCAGAATACCCAGTTCCAGATTCGGATCAATCTCGTCGATATCGGACTGCGTCCAGTTACCCTGCAGCATCATGGCTGCTTTGCCAGAACTGAAATCGGATACTTGCGTAGCGTAATCGGTATTCATTTTGTCTTTTTGAGCATTAGCGAAGATGAGATCAACTAAATCCAGCCACTGCTCGAAAACTGCATTTCCTTTAATTGTCGTCGTACCTTCTGTTAATTCCTTGATAAAGGCTTTAGGGTCAGGTTGATTAGCAAGTCCGACATTTACCAGATGCATGCCCAGCGACCACCATTCGTTGGTAGCCTCAAATGGTGTGATTCCTGCAGCTTTTAGCTTATCTGCGCTGTCTTTCAACTGGGGAAGAGTCTTAGGCTCTTCCGTAATTCCGGCTTGTTCAAACAGTTTCTTGTTATAAATCAAACCGTAAACTTCGACATTCATCGGCATGCCATACAATTTACCATCGACGTTTCAATCAGGTCGTGCGCCCATGTCTCATGGGTGAGATCAGTGGCACAGTCCAAATAAGGAATTAAACCAACGAAGCCTCCATTATTGAATATTTCGGGTTCAGAGCCTGCTGCAAGTTCGGCTCTTAGAAGCGCGTTATAATCTTCTCCCCCGCCATGAGTTTCAATTTCAATTGTGACGCCGCTCTCTTCTTTATAGGCTTCTGCTAGCTTTGCAAGGGCATCGGCGATCTCAACTTTGTACTGAAACATTCTAATCGTGATATCTTTTTTTTGTGTTTCTTGTTGATTTCCAGACTCGACAGGCACCCCTTTGTTATTCGGTTCGTTTGTGCTGCTGCATGCTGAGAGTGTCAGCATTAAAGCAGGTACAAGAAGTATTGAACTTACCAGCTTCTTCATGTTTAGTCCTCCTTAGTTATTGGCCTACACAGCCATTCTAGTTAAATTCTGTTGAATCGAACACGGATTATGTTGCTAGAAATAGAGGACATTATTGCTAGCCTTTAATGGAACCAGCTGTAACACCTTCTACAACATAGCGCTGAAGTAATAGAAAAAATAAGATAACAGGATTAATGGCCATAGTAAGTGCAGGTAATGCCAAGTCCCATTTTCTAGTGTATTGCCCGAAAAACTTAGTGACGGCCAGAGGCAAGGTTGTTAGCTCTTTATTTCCTCCAATCACAAGTACCGGGAGCAGATAGTCATTCCAAATCCAAAGTGTGTTCAATATGATGACCGTTACAATGATTGGTTTTAAAAGGGGGAATACAATTCTGAAGAAAACACCGTAGGGACTAGAACCATCAACTGTAGCAGCTTCCTCCAGCTCTACTGGAATTCCTTTGATAAATCCGTGGAAAAGGAAGACGGATAAGGGTAAGCCAAAGCCAATGTAACATAATACGATGCCATACAATTCGCCCCTTAGATTGAGCAGGCTTGTCACCCGTACAAGCTGCAGCATGAGTGATTGAAAAGGAATGATCATCGCTGCGATTGTTTAAATTTAAGAAAAGCATGCAATTCAGCCCTTGATTCATCAGAGATGCTAATGAATCAAGGGCTATTCATTTCTATGGAGGAAGATTCAACGGATTAGAGTTATGTATACACAACTGAAGCAAAAACATTGGTGTTTGGAGGAGAGCAAATGTCATTATATCATTTGATAGATCAACCGTATGAAGCTTATCTATTTGTTTACTTTACGGTTGAGGATGAAGGTGGAGAGCAGGTTTATTTCTCATTAAGCCAAGACGGCCTGCATTGGAAGGACTTGAATAATGGACAACCCGTATTGAAATCCGGCATAGGGGAATGTGGAGTACGGGATCCGTTCATTATTCGATCTCCTTTGGATCACAAATTTTACATCATTGCGACGGATCTGCGAATTGCTAGCGGAAAAGGCTGGGATGTCGCTCAATACAGCGGAAGCCGATCAATCATTGTCTGGGAATCCATGGATCTTGTTCATTGGTCACAGGAGAGAAGCGTTGAGGTAGATCTTCCCGACGCAGGATGTGTATGGGCGCCAGAATCCATTTATGACGAGGAAACAGAGGAACATCTGATATTCTGGGCATCCATGATCAAGAGGGACGAGAATCCGCCCAAACAAATCATCTACAGCTTCAGAACGAAGGATTTTAAGAGCTTCTCCAAGCCTGAAATCTATATTGAACGTGACCATCATATTATCGATACAACCATCATCAAGGATGGGAACTCGTATTACCGCTTCTCTAAAGATGAAACCAAGAAGTGCATTACAGTTGAACGAAGCAGCTCCTTGTCACCTTCATCGTTCATTGATCTGAATTCACCTGTTCTTGATAGCATTCTCGGGGTAGAAGGGCCAGCTGTATTCAAATTCAATGATCGGAACGAGTGGTGTCTGATGGTCGATCAATTTGCAGCTAAGAAGGGTTATCTGCCACTGGTTACTGAGGATTTATCCAGCGGTCAATTCCACAGCTTGAGTGAGAATGAATATAATCTAGGCAACACGCTTAAAAGACATGGTTCCATCTTGAATATTACTCGAACCGAATATGAAGCCTTAGTGAATGCTTGGAACTCTTCAGAAGAGTAAAGGAATCATAAGGTGGTTGTGGTTACTCGTAGAACAACAAGCGATTAGCCGAAGCGTTACGGAATTCGGTTGGCGTAAGATTCGTCATTTGCTTGAAGGACTTCATGAAATGATGGCTGTCATGATAGCCGAGCTGCATTGCAATTTCATTGATGGTCTGGTTCGTATCCGTTAGCAGGAAGGATGCGGCTTCAAGCTTCTGCTGCACTATGAACTGCTTGATTGACACTCCGGAAATGGTTGAGAAGAGATGGGTGAGGTATTTGGTATTATAGCCAAAATAGTCCGCAATCTGATACACCTTCAGCTGTTCGAACCGGTTCCACTTAATATAATCGACAATATCATTATAGAGCTGAAGCTGCTTAAGCTTGCGGTTAGGCGCATTCTTGAACAGATACGATTGATTATATAGCTCGCATAGAATACTCGTTGTCATATAGTTATTAAGCGTAGCATCCTGATAATTTCTCACCGAATCTTGCAGCTGCTTCATCATAACAATGAGTTTGTCCGTACTGGTGAGGCTGCCTTTTCTCGGAATGAGAATGCTTCCAGAATGGGGCTCATAGGAGTCAATAGGACAAGAGCCAGCCCCATTCTCCTCCGTCATAAAATGAAGCCAATAAAAGCTGCAATCGGACGAACGATAGCCGAATTGTCTGGTTCGGGGACTCATAAGCAGGAAATCCCCTTCCTGCAGGTCATGCTCTTCCTCGCCATCTGCGATATATAAATGTCCTCTCGTCTGCACGAATAATTCATAATCCATCAGCACTCTTGTCATATGCATCCATTCAGGCGAGGGAGAGGCGAACTTGCCTGTCATCTTAAGAGTGAGCGGCTTCTCTACGTTAAAGGCATGTCCTAGCATCGGGAGTATCGCCACCTTTTCTACCCTTAGTCATCTAAGAATAGCAGGATGATATCGGAATAACAATGATCATTAACTGACTTTTTTACACAAATTCGAACGTTTCGCCACTTATCTTCATATGCACTTACAGGTAATCTGGAGGTAGCATTTGATTACTCGACTATGAAGGGTGGCATTGTAATGAAAATGACAGAAGCGGCGATACAGAGACAGGATCTGCAGGATTTTGAGTTGGAGCAAGTGGTGCTGACCGGCGATTACCACATTAATGCTTTTGCGAAAGAGCTGCACTATTTGAACAGCTATAATGTAGACCGCTTGCTAGCGGGATTCAGAGAAACGCGGGGCTTGGAGCCGAAGGCCGAGAAATATCCAGGCTGGGAGGATACTGAAATTCGCGGACATACGCTTGGTCACTATCTGACTGCGTGCGCGCAAGCTTACTTGACTACAAAGGACTCTGCGATGCTAGAGAGGCTCTCGTATATGACCTCCGAATTGTCGTTATGTCAGTTCGAGAATGGGTATTTGTCCGCTTTTCCGGAAGTCTTCCTTGATTATGTGGAGCAGAAGAAGCCGGTATGGGTTCCATGGTATACGATGCACAAAATTATTGCGGGGCTGGTGTCCGTCTATAACGCTACGCAATCGGAGCTTGCCCGCCATACAGTCGTGAGACTCGGAGACTGGGTGGCATCACGAACATCGACATGGTCAGACGAGCTTCAAGCTACCGTTCTCGCAGTCGAGTATGGCGGCATGAATGACTGTCTCTATGAGCTGTACAAGATCTCAGGAGATCAGAAGCATCTGGATGCAGCGCATCGATTCGATGAACTCCCCTTATTCGAGGCGGTGCAGCAAGGCAAGGATATCTTGAAAGGGAAGCATGCCAACACGACGATTCCTAAGTTTCTTGGGGCATTGAACCGTTACTTGGTATTGGGTGACGAGGAGCGCTTCTATCTGGAAGCAGCTCAGAATTTCTGGGATATGGTCGTCTACCATCATAGCTATATGACGGGCGGTAATAGTGAATCTGAGCATTTTGGCGAACCAGACATCCTCAATAGCAAGCGGACAGATATTACATGCGAGACTTGCAACAGCTACAATATGCTCAAGCTGACTCGTGAATTGTTCAAGCTGACGAGGGATCGCAAATATGCGGATTTCTACGAGACCAATTATATGAATGCCATTCTTTCCTCGCAGAATCCGGACACGGGCATGACGATGTATTTCCAACCAATGGCTACAGGCTATTTCAAAATATACAGCTCGCCCTTCGAGCATTTCTGGTGCTGCACAGGCACGGGGATGGAAAGCTTCACGAAGCTCAATGACAGCATCTATTTCCATCGTGCTAATGAGCTCTATATTAACCAGTACATCAGCTCCAAGCTGAATTGGATAGAGCAGCAAGTTACGCTCCACCAACTCTCCAGCATTCCTGAGCAGGATCAGGCCACGTTCCGAATAGAGACAGAAGACCAGAAGGGAAGAGCCTTGCAGCTTCATCTGCGAGTTCCCCATTGGGTAAGAGGCGAAGTCCTTGTGAATGTGAATGAGAAGCAGCTTGCTTATGAGCTGAAAGGCGAATATATTGTAATTAATCGGGAATGGCAGCATGGTGATACACTTACGGTAACGCTCCCGATGGCGTTATTCTACTCGAGTCTGCCAGACAATAACCATGCCGTAGGGTTCCAATACGGACCTGTTGTGTTAAGCGCTGCGCTCGGTACAGAAGATCTTACACAAGCTCAGACAGGGATATTGGTTCAAGTGCCGACGCGTAAAATGCTCGTTAAGGATTTTATTATTCCGGCGGCTATGAGCGCTGAGGAATGGCTCGCGGGCATTGAGCAGCACCTGTTGAGGGATGGCGGCGATCTGGTGTTCAGACTTCGGAATACGGATGAAGACGAACGGCTTGTTTTTACACCACACTATCAACAGCATCATGAGCGATACGGCATCTATTGGACGATCGTAGAAGCAGATTCGGATGAACTGCAGCAGCATATGGAGAAGGTGCGTCTGGAAGCTCTCGTTAATGAAGCTACCATTGATAGTGTCCAGATTGGTAATGATCAGTATGAGCTGCATCATGAGATTAAGGGCGAGGAGACGTTCGCGGGGGCATGGGATGGTCAGAATGGCAGGGTAGCTCATGCCGGGGGCTGGTTCAGCTATAAGCTTGATGTTATTCCAGAGGGCGAGAACTTGCTTCAAGTGACTTACTTCGGCATTCATCAGGATCGGGTGATGAACATCTATGCGAATGATCAATTGCTAGTAAGCGAGAAGTCGACCTTCGAGCGCCAGCGGTGCTTTATTACGAAGCACTATCCGATCCCAGCCTCGTTAATTAATGGACATAAGCAGCTTGAATTCAAGTTCGTACCGGAAGATGTATGGAATGGGATTTATGGTGTGCTGCGGACGATGAGGCCACTTGAGTAGAATAGAGACACTATAAATCTTCATGCCAATAGTTGATAGTAGCTAGGAATGGAGATGATGCGATTAATGGGGATAGCAACCAAGAATAAGCAGTCGCAAGAGATGATTCATGGCATGGTTGCAAGAGCTTTTGGCGAATGGACAGCAGCAAGCGTGAAGGAGCTGACAGAAGGTTTCTTTAATGTCGCATACCTGATTGAATTATCTAATGGCCAAGAGGTCGTGCTGAAGATTGCTCCGCCAGGCGATGCTACTATCATGAATCATGAAAAAAATATGATGTATAGTGAAGTGCAGTCCATGCGAATGGTTGCAGAGAATACACAAGTGCCTGTAGCAGCCATTCTATTCTACGATAACAGTCATGACCTATGCGATGTGGACTACTTCTTCATGGAGCGATTAAACGGAGCAAGCTATCACTCGTTAATGAACGAGCTGAGCGATGAGACGAAGGCAAGTATTGATCATCAAGTGGGTCAGTACAACGCTCAGATTAATGCGTTAATCGGCGATCGATTCGGTTATTATGGTCAACCAGACAAACAGGGTACGATATGGTTTGAGGTGTTTGCAAGTATAATAGAAGACTCCATTAGAGATGCAGAAGCGCTGAAGATCGATTTGCGATTGGATACGGACAACCTATGGAGACTGTTGAATAGAGATAAGGCAGAGCCGCCGACGAGAGAGCAGACAAAAACGTTGAAGGAAGCGGCATTATCGACGAAAATCGATGTCATTGCCGCAGATGCGAACGGCAGCCTTAAGCTGAGCCTGACGCTTGAGCCTTGGAGCGTAGTCTCCGTAAGAGAGCTTTAAGGAAACTAGCCATACAGATTCCACTCCACCGATTCGTGTACGGCGACTATTATTATTTCGAGGCTTTTGCAAATCCTTGGAATGATAAAACTGTACGCCCGGGAACCATTCGAAGGTCGAAATCGCAATATAATAACCGTCACCAATGCGGAGAAATGAAGCATCGGGATTAACACCGGTTAATATCGGATTGCTGATCATGCCGGATACTTGCCTCCCTTATTTTTGAGGTACTACCAATAAAGCTTCGAGTCCCTGGTGAAGGGGACTAGCGACATGAAGACCGGATGCGATTGAGTGTACCAATCGCATCCGGTCTTTTCGTATTTTCACCAGCATAGCGAGCTTACAATTGTACATATAATTTTGATTTGCCTGATCTTTATAATGAGGCTGCAACCGACAGGTGCGCGCATGCCCTAGTTCGGGGGTTGAGTAACATAATCTAACATTGATGTAGGCTTTAAACTCAATAAAACCGAAATTCAGCAGCATTTTCACAAAAAAAAACTATATATGTCACAAAACCTAACAAAATCTTGTTGACGAATTTTGCCCTCAGGACTATAATAAAAACATGAAAACAACGTAATGACAGCGAGAATACTATATTTAATGCAAAACGAACGAAATGCAGCGATATACTTTCGCAAAGTAATAGAATCACAGCTAATAGTTATAAATGTAACATAAAGTTACATACAAAATATCGGAGGTGGCCCAATGAGCATGCAAACAGCAACATCAACCAGCAAGATAGGGTTCAACGCCCTGGGCGGCTCCGCTTCAGAGCAGCTGCTCGTACAGCTCAATAATATCGGCAAAATATATCCGAATGGCACAATCGCCGTTCAGAATGCGAATCTTGATGTTTCGCCGGGTGAATTTCTCTCATTCGTAGGCCCGTCGGGCTGCGGCAAATCAACGATTTTCAACATGATCACGGGCTTGACGGGGCATACGGAGGGTGAGCTGTCCGTACTGCAGACGAACCCGCGCGAGGCGCGCAAGCATAACGAGATCGCCTTCGTCTTCCAGGAGCATACGCTGCTGCCTTGGTCCAACCTGCTTGAGAATGTGACGCTGCCGCTCAAGCTGCGCGGCGTGCCGAAGAAAGAGCGTCATGCAGAAGGCGAGCGGGTGCTTGAGCTGGTTGGGTTGAAGGAGCATATGAAGGGGCTGCCCCGTCAGCTGTCGGGCGGCATGAAGATGAGGGTCTCGATCGCAAGAGCGCTGATCTCACGACCGAAGCTGCTGCTGATGGACGAGCCGTTCGGCGCGCTGGATGAAATTACGCGGCAAACACTCCAAGATGAGCTGCTTAACATTTGGAGCAAGGAAAAGCAAATGACGGTTCTATTCATTACTCATAATGTATTCGAAGCGGTGTTCCTCTCCACAAGAGTCGTCGTCATGACGCCGCGCCCCGGCAAAATAGCTGAAATTATCGATATTCCGTTCCCGTTCCCAAGAGATGAGGCCTTCCGGACGAAACCGGAATTCAGCGAATATATCGGCATCGTTTCAGCTGCACTCAAGCATTAATATAGGAAGAGAGGTGTTGAGGATGGAAGCTACCTCAGCCAATGCGAACAGCGGATCTACCTCTGCGAGTAATTGTTTGAATATTCAGAAAACATCAGTGAGGGCGGTTAATATGAACAAAGAAAACGGTTTGACAGCGGTGCTGAAAAAAGCACTTCCTCCGCTTGCCGTATTCATTATTTTCGTCGGCGGCTGGGAAATTATTGTAAGGCTACTCGGTATCGCACCTTATCTGCTGCCGAAGCCAAGCGACATCGTTCAAGCGGCTCAGCAGAATTGGACCAACCTGACGCATTCCGTCTGGACGACGATTGTTGAGGCCTTCATCGGCTTTGTAGTGAGCACCATTCTCGGCATTGCCTTCGCGATTCTGCTGGCATTGTCCAAGCTGGTTGAGAAAAGTGTCTATCCTTACGCTATTATTCTACAGACGATACCGATTGTCGCCATTGCGCCGATCATTGTCATCTGGTTCGGTGCCGGAATGAACGCCATCATTATTATCGCGTTTCTAATCAGCTTCTTCCCGATTTTGTCCAATACCTTGATCGGCCTTAATTCGACCGACCAGAACATGAAAAATCTGTTTTACCTCTACAATGCAACGAAGCTGCAAACGATATTGCGCCTTCGCATCCCGGCAGCGCTGCCTTACATCGTTGCGGGCTTGAAGATTTCCTGTTCGATGGCCGTTATCGGCGCGATCGTCGGCGAATACATAGCCGGCATCGGCGGCGGCGACGGCGGACTCGGCTACGCGATTACGGTTGCATCGACGAGACTCCAAACCGCGTACCTGTTCGCTTGCGGACTGTCCGCATCCGTACTCGGCATCGTGTTCTTCCTGCTTGTGAACCGCTTGTCCAAGTGGCTGCTCAGTTCTTGGCATGAGTCAGAGATGAAGCATTAACCAGCCAGCCGCAATGATTATTGAAGCTAACGCTTATTGCTTGCCATAACCATAATTCTTAGGAGGAATTACTTATGAAATATCAAAACACGCGTTTTACGAAATGGTTCTCGGTCGCTTTGGTGCTTTCTATTACATTGATCAGCGCTTGCGGAAACAACGCAAACAGCGGCAATGCTGCCGCGAATGCGGCATCTTCCGGCAGCTCGTCCTCCAAGGAATTAACGAAGGTAACGTCGGTAAGCAACTGGTTTGCGCAAGCGGAGCACGGTGGTCTCTATGCTGCCAAGGAGAAGGGCTACTACGCAGAAGCAGGCTTGGATTTGACGATAGAGCCGGGCGGCCCGCAGGTGTCGGCTACGCAAATCGTCGCTTCGGGCAAGGCGCAATTCGGCATGGCGCAAGCGGATGAGATTTTGCTGGCCCGCCAAAATGGCATTCCGCTCGTAACGGTATTCACTTCGTTCCAAACGAGCCCGCAAGGCATCATGGTTCACCACAATCAAAATATTACATCGGCGGAAGGGCTGAACAACCGTGAGGTTTACGTCCAAAGCGGTGCCGTCTATTGGGAATATTTGAAGAAGACCTATAAGCTCGACGGAACGAAGGTGATGGCCTACACCGGATCGCTGGCTCCATTCCTGGCCAACGACACAGCCGCTATCCAAGGCTATGTAACGAGCGAGCCGTATGAAATGAAGCAGCAAAATGTCGATGTCGATTTCATGTTGAACGCCGATTCCGGCTATAACCCTTATGCAAACGTTTTGTTCACAACGGAGAGCTACGCGAAGGATCACCCGGACATCGTCAAAGCTTATGTAGAGGCTACCGCTAAAGGCTTTAACTACTACAAGGAAAACTACGAAGAAATCAATGTTGTCATTCAAAATGAGAACCCGGATATTAATCTCGGCAGCATGAAATACGCTTCCGAAGCAATGATTCCTCTCGTATTTGGTGGTGACGCAGCGGATAACGGCGTCGGCTACATGACGCAAGAGCGTTGGAAGAAGCTGGCTGAACAAATGACAGAGATCGGCATGCTGACCTCCAAACCGGATGTAAGCAAAGCGTTCACGACGGAATTTTTGCCTAAGTCCTAATCAAAATAACAGAGTTATAGGTGGGAGACAAATGATAAAGTGCAATATCGTTCTAAGCTGTTTATTAGTATTCTTGACTATCGTTTCGGGATGTTCTTCAGATGCAGAACAGACAAAGAATACAGTCTCCGGCAGCAATCAGAAAGACTCAGTACCCGATAAGGCGACAGAGCTTGTTCCTTCAAAGATCATTACGGCCTGGTTTGCTAAAGGGAATGACGGTGGATTATTTGCGGCGCTTCAGCAGGGCTATTATAAGGATAACGGGGTTGATATGACCATTGAACCCGGAGGACCTGGTATTTCGGCATTACAGATCGTTGCGTCGGGCAAAGCGGATTTTGGAATATCATATGCAGATGACATTCTTAAAGCGAGGGAGCAAGGGATCCCAGTAGTCGCGCTGCACACGACATTCCAAGTTGACCCTCGCGTTCTGATTTTCCACAAGGGCAACAACATCGATTCTTTTGAAGATATAAACGGTAAAAAACTATTTGTGACTTCAGGAGTTATGTACTGGGAATACGTGAAAATGAAATATAAGTTAGATAAAGTGAAGGAAATCAATTATCAAGGACAGCTTAGTAGCTTTATAGCAGAGAAGGATTCTCTTAATCAAGGCTACATCTCAAATGAGCCGTTCGTTTTGCAAAAGCAAGGGATAGACGTTTCATTCCTTAAGATCGCTGATTCGGGCTATGCGAATTATGCTAATATTTTGTTTACGACGGAGAAGTTTTTGGAAGAGCACCCTGATGTGGTTGATGCGGTCGTAAAGGCGACCCAACAAGGCTGGTATTATTACAATGATAATTATAAGACGGTAAATCCTTTCATTCACGAGTTCAATCCGGATTTACCCGTTGAAAACCTGGATAATGAAGCCCTCGTTCAAAAGGATCTTATTCTTACTGGGGACGCAATAACTCATGGGATGGGCTATATGACAACGGAGAGATGGAACACTCTGCAGGATCAGCTCATGCAACTCGGCATGCTAAAGGAAAAACAGGATGTTAGTAAAATGTTCACAACAGCTTTTTTACAAATAAACTGACGGAACTTTTTGCAGCATTGAGAATCGGGGATAAGACAATTTTTTCAATGACGCAACATCGCTGAATCAAGGCTACATCACTAACGAACCGTATGTGCTCCAGCAGCAAAATGTGGACATATCCTACCTTAAAGTGAAAGATTCAGGGTATGCCAATTATGCGGATATTTTATTCACAACGGAAGATTACATTGCGAAGCATCCGGATATTGTCGAGGCTATGGTGAAGGCAAGCCAACAAGGCTGGAATTACTATTTGGATAACTACAAAACCGTAAATCCTTTCATACAAACCTACAACAAAGATATGCCGATTGACGCGATGGATTATGAAGCGGAGCATCAGAAGGAATTTATATTAACAGATCAAACGAGAGAGCACGGCATCGGCTACATGACCGAGGAAAGATGGGCAACGATTCAAGAGCAAATGATGGACATTCATGTTTTGACCAAGCAGCAGGATGTCAGTAAGGCGTTCACGACCCAGTTTCTCGACTGATTTTTTCTCAGGAAGGTTAGTTAACGAAGTAAAAGTGTGGAGGGATTGAAGATGGGAATAGAATGGCAGGCTCGATTAAAAGCGGAAGTAGACCCCGATTGCTTACGGTGGGATGATCCATCGCTTGTTAAATTTTCAATGGATTATCATCATTTCTCTCCGGTGCTGTCCAGAGAGCTTAAAGATAAAGTCGCGGAGTGCATCATCAGCCCGCGCAATGAAGCGGAGCTTGATCTTGCCATCTCAATTCTGGCAGAAGAGCAGGTGCCGATTACGGTCAGAGGCAACGGCACAGGCAACTACGGTCAAGCGGTTCCACTTACTAGGGGGGCTGTGCTTAATCTGGCCAATATGAATAAGGTGCTGGAGATCGGCGACGGCTACATGGTTTGCGAGCCCGGTGCACGCCTCGGGAAAATGGACGAAGCGGCCCGACGCAATGGCCAGGAAATTCTGATGATGCCGTCCACGTTCCAGCAAGCGACGATCGGCGGATTTTTGAACGGCGGCTTCGGCGGTATCGGTTCGATTACATGGGGCACAATCTGGGATGGCTTCGTTCAGTCCATGAAGATTAAGACGATTGCATCGCCGCCGACAACGATTGAAGTAACGGGCGAAGATATGCTGCCTTATCTCCATACGTACGGGACAATCGGCATTTTGTCCGAGGTGCAGGTGAAGCTTGCGCCGCGGGTAGAGTGGATGCAGTGGGCGGTAACGTTCGAGAAATGGGAATCGGCGGTGAAATTCGGCTTGGAGCTTGCGGCTGACGAATCCATTGCGAAACGTTTTGTATCCGTTCATGAATGGCCGATTCCTTCCTACTTCTCCGCTTTGAAGCTGCCTGCGGACCGCGCGGCGGTACTGCTCGAAATCGACGAGCAGGCGGAAGGCGTCATTAAAGAGCTGCTTGCCCGTCATGACGGAAGAGCCGATCTGTTGGTGCCGGCCGAGAAATATCGCAAAGGGCTTGGCGTATCCGACTTTACGTGGAACCACACAACGCTGTGGGCGCGGAAGCACAGTACTGAGCTTACTTATTTGCAAGCGGCCTTTGATTGGGATCGGCTGTTCGAGCAAATGGATACGATCCGCGAGGAATTCCCTGAACTATTTAACCATCTGGAATTTATTAAACAAGGCGGCAAGCTCTGTATTAAAGGACTCCCGATACTCGAATTTCAATCGGATGAACGGCTTAACAGCCTGATCGCCCGCTACGAGGAAATCGGCGTATCGGTCAGCAATCCGCATACTTGGGATTTGGAGGACGGCGGCCAATCTTATCCGATCGAGAGGCTGTGGGAAATGAAGCGCAGCAATGATCCGGTCAATATTTTGAATCAATTAAAGCTGGGCAAGCTTCCAACAGCGAACGGAGCTTAGATGCAGCAACTACAACCTACTTAGAGGGGCAAACCATATGCGTTTTGGAGATGTGATGATTAAACGCGGAGTGCCGTGCGTCATGCGCGACGGCATTACGCTGTATGCCGATATCTATATGCCGGATAACACCGGTACGTATCCCGTGCTTCTGATGCGGCAGCCTTACGGACGGGCGATAGCCTCGACGGTCAGCCACGCGCATCCTGTCTGGTATGCGCAGAATGGCTACATCGTCGTCATTCAAGACGTAAGGGGCAGAGGAGATTCAGAAGGGGAATTTACCCCGTTTGTGCAAGAGACGACTGACGGTTATGATACCGTGGAATGGGCGGCTGCGCTGCCGGGCTCCAGCGGCAATGTCGGTATGTACGGCTTCTCTTACCAAGGTATTGCGCAATGGGCTGCGGCCGCTGAAGAGCCGCCTGCCTTGAAGGCCATTGCGCCAAGCATGTGCCCATCCGATTTATATCACGGCACCTTTTATCCGCACGGCAGCTTCGCGCTCGGGGACAAACTGCCGTGGGCGTTCCAACTGGCGCGGGATACGGCCAAACGGGCTGGAGACAATAAAGCGATGGAATACTGCTCACAGGTGATGCGACATCCGGAGGATTTGCTCTACCATATGCCGGTAGCGGATTCGCATCCGATACTGGATCAATATTTTCCGACCTATTATGACTGGGTTGGACACACCGAATACGACGAATATTGGCAGGAAAGAAACTGGCTTCCAAGCCTTACGGCACACAAGCCGATTCCTGCTTTGCATATTGGAGGCTGGTACGATACGTACCTGATGGGAACGCTGCAGTCGTTTGAAGCATTTCAGGACATGCCCCGGACGAAGGAGTCGTTCCAGCGGCTCGTTATCGGGCCTTGGGCGCATATTCCTTGGGGACGTATGGCGGGTGGGGTAGATCACGGCGCTGATGCGGATGGCGGCATCCATAAGGAGCAGCTGAGATGGTTCGATTATTGGCTGAAGGGAACGAAGGACGACGCGCTGCTCGAAGAGGCGCCGGTGCGCTACTTCGAGCAGGGAAGCAAGCAGTGGCGGACCGCGGAACGTCTGCCGGCTGCGGGCACAACCGAGGTTCAGCGATTCTACCTGTCCGGTTCGGATATTCCTTCGAACGGCATGCTTGGCGGCGGCAAGCTGACCTCCTCAGAGGCGGAAATAATGGCAGCGGCGGGGCCGGACGTATTCGTGTACGACGCGCGTCTTCCGATGAAGAGCGAAGGATACTTGCCAGCCGAGCGGAGCTCGCTTCAGGATCGCTACGAAATATTGGTGTACACAAGCGGGGATCTTGCCGCCAGCCTCTTCGTTTTCGGTTCGCCGCAAGTAACCGTACAGACGCAGACGCTCGCCGGACCGACGGATCTGGTCGCCACGCTGTCGGCGGTAACGCCGGACGGGAAGGCGCGGTTTCTAGGCATTGGACGGACGGAGATTTGCTCTGAGGCTGGAGAGGGAGACGATGATTGGACGGAAGTATCCATCGTGCTGCGCCCGATTGCCGCCGAAATACCTGCCGGTTCGGCCATTAGGCTGGAGCTGACGGGCAGCGCGTTCCCGCTGATTGCCCGCCATCCAAACGGCATAAACGCCGTGGATAAGCATAAAGCCGGTGAAGACAGCCTGCTCATTGCAAGCGTTGCGGTGAAGAGCGCGGAAGGCGCCGTATCCTATATGGAGCTTCCGATTATAGAGGGAGGGGAATAAGATGCGTCAGCTGGGCAATGCGAGGAGCTATTGGAATGTCTCAGGTACCGATGTCGACATGCGGCGAAAGGCGGCGGAGCCGAACGCGGTCACGGTTGCGGCACAGCCGCAGCGGTTGACCTTCGATCTGAACCATACCGCCATTGTTGTCGTCGATATGCAGAACGATTTTTGCTCCAAAGGCGGCTGGGTCGATTACATCGGGGGCAATTACGCGGTGCTGCAAAAGCCCGCCGAGCCGCTGAACCGGCTGCTGCCGGAGCTGCGCAAAGCGGAGGTTCCGGTTATCTGGCTGGGTTGGGGCAACCGGCCGGATCGGCTGAACATCAGCCCCTCTGTTATTCACGTTTACAACGGCGACGGCGCGGGCCGCGGAATCGGCGATCCGCTTCCTGCAAATGAGTCCCGTGTGCTGGAGAAGGGCAGCTGGGGTGCTGCGATCATCGATGCTTTGCAGCCTGAGCCGGAGGACATTCATGTTGACAAATACCGGATGAGCGGCTTCTGGGATACGCATCTCGACAGCATTTTGCGCAACATGAACGTGCATACGGTGCTTTTCTCGGGCGTCAATCTCGATCAATGCGTGATGGCGACGCTGCAGGATGCGGTTAATTCGGGCTATGACGCGATTCTGCTCGAGGATTGCAGCGCGACGAACTCTCCCGCTTTTTGCACGGAAGCGACTCTCTACAATATTAAACAATGCTATGGGTTTATAACCGAATCTTCTTTATTAATAGAAGCCATGAAAACCAACCACTGAGAGGAAGATGAATATGAGCTTAGAATATAACAAAACGGTTGTCGGACATTTCGAGGATTGCCCGGTGTACAAAATTTCCCCGCAAGATTCGAATAAATTCGTGCTGCTGTGTGATCGTGAACAGGTTCCGTTTGTCTCGGTTGTCGAGATTTTTGATGTGGATGGCCAAACGCCGCCGAACGAGCATGCCGAAGCGTTTGAATATTTTTATGTGCTTGCTGGCGAGGGCAAAGCGCTCGTAGGCGAAACGGAGGTCGATATTCGTACAGGCTCTTTCTTCGTCGTACCTCCTGGCAACAATCATCAGGTTAAAAATACTGGCACAGCCCGCCTGTATGTGCTGACAACGATGATTCCAGACGAGAAATTTTCTGATTTGATCAAAAACGGTCCGTCGGCAAGCCTTGATGAAGAGGATTTGGCTATTCTGAGAGGGATTTCCAAGTAAATACAAATGCTGCAGGCATCGCAAGGAAAGCCTTATGGAGCGGGATGGAGGTAATCAATGAAAGACGCTTGGAATGCATTCGTTGAGGAAGGTATCGTATTAAACCCGATGGGAGAAGGCCACTTGAGCGGTTTGACGTTCTCGGTCAAGGACGTATTCGCCATTAAAGGGTACGCCAATACGGCAGGCAATCCAGACTGGCGTCGTACGCACGGCCTCTCGGAGGTTACGGCCTCTTCCATCGGCAAGCTGCTTGCCAGCGGCGCACGTATGGCAGGCACGACCCATACGGACGAGCTGATGTACAGCTTGAACGGCGAAAATATGCATTTCGGCACGCCGGTTAACCCGGCCGCGCCGGATCGGATACCGGGCGGTTCGTCGAGCGGCTCTGCGGTTGCCGTAGCAGCTGGCTTATCGGACTTCGCGCTCGGTACCGATACAGGAGGCTCGGTTCGCGTTCCTTCCGCTTACTGCGGCCTATTCGGCATCCGCCCGACGCATGAATATGTAGCGATAGACGGCGTCATCCCGCTGGCGCCAAGCTTTGACACGGTCGGCTGGATGGCAAGAAATACAACAACATTATTGGAAGTAGGCAAGGCGCTGCTTGGCGAGCTTGACGAGCTTGACGAGGAGTCCCCGGCATTCAGCCGCATTTTATTCGCGGAGGATGCTTGGGCAATGGCAGAACCGGCATGCCGGGAAGCGCTGGAGCGGTTTGCAAAGCCGCTTGAGCAGGCGGCAGGCCATGTGGACAAAATAACGGTTTCACCGGAGGGGCTGAAGGAATGGCTTCAAGCGTTCCGGACGGCGCAAGGGCTTGATATTTGGCGGACGCACGGGGAATGGATTGAACGCGAGAAGCCTGTGTTCGAAGAAAGCATCGGCGAACGGTTTGCATGGGCAAGCACACTGAACGAAGCGGAGAGCGAGCCGTTGCTGAAGCTGTGGAAAGAGGCGCGCGCAAGGCTGCGCGGGCTGCTTGGCGAAGACGGCCTGCTCGTGATCCCGACAATTCCGGGCACGGCGCCGGAGCGCGGCATCAGCGGCGAGGCGAATGAGCTGCGGCGCGTTCGTACGATGCAGCTGAGCTGCATCGCGAGCCTCTCCGGCTTGCCGCAGGTAACGATTCCGGCAGGCACGGTAGACGGCGCACCGATCGGCTTGTCGATCATTGCCGGAGCGAAGCAGGATTTAAAGCTGCTTAAATGGATAGACGGTCAAATTACGAAGCTGCAAGCAGAGGCGGCAGACGCGATATAGCGTCTGCGGCGCAATGCTCATGATAATAGGGGGATACGTGATATGTTTACTAGATATGAAGGCAAGGCTTGGGAGCAGCGCTTCTTGCCGCGTCTGACCCGTAAGCAAGTGAAGGAGCTTCGGAAGGAGGATGCGCTTGTTATATTGAGCATCGGCGCCATTGAGCAGCATGGTGATCATATGCCGATTATGACGGATGCGCTCATAGGTGAAGCGACACTGACGCAGGCCATGGAGCATGTCGATCCGAATGCGAATATTTGGATGCTGCCTCCGATTTCGTACGGCAAGAGCAATGAGCATATCGGTATTCCGGGAACGATCTCGCTGTCGGCGGAGACGCTGATGGGCATTGTGAAGGACATTGCAAGCAGTCTTCATGTGAGCGGCTTCCGCCGATTGCTTCTGTTCAACACGCATGGTGGGAACAAGGATTTGCTGAATGTGGCGGCACGGGAAATTCGGATTTCTACCGGACTGATGGTATTCCAGCTAGCACCGAGCAGTCTGGACACCGCATCGGATATTATCCCGGCGGATGAGCTCGAATACGGCATCCATGGAGGCGACTATGAAACGTCGATTCTGCTGGCGGTGAAGCCGGATTGGGTGGAGATGCAATATGCAGTGCGTGAAATGCCGGATATGAGCCGCTTCGAGTTTCTGACCTTGGAAAGCAAAATCCGATTCGCTTGGAAAATGGACGATATTTCTACGAGCGGCATTATGGGCGATGCCACGGTTGCGACAGCCGAGAAAGGCCGCCTTATTCAGGAGCGCAACGCGGAAATATTGGCGAAGGCATTTCTGGAGATCAGCCGTTTCGAAATTGAGCAATTTATTCAACGATAGGGAGTGGCTGAACGATGAAGCTTGCAACCGTTACTTATAAAGGGATCGAGCAAGCCTGCATTTCGATGGAAGCGGGACTGGTCTCTATTGCGGCGATCAACGAAGCGGAGCAGGCAGGCTGGAGCACGGATGTGTTTGGGCTGCTTCAGTCGGGCGGGCTTGACAGCCTGACGGCATGGTATAACGATGGTGGGCAAGCTAAGCTGGCTTCGCTCGAAGTGATCCCGGCGGGCGAAGCGGAAGCGGCGCCGCTTTACCGTCATCCCCGTAAAATTTGGGGCATCGGCATGAACTATGTAAAAGACCCGGCCGAGCTGAAGGACATTCCGGCGGATGCCGAGCCAGTCAGCTTTATGAAGCCGGACACGACGCTGATCGGGCCAGATGACGCCATCGTGCTTCCGCCGCAATCGGAGCAGGTGACGGCCGAGGCCGAGCTTGTGATCGTTATCGGCAAAACATGCAAAAATATTACCGAAGCGGAAGCGCCGGGCGTCGTCGCAGGTTTTGCGTTATCACTCGACGTGACGGCGGCCGACATTCATGGGAAGAATCAGCGTTTCCTGACGCGTGCGAAAAGCTTCGATACGTTCTTTGGCTTCGGCTCTGAGCTGATTACACCAGATGTCGTTGACGATGTGCGGGCTCTACAGGTCGAAACGCATCATAATGGCAAGCTTGAGCATCGCAATCTCATTAGCAACATGCGGTTCCAGCCGTGGTACGTGGTTGCGTTCCATTCGCAGGTGATGACACTGCTTCCGGGCGATGTGATCTTGACTGGTACGCCGGGCGCTGTCGTCATTCGCGGAGGCGACACTGTAGAATGCCGAATCGAAGGGTTTACGCCCCTCGTCAACAAGGTGGAATAGAGTTCGCAACTCAAGATAGAACAGAAGCAGGTGAGGTCAATGGATAACAGCTTGACGATTGTGAATGCAAGGCTGCCGCTCACGGACGGCGATGCGCTGTATACGCTGACGGTTCAAGGTGGAAAATGGGAGGACGTGCAGCCGCAGGAAGGCTGGCTCGACAAGGAAGGCTATCATTCCTTCGACGAGCCTGGAGCAATCGGTGGGCTACGCTGCCTCGACGCGGAAGGGAAGCTCGTTCTGCCTGGCTTTGTCGATGTGCATATGCATATGGACAAAGCTTTTTCGCTGCCTCAGGTTGGCAATGAATCAGGTACGCTTATGGAGGCGATTATCAACTATTCGCAGCTCGCCCCTTCTTTTACGAAACAGGAGCTGATGGATCGAATGCTTCGCACCGGGCTGCAGGCGGCGGCCTTCGGTACATCGGCCATTCGAACGCATCTGGATTTCAATACGCAGGCAGGCGCGTCCGTCGCGCTGCAAACGGTGGAGGCCGCGCTGGAAGTGAAGCAGAAGCTAGCTCCTTACGTGCAGCTTCAACTGTTCCCGATGCTCAGCTACCGGAATGAATCGGCAGCGGACCTTGTGCTGATGAAGGAAGCGCTTGCTATGGGCGTGGACGGCATCGGCGGTGCGCCGCATTTAGCCGATCATCCTGAAGCAGGCATCGACACAATCTTCGCGCTGGCCGAGCAATTCGGCTGCCCGATCGATCTGCATGCCGATGAGACGGACAATCCCGATAAACAGACAGCGGCTTATATTGCGGAGAAGACGATTGAATACGGCTTTCAGGGCCGGGTGACAGTCGATCATATTTGCTCGCTCGCCTCTATGGAGAATGAAGCTGCTGCGGCTGTTATCAGCCGCATGGCGGAAGCGAAGCTGCATGCGGTTACGCTGCCCGCCGTCAATTTGTATTTGCAGGGCCGGGGCGACGAGGTTGCGGTCCGCCGGGGCGTTACGCGCGTCAAGGAGCTTACGGCTGCGGGCATTACGGTGGCAGCGGCTTCGGACAACATTCATGATCCGTTCCATCCGTTCGGCCGTGGAGATCTGCTGCAAATCGCGCTTATTACCGGCTACGCCGCCCATATGGGAGCGCCAGCCGATTTGCGCCAGCTGCTGCGTATGGTGACGGAAATGCCAGCGGCCGTTATGGGCTTGCAGGGTTACGGAATAACATCCGGCAATAAGGCCGACTTCGTCGTAATCGATGCAAGATCACCGGAGGAGCTGTTCACCATGCTGCCGGAGAGGCGATGGATATACCGCGCCGGAGGCTGGCTGAGAGCAGCGGCGCCGCGTACGGAATGGGAGCTTCCGCTGCTGCGCGAACAATGGGAATCGGTGCGGTATGTTGCGTTCGGTACGCATAAAAAATGACAATTGTTTATTTAATTTTGCTATAATTAATGAAAAAACGACCGTTATGATTGCTCGTATCGCGGTGGAAGGATGAATCCGATGCTAATAGGCACACGGCAGCATGAAATTATGAAGATGCTGGAATCACAGCGGCAGGTTACTATTATTGAACTGGCGGATAAATTCAACGTATCGCAAATGACGATACGCCGTGATTTGGATTTGCTGCACTCCGAGGGCAAGATACAGCGGTCGCACGGCGGGGCAGTGAAAATTAAACGGTTCATGGGCTCCAAGTACGATCAGCGCGCAAGCGAGAATCAGACCGAGAAGCTGTATATCGCGAAGGAAGCTGCAAAGCATATTCAGGACGGCATGAGCATTATTCTGGATGCGGGAACGACGGTTGCGACGATGGTGGACGAGCTGGAGCAGTTCAAAAACTTGAAGATTATTACACGGGATTTGCATACGGCGCTGCTGCTATCGAATGAGGAGCGTTTCGGAAGCTTTGATGTGTATTGCACGGGGGGAAGGCTGAGCAAGTGGGCTTACAGTCTGGATGGCATTTACGCGGAGAAAATGCTCAGTTCGATTACGGTAGATGCCGCATTTATGACCTGTGAAGCGGTCTCGCATGCCAAAGGCGCGATGGCGTGGTCGCCGAATCTTGTCGGCGCGAGGCAGATGGCGATGAATGCGGCTGGAAAAAGCATCTTGCTGGCCGACTCCACCAAATTCAGCTATACGTCGCTCGCCGTGTTTGCGAGCATTGATGATTTCGATGAAATTATTACCGATTACCGGCTGGATGAGTGCGAAGCTGAAATCTATCGGGAAAATGGTGTGTCGTTAAGCATTGCAGCAGCCGGCGTTTAGAGCCGTTTGCTGCGCATACCTTGAGAAGCTCGGGGGCTGCTGCTTACGTTTTTTTTGCCGTTCTCTCCCTCATTGTAAAGTGAATAATTCTCAAGCTCCAAGACTAATTGTGTTTGAGGACTGACTGTATCGTTGTAAGATTGAATGGGGAACGTCTTACTCACGAGGTTAATGGACACTATGTCGTGATCGATCGGGAATGGCAGCATGGTGATACGCTTGCGGTAACGCTCCCGATGCAGGTGTTCTACTCATCTGCCGTACAATCAACATGCGGTTGGATTCCAATACGGACCGGTTGTGCTGAGCGCAGCACTTGGTACCGAGGATCTGACTAAGGCTCAGACGGGGGTACTCGTACAAGTGCCGACACGTCGAATGCTTGTTAAGGATTTCATTATCACGTCAGGCATGAGCGTGGATGAATGGCTCGCAGGTATTGAGCAGCATGTGGTTAGGGAAGGCGGCGAGCTGGCGTTCAAGCTGAGGAATACGGATGAAGATGAACGGCTTGTTTTTACCCGACATTATCAACAGCATCATGAGAGATACGGGATCTATTTGAGCGGCAACGCAGCTTCATTACGAAGCACTATCCGATTCCAGGTGAGTTCGTCAGCGGAAAGAAGCAGATCGAATTCAAGTTCGTGCCGGAGGGTGTAGTGAATGGGATCTATGGTGTGCTGCGTACGATGAGAACGCTGGAATAGCAGAAAACCGTCAGGGACGCACTATGCATCCCTGACGGTTTTTCATATGCTCAGCTAGTCGTTTATAATGGAGTTTAACTTCGAGGGAGGTTAGGTATGAACATTTATAACGTACAGAGCTATTCTAATTTCAGTATTTGTGGGACTGATCTTATTCTTCAGGACTCTCAATTATTCAAGCTCGAAGTTATCCAGGATGGCTCAGGCGAACCGATGCCCATTCGAGGCATTATGCGCCATTACCTAAGTGATAACCGTACAGACTCATTCATGTTTGAAGAATCCAATGTGGTGAATTTGAGCAGTGTTGGCGGGAAGGCCACGTTATTTTATAACATATGGAAGAGGACTGCAGCTTCGTTTGGTTCCATAAGCTTAATTGTGAAACATTAGAAAGCACCTGAGCAGCTAGAATGGCGCTCGACGAATTCGAAGAGAAATTCCCTTATCCATCTCCTGTTCATGCAGCCCAGCTCATGAGGATCTATGGAATAGGTCATCGTTATGCGATAGTTCTCCATTATGAGGGGGGAGAGTTACAAACCATTATGGAGGCTGTATGACTCGAATCTTGATGAGTGGATAGACATTCCGAATGATCCCCTGCTAGTTAGCTATGAACGGATATCGATATGGGGAAAAGGGGATTTATCTTATATTGTAATAAACACCGGACAAGTCAACTCATCTGAAAAACAGTATTACTGGAGTCATGATAAGCGTGATGATCTCTATAACGAGCATCTCATGCTCTAAAGAAGCTTGTGGAAGCAGGGGTCCGAGTTACGGTTAATACGGATGATCCAGAGCTGCTAAATATTAATCCGAATGAGGAGTGGGCTAAGGTTACGGCTCATTGCGGCTGGTCAGAAGAGGATGCCATCTCTGTTGCAGGACATGCCATTGATGCTGCTTTCTGTGAGGAGGACGGGAAGCGGGAACTGCGCGAGCAACTGGATCGTTACAGAAAAGAAGGCTCAAGCACAGGCCGGCCATAGATCTTGGTGTTCCTTTTCTGTTTCTGAGCAAGAAAGCTAACAGAATTAAAAAGATTAGTTCTATGTATGGAGCAGCAGAAAATGATAGGATAGGATAGGAATTGGATGAGGAAAGTGGTTAATTAGCTATCAACGAGATACGAATGCAGATATGGTGCTTCTATAGAGAGAGTGGCGTCATATCCTAATCGGACGGAGGAAATAAGAAATGCGCATTGGAGCTATTGAAGCAGGCGGAACGAAATTCGTGTGCGGGTACGGTAATGAGCAGGGGATCATCGAGGATCGGGTGAGCTTTCCTACAGAAAAGCCTGAAGTGACTCTAGCGAATGTAATGGAGTATTTTCGTGACAAAGAGGTAGATGCAATCGGCGTTGGTACCTTCGGCCCGATTAATATCGATCCTTCCAGTCCTCAATATGGTCATGTAACGACAACGCCGAAGCCGGGTTGGAGCGGCTATGATTTTCTCGGTACGCTGAGGAAGGAATTCAATGTTCCTTACGGCTGGGATACCGATGTGAATGCAGCAGCTCTTGGCGAAGCGGTCTGGGGAGCAGCTCAAGGATTAGATAGCTGTGTCTATTATACGATAGGTACAGGGGTAGGCGTTGGCGTCTATTCCGAAGGGAAGCTGATTCATGGACTTGTTCATCCTGAGGGTGGTCATATATTGACACGTCGTCATCCAGAGGATACCTATGAGGGGTTCTGCCCCTATCATGGTGATTGCTTGGAGGGAATGGCTGCGGGTCCAGCACTTGAGAAGCGTTGGGGTGTAAAAGGGAGCGAGCTCTCGCCAGAGCATCCGGCTTGGCAAATGGAAGCCTTCTATATCGGACAGGCTCTTGCTGGAACTATTTTGCTGCTTTCCCCTAAGAAGATTATTCTGGGTGGCGGTGTAATGCACCAAAAGCAACTATTTCCTCTCATCCGCGCTGAAGTGCGCAAGAACTTGAATGGGTATATCCAACACGAGATGCTTCTTCAGAACTTGGATGAATTTATTGTACCGCCAGGTCTTGGTGATAATGCAGGTCTCTCGGGTTCACTTGCGCTTGGACTTGAAGCTTGGAAGAGCAGCAAGTAGATTAGACACACAGAGCAACCATCCCAGGGAATACGGGATGGTTGCTCCTGTCTATTCCCACTCTCCTGGCATAGAACTATGGTTCATAGTAGATTTCACCGCCTACCTTAAACACGCTTGTACGATCCTAGACAATTCCATACATGAGAGGCAGAACGAACAATGAGCAATCTGGGAATTTGGGAGAATGCAGAGCCCGGTGTGAAACGTTGTATTCTGAATGCGGGTAAGGGACTTATGATGATGGAGGTGCATTTCGAGGCTGGTGCCGAGGGGTACGAGCATAGTCATCCACATGAGCAAATGAGCTATTGCTTGTCAGGCCGCATTGCCTTCCGGATCAATGGAACCGAGTCTATTATTGGAGCGGGACAGACTATTTATATTCCTTCTCACGCGAAGCATGGAGTGACCGCACTTGAACCGTCTGCGCTGCTGGATACGTTCTCGCCTGTGCGTGAGGATTTATTGAAGAGACAATGAGCAGAGAGAGCAGATGGCGCATATGCCCTCTGCTTTTTTGATTAGGTAAGGTTGACGTGGGGAAATGATCTTGATATACTCACTAAAGCGTAATGATTACTATTAAAGTGCTGCGGAATACAAAGAGAAGCTTGATCTGGCAGATGTGAATGTGCTGCCATGGCTATATTATCCTTTTTTCTCTAACTACTAATCGTAATAATTACAATATATCTGCAAGTCAATCATATAGATTATACATACAGCGAGAGGGGGAGGAGCTATGCGTTTACTTGCAATGAAGGATGTTACCTTCGGCTATAGCGATGTGCCTTGCCTTGAAGGGGCAAGTATAGATATTCAATCTGGCGAGTTCGTAGCGGTAACAGGGCCTAATGGTGCTTCCAAAACAACACTGTTGAAGCTCGGGCTTGGTCTGCTGAAGCCATGGAGTGGAGATATACAGCTGGCTAAGCGCAATGCTGCAGGCAAGAAGCTGGCCATAGGATATGTTCCGCAGCAGATTGCTTCGTTCAATAGTGGCTTCCCCAGCACGGTAATGGAATTCGTCCGATCTGGTACATATGCGAGCGGCTCCTGGCTGCGCCGTCTTCAGGCTGAGGATCATGCTGTCACAGAAGAAGCGATTAGGCAGGTAGGCATGTGGGAGCTGCGGGGCAGGCGGATCGGAGAGCTGTCTGGTGGGCAGAAGCAGCGGATTTGTATGGCCCGGGCATTGGCTCAGCGGCCGGATATGCTCATCATGGATGAGCCTACTACCGGGATGGATCAAGCAAGCCGACTCGGATTCCACGAGCTGATGGATCATCATGTGAAGGCGCATGGACGGACGATCGTTATGGTTACTCATAATCTGCCTGAGGTCAGCCCCTATACAGATCGCATAATTGAGCTGGAGCGGAAGGAGGAAGGAGGATGGAAATGCTGCACTACGATTTCATGCAGCGGGCATTTTACGCCGGTGGGATAATCGCTCTGGTTGCGTCTGTCCTCGGTGTCTATCTGATGCTCCGGCGTCAGGCGCTGATGGCCGATATGCTCTCGCATGTATCACTCGCTGGAGTAGCTGCTGGAGCTTATCTTCATATGAATCCGACGATGACCGGATTTGTTGTCGCTATTATCGGCGCTGTCATTGTGGAGTACGTTAGACGAGCATACAAAACCTATAGTGAGATATCGATTGCCATTATTATGATTGGCGGCTTGTCGAGTGCAGTGGTCCTAATGAACTTGAATCAAGGGATTAGCAAAAGCTTCTCCTCCTACTTATTCGGCTCTGTTGTTGCTGTTAATCAAGAGGAATTGCTGCTTATGATAGGCACAGCCATTGTGGGCGCTCTATTCTTCATTGTGTTCCGCAGGCCGCTATACCAAATGACCTTCGATGAGGAGACAGCTGCAACAAACGGCATTCCAGTAGACTGGCTATCACTAGCCTTTAGTGTAATTACGGGAATGATCGTAGCCGCAGCTATGCCCATTGTCGGTGTACTGCTTGTATCTGCTCTTATTGTGCTGCCTGCCGCACTTGCCATCCGAATAGCGCCAAGCTTCACGGCAGCTCTGGTCATCGCGATGGGAATTGGATTAGTGGGCGTATTTACTGGCTTAACGGCTTCGTATGAGCTAAGTACACCGCCAGGAGGCTCGATAGCGTTAACGCTGCTGCTTATGCTTGTGACGGGAATACTGGTGAAGAAACTATGGATCAAAGCGAATCAGCTCGCAGGAAGAAAGACACGCACAGCAGGCAGAGAAGGGAATACACGATTTCCCCGTATGTCTGAGCAATCATCTATTCATCATTCAGGAGGTACAGAGAATGAAAGTATGGTCTAGTAAAATGATAGCGGTCTTCGCAGCAGCAGCACTGATATTGGCTGGCTGTGGAAGCAATAATAACGGGGCAGCGGTTGATCAGGCTGCGAATAGCAGCAATGCACCTGAGTCAGCGAATACGGCTGAGGCTAAGCTGCAGGTAGTGACGACATTTTATCCCATGTATGAATTCACTAAGCAGGTTGCTGGAGAGCACGCTGATGTCGTTATGCTGGTGCCAGGAGGCGTAGAGCCTCATGATTGGGAGCCATCTGCCAAAGATATGGCTGCAATTCAAGAAGCCGATGTGTTCGTCTACAACGGTATTGTCGAGGAGTGGGTGGACTCAGCTCTGTCGAGTGCTCCGAGTGATCAGCGGATCGATGTAGAAGCAAGCCACGGCATCGAGCTTATGGAAGGTGAAGAGCATAGCCATGGTACCACTGAGGCTGAGCATGACCATGATGCTGATGCTGAAGCTGAGCATGCGGCTGAGGAGGAAGAGGAGGGGCACTCCCATGAGGCAGAAGAGGAGCATGAGCATACGCTTGATCCGCATGTCTGGTTGAGTCCTGT
Organism: Paenibacillus xinjiangensis; assembly: GCF_059686975.1. Taxonomy (NCBI): domain Bacteria; kingdom Bacillati; phylum Bacillota; class Bacilli; order Caryophanales; family Paenibacillaceae; genus Paenibacillus; species Paenibacillus xinjiangensis. Next base: position 1,413 of record NZ_JCAALS010000022.1, on the reverse strand, counting down.
CTTGGCTCAGCAAGAAGTCGCAGCGATTCAGGAAGCGCTGATTAAGGCTGATCCTGCCCATGAAGCGGAATATAAGGCTAATGCAGATGCCTATATAGCGAAGCTTCAAGAGCTGGATACGGCATTCCAAGCTGGACTTGAGGGTGCGGCAAGAACAGAATTTGTAACGCAGCATGCTGCGTTCGGTTATTTGGCACAGCAATACGGACTGACTCAAGTACCGATCTCGGGGCTATCCCCTGATCAAGAGCCTTCCCCAGAGCAGATGGCAGCCGTTGTCGAGCTGGCCAAGGAGCATAATATCCGCACTATTTTCTTCGAGACGCTTGTCGAGCCGAAGATTGCTCAGACGATCGCTGATGAGATTGGTGCGCAGACAGCTGTCCTTAATCCATTAGAGGGGCTTACGCAAGAAGAGACAGCTAACAACCTCGACTACATTGGGGTAATGAACAATAATTTGGAAGCTCTAATTAAAGCGTTGAACGAATAGGCCATACCAAGCTGTTGATCTGCTCTACAGGTCTGCAGCTTTGCCCTATTGTCTTGACTTCCTATGCTCATTTGGTTCACAATATAAGCAAACCGCATGGAAGGGGATTGTCATGTCGGAGCGCAGCACGATTCAACAAATGGTTGATACAATGGCTAGGAACGGCTGGAGAATTACAGATCAGCGACGTACGCTGGCTGAAATATTCGTTACGAATGATCAGCATCTCTCTCCTAAGGATGTCTATGACCTAATGAAGGTCAAGTATTCAGGAGTTAGTCTAGATACAGTCTATCGCAATCTACGCATGTTGAGCGAGATGGGTGTCTTGGAGCAGTTCTACTTAATGGACGGCGGGTTGAAGTTCAAGGCGAGCTGTATGACCCACCATCATCACCATATGATTTGCACGAATTGTGAGAAGACGACTACATTTGATTTTTGTCCGATGGAGTCCATTAATTTGCCAGACAACTTCAAGATTGGCGGACATCGATTCGAGGTGTACGGCATCTGCGAGGATTGTCAGCACTAACAACTTCATAGGGATGAGAAAGGGGATGTATTAAAAGGTCAGGTATGACCGTTTAATACATCCCTTTCTTTAATTCAATTATCTACCAATTACAACATCATCCATTAAAGATATGAGGTCAAGCCCTATCTCCTTAACCTCACCTCACAATGGAATCCCCATAGTCCCCAGCAACACAAACCCCACCCATTACGAGGCCACTGAAAAAGTCCCCTTGAGGCAAGAAAGGTACATTCACTCATAAAATGAGGAGGATGTACCTTTTTTTTTGTATAATTAAAGCATTACAAGGGAGCAGGTGAGCTAATGATTCAAATGCAGCAAACAATGGTCGTAAGTCCATATCTTGAACTCTACAACTTGGTTATTCCTAAGGACAATATGC
>NZ_JCAALS010000021.1:0-124957 GCF_059686975.1 Paenibacillus xinjiangensis | reverse complement strand
ATAGTTCCAAACCCATAGCTTCGCTTGTGATGCGAGGTCGTTGCCTCTACCAGCTCAAACATGGTCATTGGGGGCAGTGGGAGAACAGTTTTTCCTACGGGGTATAACCCCCAAAAAGCAGACGTTCTCCCGGCTACCGCCATCGTATAACGGCCATAAAGAAAGGCCAACCAGAACATTCTGGCTGACCTAATAATACGAAATAGCAGTAGTGGGTCGCTTTTGTGTTGCTGGGACTAGAGTGAGTGAAAATGAAAGAAATAAAGTCATTAGCTATAGAAAAAAGGTGCATAAAAGAGAAAAATATCCGTACAGGAATAGCCACCTATACGGATATTTTTTCATGTTTCCTAACAGTTTGGTTCGAAGTGAGCTATCTCTTCGACGAGCTTCAGCTTGTGGGATAGCCCCATGTTTCGTGTCTGCTTATAGCAATACCGGCTGACCCGCTTGAATAGAGCGGTAGCCTGCTATCGCGGCAAGAGCAGAGAGCATTCCATCTTCACCTGTAATAGGTACAGGCTGGCCGCTGAGTATCGCGCTAACAAAAGCTTTTATTAAATGCTCATCCATATTATCGCCCCAATACTGCCATTGTCCAGCTGCGTTCTGACGGCTATACAGCTCATTAACCTGTGCCAGACCATTCACTGAGATGACGCCTTTCGTTCCAATAATATCTAGAGCGACATCGCCCCAGGTCGGATAGGGAGGCTTTCTAGACCAGCTTGTATCAATGACCCCGAATACCCCGTTCTCGAATTTGACATGCAGCATGCCTGTGTCATCCACATCCAGCTGGTCATGAAACAACGTGGCTGCATGCGCATAAATTTCTCTCGGTTCCGAGCCATTCATCCAATTCATCAAATCCATGACATGTACCGTATGATCCAGCAGAGCACCTCCACCTGCAAGAGCTGGGTCGACGTACCAGCCTCCGGGAGCGGTGCCGCGATTCATTCCTTTGAAAGCGACGATATCACCAATTTCTCCACGGTCCACAGCATGCTTGGCTTGCACAACAGCAGCCAAATAGCGGCAAGGGAAGGCAGTCATGAGCTGCACCTGATTGTCATGGCAGGCAGCAATCATCGCTTGCATTTCCGAGGCGTTAATGCCTAGCGGTTTCTCACATAACACATGCTTTCCTCTAGCTGCAGCGGCAATTGTAATCTCCGCATGCAGAGCATTCTCAGAGCAGATGACGACTGCATCTAGATCGTTCTCCAGCAATTCGTTGTAGTCGCCATAATAGGCAAGGGAGTGCTGTTCAACTATAGCGTGTACGCGGCTTTCAATGGGATCGGCTATTCCCACCAGCTCCACCTCAGGAAGTGCGAGCAGTGAATCCAGATAAGAGAAGGCATGCGAGTGAGCGAAGCTGATCATGCCTACTTTTAATTTATTCATCATGATTTCCTCCTACTGGGAGATGGACGGCTTTGCCAGTCCTTGCGCTTTCGAGTGCCGCATGTGCGAGCTCCAAAGCTTTATAGGCATCGGCCGCTGTTACAATCGCTTCTGAGCCGTCTTTGATACAGGTAATAAAATGCTCCAGCTCCAGCTCGAAGGGACTGCGGAAAGCTGGGCTCTCCGGCACGGCAACGAAGCTGTTAGCCTCCGATGTAACCGACTTATGAATCTGAAGGGAGCTGCTCTTCAGGCTATTCGTCGCAATAATACCTTCGTTACCGGAAATTTCGGCTTTCGTATGGAAGGGGCCAGGGTAGCCCCAATGGGCTTCTACATTAGCAACGGCGCCATTGCTGAATTGAAGGGTGACTAGCGCATAGTCCAGCTGTTCGCTGCTATGGTTCATCGCATATACCGTCTCGACCTCGCCCATACTCCATCTCAGGAAATCCAGGTCATGGATCATGAGATCTAGAATGACCCCGCCGCTCTTGCTGGAGTCGTTATACCAGCCTTTGGTTTCACCTGGATGAGGGCCAATACGGCTCGCATGTGCGACAGCAGGGCGACCAATCGATCCTTGCTCGATCGTGTGCTTGATATTGGCATACTCAGGAAAGAATCGGACGACATGTCCGACGAAGAGGCGAACGCCATGTTCCTCACAGCAAGCTATCATTTCCTTCGCATCCTCAAGGCTTAGAGCAATAGGTTTCTCGCTAATGACATGTTTCCTTGCTTTTGCAGCTAGGAGAGTATATTCTTTGTGTAAATAACTAGGTAAAGTAACGCTAATAGCATCAAATTCAGCTTCTTCAAGCATTTGTTCAAAAGAATAATAAGCAGGTGCCCCCGTTGCTTGGGCCAATTCATTGGCAAGCTCGATTTGTTGGTCGCAAACACCGGTTAATTGAACGCCATCCAAGCGTGAATATATGTCCGCGTGGATATGTCCTAGCCCGCCGCATCCGATTACAGCAACTTTCATAGTCGGTCTCCTTTACATAGCTGATTGGGTAAACTTGTTATTCTGCTTCGATGATACCTTGCAGGGAGAGTGGACGTAATGCGGGTTTTTATTCAATTTGTATCCATATTCAATCTATCAACTTCGTGAGGGTGACTATATGGACAGCTTCCAAGAGCCTATACATTACCAGAATCAACAGCTCTGCATCAAAGTATGGACGTTTACGCATAGCGGCGACGAGCAGATTGGCCCACAGCCTTGGCATTATCACAAAGAGATTGAATTTATTCTCGTCCTAGAAGGCATTCATGATATGTACACGCCCAGTCAAGCTTACTCGCTGCACCCGGGAGAGGTAATGGTTATCGGTTCTTCACAGCTTCATAAAGCTCAAATGCGCCAAGGGCAGCATGTGACCTATATTGTTCTTCATGTTGATCTGGAGCCTTACTTCGATCCAGCAATGATGCATTACACGAGGCATTTCATGGAAGTATTGAATCCGCTTGATGATTTGAATGTTATTTTCAAAAAATATCCGGAAGCGCAGGCAGAAGTAGCCTCAACATTGCTCCATATTCACGAGGAAGTGATGCAGAAGAAGAAGGGCTACGAGATCGCAGTCAGTATGCATATTAAACATCTGCTTCTCACTTTGCTTCGTCATGACGATGACCAGCTGCTGTCAGCGCATGAATATGTAGATGCGGATTTACTTCGCCCGGTCATTACTTATATTGAGAGTCATCTATCAGGAAAAATCGACATGACAGAGGTCAGCAGGCTGGCTGGGATGAGCTACGTCTATTTCTCCAAATATTTCAAGAAAAAGATGGGGCTGTCCTTCACTGAATTCGTCAATCGCAAGCGAATTGCCAAAGCCAAAAGGCTGCTCATTACCGGAAGTATGCCGATTACAGATATTGCCGCAGAAGCGGGGCTTGAGAATATGGCTCATTTCTATGAGCTGTTCAAGAGATTCAATGGCTGCACTCCTAAGCAGTTCAAGGAGAGCATGATGGTATGAACGGCATGCCATTAAGCCATAGCCGAAAGTAGTATAGGAAGCACAGAAAGGACTCGATCTATTGACTCTTCAGCAATTGAAATATGTTATTGAGGTTGCCAATCGCGGCTCGATTAATGAGGCAGCCAAGCGGCTCTTTATCTCACAGCCCAGTCTATCTAATGCCATAAAAGATTTGGAAGAAGAAATCCGTATTACGATATTCGAACGGACGAACAAAGGCATCTCCTTGTCCATGGAAGGCGCTGAATTTCTAGGCTACGCACGCCAGGTAGTGGAGCAGGCAGAGCTGCTCGAGAACCGTTATCTCGATGCCAAGCCAACGCCGCAGCATTTCTCCATATCCACTCAGCACTACGCGTTCGCGGTGAATGCATTCGTCAATCTGGTTAATGAATATGGCTTGGATGAATACGAATTAGCGCTTCGGGAGACTAAGACTCATGAGATTATTGAGGATGTCAAAACGCTCCGTAGTGAGATCGGCATCCTGTATCTCAATGAGTTCAACGCTAAGGTCATCAACAAGCTTCTGAAATCTGCCAATCTGGAGTTTACGAGCCTGTTTATGGCGGAGCCGCATATTTTTATTAGTAAAAACAACCCGCTCGCCAAGCAATCTATTGTAACCATTGACCAGCTTCACGACTATCCCTATCTGTCCTTTGAGCAGGGAGAATATAATTCCTTTCATTTCTCAGAGGAAATTCTAAGTACATTGTCCCATGCCAAAAGTATTCGGGTGAATGATCGGGCAACGCTATTTAATTTGTTAATCGGCTTGAATGGCTATACGATCTCTACGGGAGTGCTTAGCGCAGATCTCAACGGCAACGACATTATTCCAGTACCTCTTGCTTGTGATGAGACGATTAATATCGGCTGGATCGCTCATCGGAACGTCGCTCTCTCTAAGCTTGCCTCTGCCTATGTGGAGGCTTTGCAGCAAGAAATCGCCAAATAAGATGGCACCGCTCGTACGGCTAACATAGGTCGTGTTCATAGCTGCTGAAGACTCATTGACAGCAACTTCCTGGACATGCTATTTTTACTTCGAGGTGATAAAAAATGGGATTTCAAGCTAGTCATATTTTTGTGAATTTACCGGTTAAGGATTTGCAGAAGTCGATCGCATTTTTTACCGAGCTGGGCTTTTCCTTCAATGCGCAATTTACGGATGAGTCTGCAACGTGCATGATTGTTGGTGACAATATTTATGTAATGCTCCTGGTCGAGGAGCGGTTCCAATCGTTCACAGGCAAAGAAATTCCGAATGCAGCTAGAAGCTCAGAGGTTATTATGGGCTTATCTGCGCAGAGCAATGAAGAAGTAAATGAGGTTGTAGGCAAGGCACTGGCAGCAGGAGGCAAGCCTTATAATGATCCGGTTGATCACGGTTTCATGTATAGCTGGAGCTTCCAGGATCTTGATGATCATCTGTGGGAGATATTCTATATGGATCCGAGCACAGTAGAGCAGGCATAAGAGCAATATACTTAACGAATAACAATAATAGATAACAAGAGGAGCCTTCATTCGACGACATGTCAGATAAAGGCTTTTTTATTTATATGGTCCATTGGCCTAAGAGGTAGCGGGGTGATCGGTTGAGAGTAGGATACAGCATAATGAGAGAAATCAGCATGAAATCCGATGCATTAACAGCCTCGGATTATGGTATGAAGGAATATGAATACGAGAAAATGGTGAAATTGCTGGAGAAACAAGGCTATATTGAGCGTGTGCTGCGTAACGGATATGCTTTTTCTCTGAGACCAGCTAGATTAACCGATAAAGGAATCGCCTTTATACAGGAGCATGCTTATTTGGAAGAGCATTATCCTCTAGAAAGAAGTCAAATGAAAGAATGGGTGTATGTAGATAAGAAAAGGTATTCAAGCGGAGCTGAATAGTAAATAGGATGAAGGAGACGGTTATGGTGCTGCATAGGTTTGATTCGAGCGATCAGATAAGGAATTATTATCGATTCAGGTCTGACGAGGTTGCCTATAATCTCATCCATCGTATCTGTGAATCGCCAGGCTCGTTGTGTCTTAAAAGTTCCGATGATAGGATGATGTTTGCCCATACGAAGGGGAACAATGCATGGCTGTGGATGGCTGGAGATATAGAAGCTGTCGATCGGACTTGTCTTATCCAAGAGCTTATTGAGGTCATCAAAGGGATTTCCCTGCCCGGAATAAGTGGAGAGCCCGAGCTCTCAGCCTTATTCGCGCAAGAGTATGGTGCTGCCAAAGGCCTGCAATCGTACACAAGCATGCTAATGGAATCTTATGATTGCCAATTAGCAATGAAGCCGCTGCATGTTGCAGGGGCCATACAGAAAGCGACAAGCTATGATGTTGGAACAGTTGCAGCGTATTTAGCCGGCTTCTCTGAATATGTACATGGAGCTCCGGTCGAGCATTCGAGTCAGATACAAGCGGCGCAGGATATGATTGAAGCCGGTCATTTGTTTTTGTGGATAGTGGAGGGTGAGGCAGTGTCGATGGCGAATATCCCTCACCGCACTGCCAGACATGCTAGAATCAATGCGGTATACACCCCAGCAGGCTATCGTAAGAAAGGCTATGCCAGCAGGTTAGTGGCGGAGATATGTGTGATGCTGCAGTCAGAGTCCCTAATCCCTATGCTGTATGCTGACCTAAGCAACCCCGATTCGAATAAGGTCTATAAGAAGATAGGCTTTGTCGAAAGTGGTACAATCGCTGATATTAAGTTTAAGCCGTTGGACTGATGCTTTATTCATAAGAAGTTATATTATTTGGAATATAAATGATAGAAATGGAAAAGGCATGCTATTCAGCATGCCTTTTCCTATGCAATGAGTTGTTGTTCCTATCCATTTCCATACGAGGGATATAGGACTAAAGATGTATTTGATCAAATATAGATACAAAGTCTCACTAATACAATGGGAAATTATTTTATAATAGAGCAAATGCAGTTCGACATTATCTGACATTAACTGATAGGATGCTGATACGAAAATGAAATCTCCTTTTTTCAAAAGGAAAGATAAAATGCAAAGTGGCCTGGAACAGGAAATGCAAATGTCATCAGTGGAGCCAACACATGCACCCTCTATTGAAGAGGCTAAGAAAGAAAACACAGATGGTGCAGGAGAAGGGAATCCATCTATCATGAATAGCACGAGCAAAGCACAAATGGACAAGAAGTCGCTTGATTTGGTCTTTGCCGTTGAGCAAATTATTCAGTCCAGACAGCATGCGGAATTAAACATCAATGAGCTTCATGATCGTCTGTCCCATTCCAATGGTCAGATTGATCGCCTTACTAGAGATATGAAGAATCTCAATAAGGTCATTGAAGAGCGGGAGAAGAACATTCTAGAGCTTGAACATAAATTAATAGAGAAAAACCTGAAGGTGGATCAGGTCATTGAAGATTATCGGGAGCTTCAAGCAGCGATGTCTGCCGAAACCGATGAGCTGAAAAACGTGATTGACCTCGAGCAGCAAAAATACGGAAGCCTCCTTCAAAAGCATAATGATGCGCATGCCGACAAAATCAAAAAAATGAATGACCTCGAAGAAAGAATGGGCAGATTGGAAGTGGAGAACAACCATCTCAAGCAGAAATATGAGACTCTCCGTCAAGAGAAAGCGTATCTTGCCAACATGATCAGTGATTTCACGAATCGCATGGCTTCACCATTAGGACATAACCATAACAATCGGCAAGATGGGGAAAGCGCCTAAGCCTAGCTGCATATCTGAGAGTAGGAAAGGAAAGTCGAGGGCAACGATACATATGAATACAGTCGAAATGATTGAGTTGCTAAGGCTTACGCAGGATTTAACCGGCTATTGCATGGAGGTAGCGGTAACTCGGACAGGGATACAGGAGCAGTGCATTGTACAATTGGATGAGCTGTCTTATGTACAATTGTCGGCCGTATGCCTGGAAGAGGGAGACCGAGTTCGTCTTTCCCTGTATCCGAAGTGGGACCCTTATCAACAAATCTATTATTGTTCCGTCATGAAGACGAATAAAACGATTAGTGAGATTCATTATTTCACATGCTCTGACTATTATATGAAGCAGCTTGCTCTATTGAAAAAGGGTCCATCTATGAATTTGGCCGAAAGGATTGAGAGGAATGGGCTGGATAGAGAGGCTCCTTCATCCAATGATTCGTTATGGCGTAAGTGGATGGGATTTCGGGAACGCACGGGAAGCCTGACCTTGCGTTTGGTTATTTTCAGCATAGCAGTATGTATCATAGTGATAAGCACGGATAGCAAGCTGTTCAGTGAACAGGAGGATCAGCTGGGACATCGGGTGAATGCGGCTAGTTCGACGGAATCCGAGGTGATAGAAGCTGCTAATGATAGGACCAGTGAGATGCCAGTCGTCAATCTAGTTAAATTCGTAGAGCCTGTCCGTGCACCAGCTAGGGCCGAAGTGAGCACGTCTACTTCCAGTGAGTGGTACGAGTCTCACCTCATTGCAGAGGACAAGTTCACCTATGGCTTGCCAGAAGGCTATGTAGCTTTATCCTTTGATGATGGGCCATCAGCCTATACGGAGAAGATCGTTGATATCTTGCTGGAAGAGAATGTCGCGGCTACTTTTCTATTTGTCGGCAAGAAGACAGAAAAGTATCCCGATGCCGTGAAATATGCGGGTAACAACGGTATGGCTCTTGGCAATCATTCCTGGGATCACAGCAATCTGACGGAGCTTGATCAAGCAGCTAAGAAGAAGGATATCGAACAGACCAATCAAACAATCGAGAAGCTATCGGGCAAGCCTATAACGCTATTCAGACCTCCATATGGTTCAATAGATGCGAAGCTGACTGGCAAAGTATCTGATCATGAAATGAAAGTGTTAATGTGGAACCGTGATCCGCTGGATTGGAAGGCCGAGAATACAGAGCAGATTATTCAGTATTTTCATGACGTTGACCCTTCAGGGGGAATCTATGTCATGCATGAGAAGAAAAAGACGGTTGAAGCATTGCCTGAAATTATTACATACTTGAAGTCGAAGAAATTGAAATTTGTTATTTTTGAATAAAATAAAATGATAGAGCAGGAATAGCGAAGGATGTCTTTGCTATTCCTGCTCTTTGTTCGTACAGTCATTTTTGGTTGCTTCTTCGTCTAACCAATCGAACAATTGATTCGCATACCCTCTTGAGCGGCTTTCCTGATCGGTGATGAGATCATCCACATACATATATCTGCCCAAAGCCAATGAATCACAAATTCTGTAGCCAGCTGTAGCTTTTGCTGCTCCATTCTCAACGATCACAATTAATTGGTATCCGTAATCCAGCTGCAGCTGCTTAATTTTGCTTAAATAGGTATCTTCAAGTAAGTGAGGGCGTAATTGAATCATCAATGGATAAGTTGCACGAATAGCTTCATCCGTATCTGCTATAAGAATAGACATGGTGTAATCTCCTTTGTGAACGTTTATGATCTTTTTATTAATTAGGAGAATGGTATAAAGAAATATCCAATTATGCTAGAATTCACTGGGCCAATTACAGCATATTGAATATGTCATTCAGCTGCATATAATAATCCTTTCTCTTTATTTGTTGGGGCTGATTGTATACAATAGTGGAGGTCAATTCGATCGTTCATTATAGAAATAGGAGAGTGTAAGGTTTTGTCATCTGGGATTTATGCATCCACTCCCGCAGTGTTCCGCAGCCGACTAGTGAAATTATTGCTTGTTGTAGTGGTTGCCGGTATGAGTCAAGGGTTGCTGCTGCCACTGCTGTCGATTCTGCTTGAGCGGTCCGGTGTCTCATCGGATATGAACGGCATGAATTCAGCTGCGCTTTATATTGGAGTTTTCTGTACGATGTTTTTTGTGGAGCGGCCCGTTGCTAGGTTTGGGTATAAAAAAGTAATTGTAGCGGGTATAGCCCTGGTTACCATTGCGGTGCTTCTGTTTCCTGTAAGTCAATCGCTTACTATCTGGTTTGTCCTGCGCTTACTCGTTGGTGTAGGAGATAGCACTCTGCATTATACGACGCAATTATGGATCGTTAGCTCAAGTCCCGCTGAGCAGAGAGGCCGTTATATTTCCTTATATGGAATGGCATATGGGGCTGGATTCAGTATTGGGCCTCTTGGCATTAATCTACTCTCGCTTGGCGATAAGGTACCGTTCTTAGTAACAGGTGCACTATTTGCTCTTGTGCTGCTTCTCATTATTAGAATGCCGAATGAAATGCCGGAGCGTATACACAAGAGTCAGAACAAGGAGAATCGCTTCATTACCACCTACCGTCTTGCATGGTTCGTACTTATACCAGGCTTCCTATATGGATTAATGGAGGCATCGATGAATAGCAATTTCCCGCTCTATGGGCTGCGCACGGGATTAAGCCAGCATTGGATTTCACTGCTGCTGCTTGCATTTGGTATAGGTGGTCTCATTCTACAGCTGCCACTTGGCATATGGAGTGACAAGATAGGGCGTAAGCCGATTCTAATTGCCTGTGGGCTATGCGGATCACTTGTCTTCTTCGCTATTCCGCTCGCCGAGGATCATGTCGCTCTATTATTCCTCTTATTTGCTCTTGGCGGAGGCTTAGTTGGTTCCTTCTATTCCTTAGGTCTTGCCTATGCGGCCGATATTCTGCCCCGCGGCATTCTTCCTGCTGCGAATGTGATTGCTTCCATTCATTTCAGCATCGGCAGTATTCTTGGGCCTACCTTAGGCGGCTTCGGCATTCGCTATGTATCCATTCATAGTATCTTTCTATTTCTTGGGATAGCCTTCTTCCTATTCGCGATACTCGGAGTGTTCTTCCGGCCAAGGCGGGAGGAAGCAGCTGCTGTCTCATAAGTCATCGTTCACTAGTATTAAACCTAACAAGCCCCCGAAGCTTATGCCTCGGGGGCTTGTTAGGTTTGGAGCAGCTATCGTCTACGGCTGGAGGCGCGGATTCGCAGCTCAGGCTGCAGCAGCTCCTTGCGGGTTATATGTTCATGTTCAGCAGCTGCTTGCTCGATACTGCCGATGCGCTCGAACAGCTGGCTGCAAGCGGTCACGCCAAGCTTGAACATGTCCAAGTCAATAGCCGTTAGCGCAGGTGTAAGATAGGGAGCAAGCGGATAATTATCGAAGGTAACGAATCCGACATCATCAGGAATGGAGAGTCCCCTTTCTTTGACAGCATTCATCGCGCCGAAGGCTGATAAGTTGTTGACACAAATCACAGCATCTGGCGGCTGATCACTATCAAGCAGACTAAGCATAGCCTGATAGCCTCCAGATTCGTCGGGTGCAGCATTGCGAATCCACTGCACGGAGGGCGTCGCGAACACTGAGCTGTAGCCTTCTATGCGTTTGCTTGAGATCGGTTCATCGGGCATTCCGCCAATAAAGGCGATGCGCTCGAAGCCTTCCTTCTGCAGATGCTCGGCTGCTAGCTTGCCGGCCAGCACATTATCGAAGTCTATCCATGCGATCTCTCGCTCGGAATCCTCCCAGCTGGGCTGTCCTAATATGACATAAGGGAAGCTGAGCTGCTCGAGCTGCTCAATCATAGGCTGCGTAATGAAGGACGTACTTATGAGAACGCCGTCCAGCTTCCGGTTCCATACATAACGATTCATGAAATCTGCATCATGTGAGGTACTGTTCGAGATGGTAAGCTCATAACCTCGAGAATAGGTAACGCTCTCGGCTCCGCTAATAATACTGAATGCGAATGGATTAATGAAATCTTTCTTATGATCGGCATCCATAATGAATCCGATCGTTAAGCTGCTCTGCCTAGCCAGCTGAGTTGCCATGCTGCTTGGTGTATAATTAAGCTCCTTCATGATCGATCTAATCTTTTCTTTCGTAGCTTCGGGAATCGTGGAGGCATTGTTCAACACTTTGGAAACGGTCGATTTGGACACGTTAGCCGCACGTGCAACATCGTTAATCGTTACTTTCATCGTTATAACTCCTTATATGAGCTCTATGGCTTAATCATAATGAACCCTCTAGGTTATGACAACTGTTCAATGCGTAATAAGCGAAGAGCCGTCATTTTTATGTTGATTTTATGAGTGCAATATGATAATTTCATTTTAGGAAACCGGTTTCCTAGAATTGTTTGCTTAATATCGTTTGTTGATCTATCCATCCAGTATCCGAGGAGAGCTGTTAATGAATATTCAAGCCTTGTATCATACGAGTGAGAGCCCTTATCTGAATGCGCTTTCGAATCATGTAGTGAAGATAAGACTTCGCGCACAAAAGGGTGATTTGGCCAGCTGTCTCATTCTGCACGCCGATCGTTATCTATCAACCGGGAATGAAGTTTCCCTTCGAATGAACAAAACTGCTTCGACTGAGCTGCATGATTATTATGAGGCCGAGATACAAAGTGATTGTAAGCGCATTCGATACGCTTTTCTTGTAACAGATCATGCCGGCAAGCAGTACTGGTTTGGCGAGCAGACGGTAAGTGAATGGCGTGATGCGGCAGGGGAGTTCCAGTGTCCAATGATTTCGGCGATGGATCGTGTTATTGCTCCTTCATGGATAGAGGATGCCATCGTGTATCAGATTTTCCCGGACCGATTCTATAATGGCGACAAGAGCAATGATCCGGATGGAACAGATGTGTGGGAGAACGGTGCCAACCCAACTCGAGAAACCTATTATGGCGGTGATCTCGAAGGGATTAGACAGAAGCTTCCCTATTTGCAGGAGCTCGGAATCACGCTGCTCTATATGACGCCTATTTTCGCATCGGACAGCAATCACAAGTATGATACGATTGATTATTACCGTATCGATCCGTCCTTCGGGGATACTGAGACGATGAGAATGCTGGTTAAGGAAGCACATGAATTAGGGATTCGTGTCATGCTGGATGCTGTGTTCAACCACTCTGGAGATCGTTTCTTCGCATTCCAGGATGTAATCGAGAAGGGAGAGCAGTCCGAATATGCGGATTGGTACCACATCCATGAATATCCGGTGAAGTGGCAGCCTGAGACGAATTATGAGACGTTCGGCAGAAACGTGAAGTCGATGCCGAAGCTGAATACGAGGAATGAAGCTCTAATTGCCTATTTGCTTGATGTTGCTGAATATTGGATTAGAGAGACCGATATCGATGGCTGGCGAATTGATGTAGCTAATGAAGTTGATCATGATTTCTGGCGGATCTTGCGCCGCAGAGTGAAGCAGGTGAAGCCAGATGCTCTGATCATTGGAGAGATCATGCATGATTCGGGACGTTGGCTCAAGGGAGAACAGTTCGATGGTGTAATGAATTATTTGCTGAGAGATGCCATGATCGAGTTTTTTGCTAACCAGACGATGGATGTCCAGCAATTCGCTTCGAGAATCGACCATGTACGTATGTCCTATTCCGATCAGGCTAATTACGCGATGTTCAACCTAATGGGCAGCCATGATACGAAAAGATTTATTACCGCCTGCCTCTCGTCCAAGTGGGGCAGGGGGAACCATAATGAGGTAGACAGACTCAAAATTGCTGCCTTCTATATGATTACATTCATCGGTATGCCGATGATTTATTACGGGGATGAGATTGGGATGTACGGTGGTGAAGATCCTGATTGCCGCAGAACGATGATCTGGGATAGGGATGAGAGCCAGTTAGAGATATTCCGGTTCTATCAGACGATGATTAGGCATCGCCAACAGCTTAGTGCTCTTCGTACTGGCAGCTATAAGCGTTGGTTCGAGGATACCGCGAACAATGTGCTTGGATATATCCGCAGTACGGATACGGAGTCGGTTGGCTGTATCATTAACTCCAGCCCAATGGAGAGAGAGCTGACACTCACAATTCCAAACGGCGAGACTACTTCTGAGAGGGAGCTTACTGAGCTGCTATCCGGTGATTCCATAACAGTAGGTAGCGATGGGACTTTCACTGTCCGACTGAAGCCTTATTCGGCATGGCTTCTGCCACTGAGATAAACAAGGGAACAGGCGGGTGGGCAGGTCAGCCACCTTTAATTTGACTGTTCTTGTATGCTTGATGATGATTTGGTATAAATTAACGTTACTACCATTCATCAGGAGGCGTTAAGATTGACAGCAGCTCATCCCTTTCCACAATTTCCAGAGTCTTATTGGGCAGATTCAACGACATTGCCCTCATTCCCTAAGCTAGAGCATGATATTAGTGCTGATGTTGTCGTAGTAGGCGGAGGGATAGCAGGCCTCACAACAGCTTATTTGCTCGTACAGGAAGGCTTCAAGGTCGTTCTACTCGAAGCAGGGAAGCTGCTGAATGGAACAACAGGGCATACGACAGCCAAAATCACAGCACAGCATGATTTGTTCTATGCAAATATGATTCACACTGCTGGTGAAGAGAAAGCGTCCCTCTATTATCAAGCGAATGCAGAGGCTTTTGCCTTCATCCAAGATACGCTGGACAAGCATAACATCGACAGCGGCTTCTCCTTACAGGATGCTTATATCTACACCAATGCGGCAGACTCGCTTCCCAAGCTGGAACAGGAGATGGAAGCTTATTCAAGATTAGGGATTAAGAGCTCTTATACCGAGCATATGCCATTGCATATACCGATGAAGGCGGCAATTGTCATGCATGATCAAGGGCAATTCCATCCTCTGCGTTATTTGTCCTCGCTGGTGGATGCATTCATTCAGGCGGGCGGGAGCATATATGAATACACGACAGCAGTTGATGTAGACTATGGCTCAGAGACGAAGGTTATCACAAGAGCAGGCCAGCAGATTGCTTGCAAGCATGTTGCCTCCTGTACACACTATCCCTTCTATGATGGGATGGGGTTTTATTTTGCAAGGATGCATGCGGATCGTTCCTATGTCCTTGGCATCCATGAGGAGCCTGATGCGTATCCGGGCGGCATGTATCTAAGTGCGGAGGAGCCGAAGCGCTCCATTCGCTGTGTAGAGACAGACGATCATTCGAAGCTTATACTCATTGGCGGACAGAGCCATAAGACAGGGCAAGGCATATGTACGTTCAATCATTATGAGGAGCTGAGGAGCTTTGCAGAGCAGCATTTTGCCATTCGAGATATCGCGTATCGCTGGTCCGCACAGGATCTGGTTACAGGAGATAAGATTCCATACATTGGACGTATCACGTCTTCCTCCCCTAACGTATATGTGGCTACAGGCTTCCATAAGTGGGGGATGACGAACGGGACGGCAGCCGCTATATTAATTAAGGATCTTATTTTAGATAAGAGCAATCCTTACGAGCAGCTATTCAGCCCTTCACGCTCGGTTACGATGACAGTGGTCAAAAATTTAATTGCAGACAATCTGGATGTCGCCAAGCATCTTATTGCAGGTAAGCTGGAGATGGTGTACCGTCAGCCAGAGGATCTAGCGAACGATGAAGGTGCTGTCGTAAGCATTCATGGCAAACGGGCTGGAGCATACAGGGATGATCAAGGGGAGCTGCATCTGGTCGATACAACCTGTACGCATCTTGGCTGCGAAGTGGAATGGAATAATGGGGATCGAACGTGGGACTGCCCTTGCCATGGCTCCAGGTTCGGCATAGATGGCGAGGTTATGGAAGGTCCCGCAGAAGATCCTTTGAAGCCAGTATCGCTATAGATTCTAATTAAGCCGGCTCCGGGAAACGGGAGTCGGCTTGTTGGTGTTGTCTTCATGCTGAATCGTCAAAGAAAGACAAAATACGCTATTTAAATCGGTTGTTGAACAGGTGGATAGGCTTCTATAATAGAGCTAGATGAATTATCGATAATTTGACAGGGGGTGGAATAAAGGACGTGGCTGCTTCGTAGATTTAATTATGCAAGCGTTTACTTTTTGCCAACTGGTATTATCGATAATCGATAATAGGAAATGGAGACGTGAGTCTATTGCAAGATATCCCGCTATTCTCCTCTGTCCATTCTATAAGCACCCATGTCTATGCCAATGTGAAGAAAGACATCCTTGCAGGGGAGCTGCAGCCAGGAACGCGCTTAATTGTACTTGATATTGCGAACAAATATAAGATCAGCCAGGCACCTGTACGGGAGGCGTTGGAACGCTTGAAGCAGGAGGGCTTGATTACGGGTATTCCCAATAAGGGCTCGGTCGTATCCAATATTACAGCCAAAGAAATCAAGGATTTGTTCGTGCTCAGAGAAATTATCGAGGGCTTTGCGGTTAAGGAATCCATGTCCCACATGACGGATGATGACTATGACTATTTAGAAAATATTATTGAGCAGATGGACCAGGCAGTGAAGCATAATCAGTTTCTCAGCATTCTGGAGCTGGACATGGATTTCCATGGCTTTTTCTATAGAAGATGCAACAATCAAGCTGTTCTTGCTCTATGGAATGACATGAAGACGAAGGTGATGCGATTCATGGCGATCTCTAATCGGCATTATACGACCGAGCTTCTGGCCGAGTGGCACATCATACTCATTGAAGCGCTGCGCTCAGGAGATCCGGAAGAGGCGGAGAGGGCTTTTGTCGATCATATGCATTCTTACAAAATTATTCATGTAGAGTAGTCTCATGCATCTCGTGTTGCCATCCTTTCAAAAAAGGGGAAATAGAGCATGCTGAATGAAGGCTTATTGTATCAAGCTGATGTCATTATGACCTGGATGAGAGATCGACTGCTGCGGGAGCTGGTGTCGGATGCAGGGGCTGGACGCTCGAATTTGAGAGAAAATCTGTCAAAGCTGAACATTAATCCCTATTACACCTACCCCACAGTTGCGTTAATAGAGCCGACGGTCACGTTCCATGATGAGCATGAGAGAATCGGGTATGTGGAGCAAATGCGAGATTATCTGCAGCAGTATATTCCCGATAACTGTGTTGTATTTGTTGATGAGGAAAGCCGCGTAGGGCTGTTGTTCTCTTGGGTCTCCAAAGAGACGATAGAGCGGCTGCAGGCCAACCTGCTCGAACGCTTCGCGCAGCCGGTTAATATTGGGGTAGGGAAGCCATGCAGCTATCTGCATGATGTTCGGCATTCCTACCAGCAGGCAATCCGTTCTCTGCACAATAAATTTTATAGAGGAACGGGGAAAATTATTTACTACAGCGAGCTTCGACTCTACGAGACGCTGAGTGAATATCCGGCGGACAAGGAGAAGGAATTATTCGATGTCTTCAAGGCGGCTGTATCCGAATTAGAGATTGATGAAGCGGTTCATGCCTTTTATAAGTGGGTGCTGAGAGACGGACCAATTGATGTTCATCATATGTATGAGCTTACTTTAAGGCTTCTGGTGGGCACGGAGAAGCGGGTGCTTGCAGAGGCCAGCAATGTGAACATGAATCATCGGTACGAAATTATGTCCATCTTGAAGATGGAGACGCTGGAGGAAATTATCCGGTATGTGAGTGGATTTCTTATTGATCTATGGAAGGTCGTATCCCCTCATCAGAAGGAAAGCCATCGGAGCATAATCAAAAAAACGATGTATTATATGGAGCAGGAATGCCAGCATGTATCGCTGCAAAGTGTTGCACAGAAGGTATATATGACACCGACCTACCTAAGTCTGCTGTTCAAGAATAACACCGGGAAGACGTTCATCGAGCATCTTACCGATATCCGTATAGATAAGGCGAAGGATATGCTCAGAAGCACGCATTACAAAAACTATGAGGTAGCGGAGAAGGTAGGGTATCAGGACCCGCGTTATTTCAGTCAGATTTTCAAGAAGCGGGTAGGTCTGTCTCCTAGTGAATATCGGGAATCCGTTGGCAAATAGAGGATAGAAATCATAAAGCGGCGATCGCTCCCTTGTTAGCTGAAGGGAAGGATCGCCGCTTTTGTATACGAATGCCTTAGAAATAAGAAATCAAAGCTAGAGACGAACATCATTCTGCGGCCCATTCTTCTCCGCTCTGTGAGCTTCATCCAGCTCGGATTGCCAGGTTAAGTGGCGGTATTCGGAGGCAGCCTCATCTTGATTGAACCAATCGATAAAGTCCTGCCACAGCGCGGTACCCCAAGAGGCATCGATCTGCGCGGTCGAATAGACGCCTTCCCTCAGACGGACGAATCCGAACACATCTCTGACCTGCGATTTCTCCGCTTGTACAACGGTCAGCTCTGCCAGATGAGGCGGAATGAAGATGACACCTGCTGGGGTACCTAGGACGACATCCCCTGGGAGACATATCGCCTTGCCAATACGGGTGGGCACGTTCATGCCGACCATCGTCACATCTGCAATAGCTGTCGGGTCACTGCCCCGATAGAAGACATTAATGTTATCGATCTCCGATACCTGCTGATTATCGCGAATGCCCCCCCAGATGACGGCGCCGCCTCTTTTCGTTCGGGTAGAGATCGCAGTAGACAGGTTGCCCCCAACATAAGTGCCTAAGTGGACTTTATCGAACATATCAACGACTACGACATCGTCTTCCCCTAGGGAATCAATCACCCATTGATTGAAAAACCCTCTGCGGTCCTCTTCCTCATGACCGTAACGCAGCAGTGTCTCATGCAGATCAGGGCGCTTGGGCACCATTACAGCTGTAACGGCACGTCCGACCATGACTTGATTCGGATGAATAATGCGGAAATCTCCTTCGAATTGAAAGGTGTAGCCCCGGTGCCATAATGGCCCCCATGCTTCTTCAAGCGTAATTTTTCTGATGCGTCGCAGAATATCTGCCGGTACCTTAGGCCTGCCATTCGGGTAACGTTCACCTTCCCAGAGCGGTGTAAGCTGTCTAATATCTTCAGGATTATCGAATTTCATCTTCGGGCACCTCTTTCAGATCATGTATTGGTCGGAGCTTCACTATCTCATTGCTTAAATCTATTGTTAGGGACAATTCAGGTTTTGTCGATGCGACGATCTTAAGCATTTTCTCCGTACACTATAATTTTTCCACCCACTAGAGATAACCCCTGTGCCAATCTTTTAGGGGAAGTAAAAAATCAAACCATTTCATAAATTCATCACCTTTAATCATGAAATCGCTTTCGTATAAAGTATGACTAAGCAATTAATGCTTTCACTCGATGAAAAGGGGAGGAGAATAATGGGTGACAGCTGAAACGTTAGCGAAGGTCGAGAATAGAAAGAAGCGTACCGTACGGAAGCGCAAGAATAGCCAAGCCACTCATTTGGCCGGATATCTCTTCATTTCTCCATGGCTAATTGGTTTCTTGCTACTTACGCTGTGGCCGATCGCACAGTCATTCTATTTATCTTTCACGGAATATTCGCTGCTTGAGGACCCCGTATGGACGGGAACAGACAACTATGCCAGAATCTTCACCGATGATTCGACGTTCACCAAATCACTGAGCGTAACCTTTCTATTCGTGCTGTTCTCTGTACCTCTGAAGCTGTTTTTCTCACTTATGGTAGCTCTTGCGCTTAACAAAAACCTGCGTGGGATGAACATCTACCGAACCGCGATTTATTTCCCGTCACTGATTGGCGGAAGCATTGCGGTAGCCGCCTTATGGCGTAATATGTTCGGACTGGACGGCTATATCAATCAAGTGCTTGCTTGGTTCGGCATCGAAGGAGTCGGCTGGATCTCCAATCCAGATACCTCTCTAGGCACACTCATTCTATTGAACACCTGGCAATTCGGATCGACAATGGTCATCTTTCTAGCAGGATTGAAGCAGGTTCCCCAAGAGCTCTATGAATCAGCATCTGTGGATGGAGCAGGCAAGGTTCGAAAGTTCATTAGCATTACATTGCCCATGCTGTCACCGGTTATGTTCTTCAATCTGGTGCTCGGCATTATCGGCTCCTTCCAGACCTTCACGTCCGCATTCATCATTACGAAGGGCGGCCCGATCAACTCGACCTATGTGTATGCGTTGTTCCTATATGAAAAAGCGTTCAAACATTATCAGATGGGCTATGCTTCCGCTTTGGCTTGGATATTGCTAGCTATCGTGGCTATTCTGACGATAATCAATTTCTTCGCTTCGCGCTATTGGGTGTTCTATGAATCGGATGGGGGGGAAACGAAATGAATGGGCTCCGCACGAAGCTAACGGACCATCTGTTCCTGTCGATCTTCTCCTTCATCATGATCTATCCTGTCATCTGGTGGGTAGGTGCTTCCTTGAAAAAAACCGAGGAGCTGAGCCTGCCGACGATATGGCCGTCCACCCCTATCTGGGAAAATTACAGCAGCGGCTGGAAGTTCTCCGGTGAATACACGTTCGCCCATTTCTTCGGAAACACGCTGCTGATGGAGCTTGGCAATGTGGCGGGCGGCGTATTGACTGCTGCTGTCGTCGCTTATGGCTTCGGGCGTCTACACTTCAAGTTCCAAGGCTTCTGGTTCTCGATTCTGCTCTTGACGATGATGCTGCCAGGGCAGGTAACGGTCGTACCGCAGTACATTCTGTTCAACAAATTAGGCTTTGTCGACAGCTATGTGCCGCTCGTATTGCCTCATTTCTTCGGTGGAGGGGCTTTTTTCATCTTCCTTCTCGTACAATTCATCCGCGGAATACCGCGGGATCTGGATGAAGCAGCCAAGATCGATGGAGCCTCCGTCTACGGCATCTTTCTTCGGATTATTTTTCCGCTGCTGAGACCTGCGCTTGTAACGGTAGCGATCTTCACCTTCATATGGAGCTGGGATGACTTCTTTGCTCAGGTGCTGTATCTGAGCTCCGTCGACAAGTTCACGGTAGGGCTTGCGCTGCGAATGTTCATTGATCAATTCGATATTCAGTGGGGGCAGCTGCTCGCGATGTCCCTGCTGTCGATAGTGCCGTCAGCCCTTATTTTCTTCCTGGCACAGAAGCATTTTGTCGAGGGCATCGCAACAACTGGGCTGAAGGGTTAACAGTATCACCACCAATTGATTAAGGGGATGGTATGGATGAAGAAACAACAGTTAAGAGGCTTGCTTGGCATGGTGCTGGCCCTCATGCTCGTCTTGTCGGCATGCAGCGGCGGGGGCGGGAATGGCAATGGCAATACCGAAGGTAATGCCGATGCAAATGGTGGAGATAACAAGGGGACGGGCGGCGGCAGCATTACGCTCAGTATGATGTGGTGGGGCACGGATGCACGCCATGAGGCAACGAAGCAAGCTCTGGATATCTACTCCCAGCAGAATGCGAATGTGAAATTCAAGCCTGAATTCATGGCATGGGATGCCTTCTGGCAGAAGCTTCCTACCCTTGCCGCTTCCAAATCCATTACGGATGTGCTCCAGATGGATGCGGCGTACATTCAGGAATATGTATCTCGCGGACAGCTGGAGGATCTGTCGGATATTGACCTCAGTGGAATTGTTGATCCGACCGTCATTGAGAATCTGAAAATTGACGGCAAATTATACGGCATTCCGCTCAGCCAGAATGCACAGGGTACAGCATTTAACAAGATTGAGCTTGAGGAATATGGCATACCACTGCCGCACAAAGACTGGACCTATGATGAATATTTCCAATGGGCAAGGGATGCGCGGGCGAAGCTTCCAGATGGCAAATACCCGATAGGCGATACAACAACATGGGATGCCTTCAATTATTATCAGACGGCAATGGGCAAGCCGCCAATCATGGCTGACGGAGGCAAAACCTTCACGCTTGATAAAGGGCTCTTCATGAAATTCTACGGTATCTATGAAGAATTCCGCACAGCAAAGATCGTTCCTCCAGCTGAGAAAGCGGCGGCATTCCTCGAGAATGACCCGCAGGCTGATCCTATGGCATCCGGTGTTGTTATGACTCGGGGAGCAACGACTGGCTCCGTTAGTGCGCTTGAGCAGCTCATGCCTGGCAAGGTCGGGGTTGTCAATCTACCGATAGGACCATCAGGCGGAGGCTGGGCACAATCGACGATCTTCCTGAGCGTGAGCGCGAATTCCAAGAATAAAGAGGAAGCGAAGAAATTCGTGAAATGGTTCATCACCGATAAAGAAGCGGGAAAAGCACTAGGACTCACCCGAGGCCTGCCGATTAACCCGGAAATCTATAAAGAGCTGGAGCCGACATTAGAGGCTAAGGATAAGCTTGGTAAAGAAATTTATGATCTCTCACTCGACAAAGCTTTGCCATTCTATGCTCCTGCAGCAGGCTTCTCGGAATGGGTGGATACGTACAAAAAAGAGATGGATGCGGTTACCTTCGGACAGCAATCCATTGAGGATGCCTTCAACAAAATCGATAAGCTAGGCAAAGAGCTGGCTGCCAAAGCAGCAGGCTAATACAGCACTTATTCAGGGGGAAGAAAATATGCAGCTAGCCGAATTTTTCACCTCACAGCCTGACCAATTATGGCCGCTTGCCAAGCAGATGAATGTCAATTACGCGGTTGGCGGGCTTCCTTGGGAAGAGAAGACAGATAAGCCCTGGGATCTGATGCCGCTTATTCGCATGAAGCAGCGGTTCGCCGACAATGGGTTAATGCTATCGGTTATTGAATCGATGCCTCCGAGCAATGAGATTAAGCTTGGAACAGCGGGACGTGACGAGGAGATCGAGCGGTTCCAACGATTTATTGAGAATATGGGGGCGGCAGGGATTCCTGTCCTATGCTACAACTTCATGGCACAATTCAACTGGTTCCGCACTTCTACGACAACACGCACGCGTGGGGGAGCGCTTGTATCGAGCTATGATCACAGTCTCATGAAGGATGCTCCGCTCACAGAGGCAGGGATAGTGACAGAGGAGCAGCTGTGGGAAAATCTGCAATATTTCATGGAGCGTATCGTGCCGGTTGCGGAGAAAGCGCGAGTGAAGCTTGCGTTACATCCGGATGATCCACCGATTTCGCCGATACGAGGAGTGTCGCGTATTCTGCGGAACGCGGATGCTCTGCAGCGTGCCATAGAGCTGGTGCCCAGCCCTTACAATGGGATTACGCTATGCCAAGGGACGCTCGCGACAGCAGGTGATCATATCCCATCCGTTATCCGCCGGTTCGCCGAGCAGGATAAGCTATTCTTCGTTCATTTCCGTGACGTACGGGGGACACCAGAGAAATTCGAGGAGACCTTCCACGACGATGGGAAGACCAACATGCTAGAGGCGATGAGAACCTATTACGAGGTTGGGTTCAGCGGTCCGGCGAGACCCGATCATGTACCAACGATGGAAGGCGAGCGCAACGATAATCCGGGCTATGAGCTGCTTGGCAGGCTGTACGGAGTCGGATATATTCGAGGACTGATGGAGGCCGCATCGCAAGGGATGTAGGGTAGGAGCTTGGCTACACAGACTATGGTATCTAAGACCATAAGGAAAAAATAACAGTAACAGCAGAACTTCATTACCCAACAAGGAAAAACAGCAGTAGTGGGTGGGTTTTGTGTTAATAGGGACTACATGAGTGAAATGGAAAGAAATAAAGGCAGTAGCTAAAGAAAAAAAGTAAGCTAAGTACACCATTCACTAGTATTGAAATGCTGAAATGGGGCTGATTTAAAAGGTCAAATATGACCTTTTAAGTCAGCCTCTTTTGTGCTGTGTTCACTCTAAGGTAGCTGGGTACTAACTATTGTTAGTACTAGACGCTAAGTCCGGCAAAGCTGATCATATAGAGTGTAACCACAATTTACTACTAGTGAGGTGTGCGATGAATCATTCCGTCTATATAACCAGTATGGGGAAGTTTCTTCCTGGGTCACCGATAGGCAATGATGAAATAGAGGATTATCTTGGTCGAATCAATGGAAAAGGCTCGAAGCTGAAACGCCGCATTCTGGAGCAGAATCAGATTCAATATCGGCATTATGCGATAGATAAGGAGCAGAAGAGCCAATACACGAATGCTGAGATGGCTTCGCTAGCTATTCATGATGCATTAGAGCGGAATGCGGAGTCGCTTGATGATCAAGTCGGCTTTCTCGCAGCAGCTACAACGCAAGGTGACCTGCTCGTTCCCGGCTTCGCCAGTATGGTTCATGCGGAGAGCCGTCTGCCTGTCATGGAAATCGCCACCCATCACGGTGTCTGTGCAAGCGGTATGCAAGCCCTTAAGAATGCCTATCTCCATGTGCAATCCGGTGAGCATACTACGGCAGTTGCTTGTGCCAGTGAATTCCCTAGCCGTGCATTCAAGCATACTCGCTTCGAAGCGCAATCGGCTTATGAAGCTAGCCCGGTGCCCTTCGATACGGATTTCCTCCGTTTCATGCTGTCAGACGGCGCCGGTGCGGCTGTCTTGCAGAGCAAACCCTCCACGAGCGGCATGTCACTTCGAATTGAATGGATTGACAATCAGTCTTACGCGAACAAATACGATGTCTGTATGTATGCGGGATTGAATAAGGACAATGAGCAGGCTGCCTCTTGGCTGGACTATGGTTCTATACATGAGGCGGCAGATGCTGGAGCTGTTAATCTGAAGCAGGATATTCGTCTCGTTAATGAAATGCCGAAGGTTGGAGTTAACCGCTTCTTCGAGCTGGTAGAGGAAGGGCGAATCAATCCCTCGGCAATCGATTGGATGGTCTGTCACTACTCTTCTCATTTTTTCCGTGATGAGATATTCCGGCTGCTGCAGCTGGGAGGGATGACTATTCCAGAGGACAAATGGTTCACGAATCTGTATACCAAAGGAAATACAGGTGCAGCATCCATCTACATTATGCTCGAGGAGCTGCTGAATGAAGGACAGCTCTCGCCAGGTGAGCAGATCCTATGCATGGTACCGGAGAGTGGCAGATTTCAAACCTCTTATATGCTGTGTACCGTCGAAGGTCCCGCAGACGAAGGAAAGAGAGAGCTCGGAGCTTTCATGGAGCGCCTGCCTACAGCGCCACATCTGGAATATGATGAGGCTAATGCTGTACAAGAGCAGCTAGTGAGACAGCTTGTTCAGGTATGGATTGATTTTGAGCAAAAGCTGGCGCATGTTCCCATTATTCATAAGCTGTATCATCACAAATTCACTCTCGCTGATTATAAACGGCTGATGGAGAATCTCCGGCAGCAGGTCATCGACGGCTCTCAGTGGATTGCGCGTGCGGCTTCCTATATTGCAATTGAACACATCGAGCTCCGTTCCACCTTTATCGCACATGCGCGCGATGAGCATCGAGACTTTCAAATATTAGAGCGGAATTATGTTGCTGTTGGCGGTGATCTGGCTGCTATTCAGGCAGGGGAGAAGAATATCGGCAGTGAGGCGCTGTCGGCTTATTTATTCCAACGGGCAAGCCGTGACAACCCGTACGATCTGATAGGGGCGATGTGGATTATCGAAGGACTTGGCTGCAGGATGGCACGATATTGGGGTGAAATGATACGTGATCAGCTGGGGCTAGATGATGAGAAGGTCTCGTTCCTGTTATATCATAGCGATTCGGATGAAAAGCATTTTGAGCGTCTGGAGACGGTTGTTCAGCATCCGATGCTTACAGCGGACATTGCAGCACGAATAGTCAAGACGGCCAAAACGACGGCACGGCTATATCTTCTGCAATTAGAGGAGCTGGGCAACGTATGAGTGAAGCTGATTATTTCAATAACATGCCGCATGACAAGAATGATCCGAATCCTTTTCTCGCGATTTATATGGACCAGAGCATTCCATTCAATGAGGAAGCCAAAGCCGTGTATCTCAAGGACTGCTCGAGCAAGACGCGGCAATTCCTGCTTCCGCTGCTGAGACCTTTCGCAAGATTGCTCATTATCGTGCTGCAAATCTACAAAAGTATCATTCCGAAGGCATTTACCTCATCCAAAGCGCTGCATTGCGTGCTCTACTGGGGGATGAAGACGTTCGTCAGCCCGGGCGCCAACTATATGATCCTCAGACATTTCTATCTTGGCTCTGAGGTGCTGCAATTTATTCGAGACAACGTGCCGGGTGTACAGGTGACGATGAATCCGCTTAAGCCGACTAATCTAGAGCCTGTGAAGGATGATTTGTTCCTCATACATGATCTGAACTTGTATAATTTCGTCATTAATCTGAATACGGAGCTTCGTGATAAAAAGCTGGAGGTAACGAAACGGGACTGGCTTAACTTCGATGCGATTACGTCATCCAGAATACCCATTGAGCAAATGCCGAAGCGTTGGACGAACTTTCTCGATCTAACGACTGCCATCGAATGCTTCACGCCTATCTATCAATTATTCTTGACGGATACCGACTTCTGGCGGGCTACTAATTCCCTTCAGCTAGATGAAACGGTAGGCATTCTAGCCTCCAAAATCATTGGCAGCAACGATCGGCTTGCGCTTATTAACAACAAGCATCCGATGGTGCCGCTCACTACACTCCGAGCAGGATTTCGGTTAGTGCTGCATGGTCTTGCTACAGAGCAGCTTCATGCTCTGCTGGTTGAATTGAAGGAGAAGCAGAGGCAGTCTGCTTCTCGGGATCAGCATAATAGAGCCTATTACAATTAATAAAAGAAACCTCTCCATGGTTGGCGGGCGATGGCGCTCCATACCTACAAGGAGAGGTTTTTTTTGAGATATATAGATTACGTTGTGCCTGCTAGCTCCACAAACGGTCATTCGAGCGGTAGTGGTTCCAGTCGTCAGTCGATTCCCATAGGCCAGGAATGTCAGGATGGAGATGCTCGGCGAGAACCTCGTCATTCAGGTCATCAATGCCAAGTCCCGGCGCATCCGACATGGTGATAAAACCATTCTGCACGAGCTTCTTCGGCAGCTTGCTGCTGATAATGATATCGTCCCACCACGGTACCTCGCAGGAGTGATATTCTAGTGCGAGGAAGTTCTCGGTAGCTGCGGCTACATGTGCTGCGGCCAGGCAGGCAATAGGGCTCTCCGCCATATGAATAGCCATTGCTACTCCGTAATCCTGCGCCATATCGCCGATTTTCTTCGTTTCCAGAATACCGCCAGATGTTAGGACATCCGGATGAATGACAGAGACGCCGCCCGCTGCTAGAAGGGGCTTGAAGTTTTCTTTCAGATAAATATCCTCGCCTGTGCAGATAGGGGTCGCAACAGCCTGCGATAGCTTGACGTATTGCTCCGTGTATTGCCACGGAAGCATATCCTCCATCCAAGCCAAGTTGAATTTCTCCACACGTCGTCCGAGCTTAATGCAATTCTCCAATCCAATATGGCCGAAATGATCGATCGCAAGAGGAACCTGATAGCCGATCACGCCACGTACGTCTGCGACATACTGCTCCAGCATATCAAGCCCTTTCTCTGTCACTTGAATGCCGGTGAATGGGTGAGGGATATTGTAAATATCGTAATGTCGGTTCGTTATCTCCCTGATCTCATCATCCGTCATGCTGTCGTAATTCTGATTATATCGATTGCGGGATTTCTCTCTCATTTCCTCGAGGAAGCCTAAGGGAGCGCTTAGTGTGCCGGGCTCATTAATAATCTGGCCGATGCCAAGATCCATCTTCAGGAACGTGAAGCCTGCGTCCATTCGCTTCTTGAGCGCTTCGCCCATCGCTGTTCCGGTATCCTTGCCAACAACCTCGGTATCGCAATACATCCGGATTTTGTCCCGGAATTTACCGCCAAGCATTTGATAGATAGGTACGCCATAAGCTTTTCCAGCTAGATCCCATAAGGCAATCTCCAGTCCGCTAACCCCGCCGCCTTGACGGGCATGGCCGCCAAATTGCTTGATTCTGCGGAATATTTTATCAATATTGCAGGGGTTCTCGCCAAGCAGCCTTCCTTTGAGAAGCTGTGCATATCGTTTATCCGCCCCGTCTCGAACCTCTCCGAATCCGACCAGACCTTGGTTCGTGTACACTTTAATTAAGCTGCTATGGAAAGGGCCTCCAACGATATCCGTAAAGCGGATATCTGTAATACGCAACTGAGACGGATTGGAATGTGTATTCACATGCGCTAGCGTTTCTTCATAGGATTGTTCATTAATCATATGATTCACTCCTTATTTTTCCGAATTTGGTTGAACCCAATAGTAATAACAGGCTTACAGCAGCATGCTGGCACCATCCAGCCGGATAGCCGCACCTGTCATGAATTCGCTCTTGTCTGAAGCAATGAAGCAGACAAGCTGAGCCACATCCTGAGGCTTACCTACACGGCCGAGGGGGAATTTTGTGCGAATATCACGCTTGATGTGCTTGCGTTTCTCTAATTCCTCGACCGATATAATCGGTTTGGAGTCTCGAGCCGACTGAATACCAACATGGATTTGCCCTGGTTCAATTGTGTTGACCGTAATGCCATACTTTGCGAGCTCAATGGCGCTTTCTCTGCCCAGCATACGAATGCCGCCTTTAGTCATCGAGTAGATGACGTCGAAGTCGGTCGGACGTTTGCTATGCACAGAGGAGATATTAATGATTCTGCCGCCGCGCTGCTGTTCTTTCATATAGGGAAGCACAGCCTGCATACACTGCCAGTAGCCTTTGAGATTGACATGCATCATCCGGTCGAATGACGCTTCATCATGCTCGAAAAAGCCGTAATTCAGCTGAAGAGCGGCATTATTCACAAGAATGTCGATGCCCCCGTAATAATCAGCTGCTTCCTTCACCATTCGCTCGATTTCCTGCTTGCTCGCAACGTTGGCCTGAACGATGAAGGCTTTGCCGCCAGCAGCTTCGATCTGCCGCTTCGTTTCCTGCGCACCAGCATCGCTCTGATTATAATGAATGACGACATTGGCGCCTCGCTTGGCTAGTTCAATGGAGATTCCTTGACCGATACCAGTACCAGCGCCGGTAACGAGAGCTATTTTGCCTGCTATACTGCTCATCGCAATCCTCCTCGCCTGCGGTTACGGCCGCTTCATTTTGAAATCCATATAATGCAGCAGAAAGCCGCCATCCAATCTGATATCCGCACCATTCAGGTGACGTGCCTCATCTGAAGAGAGATAGAGTGCGAGGCTTGCTAGATCTTCAACATCGACTAAAACGGTATTAGGAACTTTGTACTCGTAATGATCATATAGAGTGGAGATCTCGCTATGGAACCGTTCATGATCCCCCGAGAGGGGGCCAAGCTCAATAGTATTGACTGTAATGCCTGAGCGACCCAAGACGAGAGCTGCTTCCTTGGCCAGCATCTTCACCGCTCCTTTGGAGGAGCTGTATGCCCAAGACGAGCCTGTCGGCTTCTCAGCATGAATGGAAGAAACATAAATAATCGAGCCTGACTGCACAGCTGCCATCTGTCTGCCTGCAGCTTGTGTGCATAGAAAGGCAGATTTGGCGTTCCTATTTAGTATGTCTAGGAAGTCTTCTTCTGTGCAGCCTTCAACGGATACGGCTTGCAGATAGTCATTGTTGTGAATCAGTACGGACACGGCTCCGATGTGAGCTTCTGCCTGCTCTAGCATCGCAGCGAGCTCACGGCTGCTGCACAAGTCGGTATTCGTTAGGAATACTTGAGACTCTGCGATTAGACGCAGCTCCTCTTGGATGTCTTCGCCATCCGAGACGCTGTTCACTAGAAGCTTCGCGCCATTCTCGGCACAACGACGTATGAGGGCTTTGCCGGACAGGCTGTCGGCATCCGTTATAAAGACGACCTTGTTATGAAGTTTCATAGTTTCATAGATCCCCTCCAACTGTAGCAGCTGCAATTAGCACAACAAACAATATATCTTCATCTTAATGATTGCAGCCTATCTATGACGATGCCGTAAATTTATGATTTTGTTTGTTTTTTCACGACTATGGGAGTAAGGCTTAGGAGGTTGGCGCAGCGATGCTGTTAAGACAAGACCATTCACTAAGCGACTAGCGGAAATGGCATTGCTTATACTGTTGGAAATGACCGTTTTTTGCGGGGAGTACAGTTGGAGAGCAATAGCGCAACGAGGTTCACCAACAGCGAAAGTAATTTCGCTACTGGTGGCCGAATGGGGTGAATGCTTGGATATAGCGAACGCAATTACTGTAATAGCGAAAGCAGCTGCGCGAGTAGAGTAATTGGTTATTCTACAGGGATGAGCAGGCAGATAGTGTGGAGCAATAGCGAAACGAGGTTCACCAACAGCGAAAGTGATTTCGCTATTGGTAGCCGAATGGGGTGAATGCTCGGATATAGCGAACGCAATTACTGTAATAGCGAAAGCAGCTGCGCGAGTAGAGTAATTGGTTATTCTACAGGGATGAGCAGGCAGATAGTGTGGAGCAATAGTGCAACGAGGTTCACCAACAGCGAAAGTAATTTCGCTATTCGTGGCTGCATGGTGCGAATGCTCGGAAACAGCGAAAGCATTTTCCGTATTAGCGAAAGTAGATGCGCGAGTAGAGTAATTGGTTACTTTACAGGGATGAGCAGGCAGATAGTGTGGAGCAATAGCGCAACGAGGTTCACCAACAGCGAAAGTGATTTCGCTATTGGTGGCCGAATGGCGTGAATGAGAGATGGACTCTACATGCACGAAGCTAAGCTTCTGCTTGACGTTTTTTGAGTAAGCGGACTACTCATTAATCTCCACCAGGCTGTACGCTGTTGTTGTTCTAGATGTAAGCAGAATCGTATACGTATTCCTAATAGAGGTAAGAGGGGGGACGACAATTGGCCGGTACAAAGTACATCAAGCTCATAGGAATGGTTGTCGGTGTAGCGGCTCTCAATATTGTGGTGTTCTCGCCTGGATTTCTTGGAGTAGGCTTTGGCGGGAGCGCACTCTCGGCGGCGTTCGGGGTTACGTTCCTGCTTGCCAATGTGCTTGTACTCCTATATGGGAGCTATTTTGTGCTAGTCGATCCTCCCGTCGCTAGACCGGTTATTCCATTGAAGTCGCATGAGGACTACGTAGAGGCGCTAATGCGATATAGACGTGTAAAGGGGCTTGAGCATGACATCGCACTGGCCGCGGAGCAGATGGAGCGGTTGTTGAGAAAAAGAGAGCTTTTATTCCAAGTCCTCGATCAGCGATTTGATAGGACCGAATTAAGCTACAAGAAGTTTGCTTCTGTCATCGGTGAGGTCAGCAAGCTCTTTTATCTGAATGTGAGGGGAATTGTGAACAGGCTTGGCATATTCGATGAGTCAGAGTTCAGAAGAGTGATGTCTGCCAAGTCAACAGCATTGTCCAAACAGCTGCTTCAAGAGAAAACAGATTTATATAACGAGCATCTCTCCTATATCAAAGGCTCTTTGGCTTCTAATGAGGAGATATTGTTGAAGCTGGATAAGCTCCTGCTCGAAATATCTCGCCTGGACAACTTGGAGCCGGGAGATATTGAGAATATGACTTGTATGCAAGAAATAGACTTATTAATTAAGCAGACCAAATTTTATAAACAGTGAGAGGTGCAGAGAATGGCAAAGAGGGGGAGATTTGTCTTAGTATCTGGTGTCATCTTAGTATTCGTATTCGCCATTGTTTATGTAGGAATCACTCTAACGTCTAACCTAGGCAAGACCACTACACAGGTTGCTTCGGAGGATGCAGGCAAGCGACTTAGCAAGCTGTATGCTCAAATTTCCGTTAAGACAGAGCCCCCCGTGAAGGGACAGATTGACCTTGATCCCATTGATGTTGCCGAGTCCCTACCGGATATATCTAAATTCCCAATATCGGTTGAGAACACGACACCCCAATATGCAGAAATCTTCTCCTCCACGGAGAAATCAGGTACAGGTGTGGACGGCTGGTTGACGGAGGTTGCGGCTGCGTTCAATCAAGCGAATATCGTCATTAATGGCGAACCTGTCTCTGTGAAGCTCCGCAATATCGCCTCCGGCACAGCAGCAGATTATATAAAATCCGGCAAATATGTGCCCGATGCCTACACACCCTCTAATGAGCTATGGGGAGAGATGGTGAAGGCGAGCGGGGTGAAGACTGAGCTTATAGCGAAGCGTCTCGTCGGGAATGTACCTGGTATCGTGATCGCGAGCGCCAAGTACGATGAGCTTATAGAGAAATTTGGATCAGTGAATGTGAAGACTGTGACGGAGACGATAGCGGGCAACGAGTTCTCGATGGGGTATACGGATCCGTTCGCGAGCTCGACGGGATTGAATTTTCTTATAACAGCGCTGAATACGTTCGACAGCACGAATATTTTGGGAGAAACAGCCGTTCAAGGGTTCGAAAAATTCCAAGCCAATGTACCTTTCATTGCCTCTACAACGATTCAAATGCGAGATGCAGCGAAGTCCGGGATGCTTGACGGATTTGTTCTGGAGTACCAAACCTACGTGAATGCCGCTGACCTCAAAGGGTCTTATGTATTCACTCCATTCGGTGTTAGACATGACAGTCCGCTATATGCATTAGGAGATGTGCCGGAATATAAGCTGGACATCATCAAGAGATTCGCTGAGTTCGTCCAGCAAGCGGAGTATCAGAGCTTAGCGAAGGACAAAGGGTTCAATAATCTGGAGGATTACCAATCGGAGCTTGGAGAGGTTGAGGGCAGTCTACTATCTTCGGCACAGAAGCTGTGGAAGGAGAAGAAGAACGGCAGTAAGCCGATTGCGGCTGTGTTCGTCACCGATGTGTCAGGTAGTATGGCAGGCGAGCCGCTGAATCGGTTGAAAGAGTCCTTATTGAAGGGTCAAAAATACTTGGGAAGAGATAACAGCATCGGACTTGTCTCTTATTCAAGTGGTGTTACAATCAATCTCCCTATTGGGAAGTACGATACGAACCAGCAGTCCATGTTCGTAGGGACGGTCAACAGTCTTCAAGCAAGCGGGGGAACGGCTACCTTCGACGGAATCGTCGTCGCGCTCAAAATGCTGGAGGATGAGCTTGCGCTTAATGCTAACGTTCAGCCAGTTATTTTTGTGCTAAGTGATGGGGAGACGAATGAAGGTTATTCGCTGGATGATATTAAGGGGCTCATTGAGACCTACAACGTTCCTATCTATACGATCGGCTATAATGCCAATATTAAGGCGCTTGAGAGTATATCGAGCATTAATGAGGCGGCTAGTATTAATGCAGATACAGATGATGTGGTCTACAAAATCGGCAACCTGTTCAATGTTCAAATGTAGCTTATCCGAAAGGGGAATAAATAACGATGTCATTCTCAATGGAAGTGGTAAGTCCCGATGAGATCAAGGCGGTAATTGAACTAGAGGCTAAGCCTGTTCCTGAGGAAGTTGCGAAGCTGAGGGAGGCTGCGGAATCGAATGTGGCGATGATTATGGAGCTGGATATCGATTCATTGGACAAAAGGAAAGAGATTTTGCAATCGATTGATACGTTCGGTCTGAATACGATGAGATCATCCTCAGATAAAAATGCGCTGTTACAGGTTTCGGTAGGAAATCTTGCGAAGACGGGTGACGAGGGTGGTCAAGTGGCGAAGGGGCTCGCTGATCTACATATTCAGCTGAAGGATCTGGACCCAAGCGCAGTCGATTTTGCCAAAGGAGGGCTGCTAGGCAAGCTGTTCAATCCACTCCGTGCGTACTTCCTTAAGTATCAAAAAGCAGATGCCGTCATTGCGGATATAGTCCTTTCATTAGATAAAGGCAAGACGACACTTCGGAACGATAATACGACACTGGATATCGAGCAGCAGGCGCTTCGGGATCTAACGAAAAGATTGCAGAAGGAAATTCAGCTCGGCGTATTGATGGACGAATCAATTGAAGCACAGATAACGGCGGCACAGTATCGCAATGAAGATCCTGACAAGGTTCGATTCATTACCGAGGAGGTGCTGTTCCCCCTGCGTCAGCGGGTGATGGATCTGCAGCAGATGCTGGTCGTCAACCAGCAGGGGATTATGGCGATCGAAGTGGTGATGAGGAACAACAAGGAACTGATTCGTGGAGTTGATCGGGCCAAAAATGTGACGATCTCAGCGCTCAAAATTTCGGTTACGGTAGCAAGCGCACTGTACAATCAGAAGATCGTTCTGAGGAAAATCGAACTCCTCAATCAGACCACCAACGAGCTGATTGCCGGCACGTCTAGAATGCTGAAGAACCAAGGTGCAGATATTCATAAGCAATCGCTCGAAGCAAGCATTTCGGTAGATACGCTGAAGGTAGCTTTTACCGATGTGCTGTCGGCACTTGATTCCATTAGCACCTATAAGCAGGAAGCACTGCCCAAGATGCGTGATACGATTAATCAGTTCCGTGAATTAGCAGAGGAAGGCGAGCAGCAGATTCAGCGGCTGGAGAAGGGGCATAAGCTGGGCTTGTAGGATGTGAAGAGCTGCATCATGCGGGAGTGGACGTTCATAGGGGCGCAGCTTGCGTGTGATGCGGTGTACATACAAATCTCCTATGATGTTTTTATTTTTGGATATATAATACAAAATGATACAAATAACTACAGAATCCTACAAGTCCATTCAACTTACCATGGGAGAGTGCTTACAGTGAACCATCAGAAGGTACAACAACTTATTGAATTTACCTCAGCCTTGCAAGATTTCGTTATAGTAGACGAATTGGATACCTATGATCATATGGGTTGTGTGATTGTAGACGCAATTTTACAATCTGGAATTAAGTATGAGACTGTTGTTAAACCAAGAGTTCAAAAAGTAAGGAACGAATATCCTGAAGCTAAAAAAACGACTGAATTTCTAAAAATCCTTTCGGATATTGCTCCATCAAAGTTATTGGATTTTGGTGGTGATAAACCAATGCGATTATTGGAAGTAACATGTTTCTTCAGATTAGAAGGCATAGAAACCACAAGTGATTTGCGTAAATGGCTGGAAAGTACGGAAAACAAAAATAGACTTATGAAAATAAAAGGTATCAAAGATAAGACTGTAGATTATTTTGGGATATTGGTTGGTCAAGACACTAGCGCAATCGATCGTCATATAGTGAACTTTTTGAAACTAGCTGATATTGAAGCTTTAGATTATAAAGAGATTCAAGACATTATCAATTCAGCTGCTGATATATTAAACGTGCCTAAAGCATTTTTTGACCATAGTATTTGGACTTATATGTCCAGTAAGTAGTATTTTATGATTTGAATTTGGATAGTTTATAACAATAGGAAATAGAAAAAACCTCGTACATGGACGCGGTTTTTTCTATGAAATCAAAGCAATTATAAGGGGATTCAATTAGAATATCAATTTTCTAATCAACTTCGCACATAAATTATACGCCCTCCTTGCTCGGACGCTCCCTGCTCAACCCAATTTTCCAAGTTCATAATTGTTTGTCGAAAATGGAGGACTTTAATAACATTTTTTCTACATAAACCGTCAACGCTAACTGTGCTCTTAAAAAAGGTTGAAGCTCGACTGTTGACATTTATCTCATTTTGAAGTATCTTAAATTTAAGATATTTATTAAACGCAGCAGAGAGGGTCATTAAGTCCCTTAAGGCTTGGCTAATATCTTAATATTAAGATTGTTACAACTCTAAGGCACAGTATCGAAATAGAGGCTAAAAACAAAAGGATGGACCATACTAGGGAAAATATCGGTCCACCTAAATCGGAGAGGATGTTCACTATGAACGTAAAAGGCATTCATCATTTAACCGCAATGACAGGGAGCGCATCGCATAACTATACATTTTATACCGAGGTGCTTGGCATGCGTCTCATTAAGAAAACAGTCAACCAAGATGATACAACGGCTTACCACTTATTCTATGGGGATGAGATCGGCAATCCAGGTACAGAGCTTACGTTCTTCGATTTCCCGGGAGTAGGCCGCAACCTGCCAGGCGTCAGCAGTATCTCAGGCACTTCACTTCGCGTAGCTAATGACGCTGCACTGCAATATTGGCTGGAGCGTTTCGCAGAAAAAGGAGTGAAGCACTCCCCAATTGCTGAGTTCGCTGGTCGTAAGGTGATTCAGTTCGAGGATCCAGAGGGTCAGCAGCTATCCATCGTATCTGATGAGACGAACACGGGCGTGGAAGGCGGTAAGCCTTGGGCTAAAAGCCCGGTTCCTGTAGAGTCCGGCATTACGGGGCTTGGTCCTGTTAAGCTAACGGTCAGGAAACCGGAAGGAACGATTGCTGCGCTTCGTCTGCTTGGATTCACCGAGAAGAACCGAATTCCTGCACTTGTTGAAGGTCAAGAGGATATCATCGTGATGGAAGTGGCAGAAGGAGGATCGGGCGCAGAGGTGCATGTGGAGCCGCGAAGCGATCTTCATGTGGGGCGTCAAGGTGCCGGCGGCGTTCATCATGTTGCTTTTCGGATAGAGGATAAAGAGGAGCTAATGGAATGGGTGGGTGTTCTGAATAGAGCGGGCTTGCCGAACTCTGGGTTCGTGGAACGGTTTTACTTCCGCTCCCTGTACTTCCGTGAACCGAACGGCATTCTGTTCGAGCTTGCGACAGACGGTCCGGGCTTCGCAACGGATGAGCCAGTCGAGACGTTAGGCGAGTCACTGTCCTTGCCGCCATTCCTAGAGGATAAGCGTGAATCCATTGAGGCGAATCTCAAACCACTCAAAACCAACTAAATCGCTGTACATTTAAGATGCTCAGAGGGTCATGTGAACGGCGACCTGAAGAGCATTTTTTTCATCGCTCTAACCCATGAGCAGTCAAGCGAGTGGGGAGCATTAGCGAAACGAGGTTCACCAACAGCGAAAGGAATTTCGCTATTGGTGAGGGGGTAGCATGCATGAGGTAGGATAGCGAACCTAATTACCGTATTAGCGAAAGTGGCTGCGCGAATAAAGTAATTAGTTACTTTAACCCATGAGCTGGCAAGCGAGTGGGGAGCATTAGCGAAACGAGGTTCACCAACAGCGAAAGGAATTTCGCTATTGGTGAGGGGATAGCAATGCATGAGCGAGGATAGCGAACCCAATTACCGTATTAGCGAAAGTGGCTGCGCGAATAAAGTAATTAGTTACTCTAACCCATGAGCAGGCAAGCGAGTGGGGGAGCATTAGCGAAACGAGGTTCACCAGCAGCGAAAGGAATTTCACTATTGGTGAGGGGATAGCATGCATGAGCGAGGATAGCGTAATGTGGCGGAATAGGTGCAGTACTCACCTATAGCATTTTCACTAAATTTAGCCTATCTTGGCTCCATGAGAGAGTGCGAACAGCACAGCCTGCTCTCTATCCATCCGCATACCAGTAATCGCGAATGTTTTGAAGTCGACGCCTTCCATATTGGCGCCTCTGACATCCGTGCCCTGTAATTTGGCTCGGGAGAGCAAGGCCATGGACAAATCGCAATCTCTTAGATCGGCTTTGTCTAGGTTCGCTCCAGAGAAGTCCGCTTCATGAAATTTAATTCCCCGCAGGTCCTGTTTCACTAATCGGGTATTTCTCAGATTCGTGTAGGACCAGTCGCCTTGAACAATGGTGAATCCATCCAGCGTAGAGCCGGAGAAGTCCGAGCCTGTCATTTTGCAGGAATCGAATTTCGAGACAAACAGATTGGCTCCGTTAAAGTTGCAATTCACGAACGCGGATTCTGTATGGATGGAACCATTCAACAGCGCACCGCGGAAATCGCATTCAACGAATCGGCAGTTGGTGGAGGTAAGCTCCTCCAGTGATCCGTTAGAGAACGAGCAGCGACTAAATGTACAGCCAATGAGCTCGCCGAATCTTAAGTCTTGTGTACCGAAGTCTACTCCTGTATAGGTTTGATTAATATGCTGAAACATGTGGTCCTCCTATGACGAGCTAATGGTCTGCTTGAAATATCTTTTTTAATAGTAGCATATGGGTGTCAAGTACCTGCCTGATCTACGTGAAAAGTCAAGTGTTTTATTCACTGCTGAGCAGCACAAGGCTACTTGTTGATGTTCATTATGAGGACAGAAAAGGGGGTGAAGCCATGATGGCTTCACCCCCTGAATACATTACAGCCACTTATTGGCCCAGTCTTCTACGGCTACTAATGCTTTCCCAAGATCGGTGCCTTTTCTCGTTAATGAATATTCCGTACGAATGGGGCGATCGGTAATGACATTCCGAATAACAACGCCATATTCTTCAAGCTCTTTCATTCTCTCGTTAAGCACTCGTTTACTCAGATCTGGGATATAGCTTTGTATTTCGCTGAACCGTTTCGGTTCCTCCATTAGCGTGTGAATAATAAGATTTACCCACTTTTTGCCGATTAGCTGATGGGCCGTCTCGACCTTATCACATACAAGCTTTTGGTGTTTGTCCTCCGTCATGTCCTCCACCCCCTTTTACCATAGTAAACCTCATATCCGCATTGTGCAACCGCTTTCTAAATG
Organism: Paenibacillus xinjiangensis; assembly: GCF_059686975.1. Lineage (NCBI taxonomy): Bacteria > Bacillati > Bacillota > Bacilli > Caryophanales > Paenibacillaceae > Paenibacillus > Paenibacillus xinjiangensis. The sequence goes on along the minus strand of NZ_JCAALS010000021.1, from coordinate 87,487 downwards.
AATCAATGAAGTATACAGGTTATTTAATATCAACAGATTATCATTAAAGGTAATGTAAGCTGTTACATAACAATATCACATTAAACCCTTGCAAATAAAGCATAGAATCATAGTCACAATATCGACAATATCGTATTGACGTATAGAAATTCTAGAAGTATGATTGTGAACGGAAAGTGAACTGGTGATTAAAAGTAACCTATTTGCAGGAGGAACTAACGTGGATATGACCTTTGTTTTGTTTGGTGCGACAGGGGATTTGGCCAAACGCAAAATATACCCTGCCTTATATAATTTATATCTTGAACAGAAGATGCCAAGCTCTTTCTCCGTGATAGGACTAGGCAGAAGAATGGTAACGGACGACGCTTTTCAGAAGAATGTGGAGCAATCGCTACATACCTTCTCAAGACGAGCAGTCGGTGACTCTGCGAAGCTGCAGGCGTTCCTGAGTGCTTTTCGCTATAGCGTGTTAGATGTAGGTAATGTTGAAGATTACCGCAAACTGCTAGAGCTTGTGAAGCAGCGTGAAGAAGAATTGAACATTCCACAGAACCGGATGTTCTACTTATCTGTAGGGCCTGAATTCTTCGAGACGATCTCTTCCAATATTCTCGCCAGCGGACTAGGCCAGACAGCAGGCTGGAAGCGACTCATTATTGAGAAGCCATTCGGCAGAGATCTGGAATCCGCTAGACAATTGAACGCGAAGCTTAGTGAAGCTTTTGTGGAGGAAGAGATTTATCGAATCGATCATTATCTTGGCAAGCCGATGGTTCAGAACCTTGAAGTGCTGGAGAATGCGAATCCGGTTATTCGTGCGATCTGGTCGAACCGTTATATCGATAATGTTCAGATCACAGCGAGCGAAACAGTCGGCGTCGAGGATCGTGCCGGTTATTATGATAACTCTGGGGCGCTTCGCGACATGTTCCAGAATCACATGCTTCAAGTGCTGATGATGACAGCAATGCAGCTTCCGAAGCGCAGCACGCCTGAGGATGTTCGTCAGAAAAAGAAAATGGTCATGGAATCACTGCGGCCATTGCTGGCTGCTGATATCACATCGAACATTGTACTTGGTCAATACGGAGCAGGTGAGATGAAAGGCCAGCCGGTTGTTGGTTATACAGATGAGCCGGGTGTTCCAGCAGCATCAACGAATGATACGTTCATTGCTGCCAAGCTGTGGATCGATGATCATTATTGGAATGATGTTCCGTTCTATATTCGTACAGGCAAAAGAATGAAAGAGAAGTCTACACGGATTGTTGTAGAGTTCAAAGAGCCATTGAAGCAAATTCCTCATCCTGAGGATGCGACGGCCTTCCCGAATCTGCTGGTCATTGAGATCAGTCCGAATGAAGGCATTACACTTCAATTGAACAGCAAAGATCCGCTGCATGAAGGCAAGTTCAAGCCTGTTCCGATTCATTTCCACTCCAATGAGGATGTTCCGGAAGCTTATGAGAACCTGATCTATGATGCCATGCGCGGTGATGCGACCTTCTTTGCTCATTGGGATGAAGTGGAATTGTCATGGAAATGGGTTCAACCGATTCTCGATCTAATCGAGCAAGGGAAGATGCCTATACATTCTTATGCAGCAGGCTCCTACGGACCGGCAGCCGCACATACGCTTCTTGGCGATCACAAATGGTGGTTGGATGAAGAAGAGGCTGTTAATTCAGAAGTAAAAGGAGAACAATATGTCTACTAATGATGTGATTGAGCAGCTAGCGGTTAACACGATTCGTACGTAGTCGATTGACGCTATTAATGCGGCAAATTCGGGACATCCGGGTCTGCCGATGGGCGCCGCGCCTATGGCTTATGCGCTGTGGGCGAAGCATATGAAGCATAATCCTGGTCATTCACAGTGGTTCAACCGGGATCGCTTCATCCTGTCCGCTGGGCATGGCTCGAGCTTGCTGTAAAGCCTGCTTCACCTGACTGGCTACCAAGTATCTATCGATGATCTGAAGCAGTTCCGCAAGCTGAACAGTCTGACTCCGGGTCACCCGGAGGTTGGTCATACCGATGGTGTTGAAGCAACGACCGGCCCACTGGGTCAAGGTATTGCTATGGCAGTAGGTGTAGCAATGGCTGAGGCGCATCTGGCTTCGAAGTTTAACCGTGAAGGATATCCGGTCGTTGATCATTATACGTACACGCTTGTGGGTGACGGTTGTCTAATGGAAGGTATCTCTTACGAGAGCATGTCCATGGCTGGTCACATGAGGCTTGGTAAATTGATTACACTGTATGACTCCAATGCGATTTCACTTGATGGTGAATTGAACCTCTCCTTCTCTGAAGACATTCAGAAGAGAACAGAATCTGCGAACTGGCAGTATCTGCTCGTTGAAGATGGCAATGACATTGAGGCTATCGCGAAGGCGATTGAAGCGGCTAAGCTTCATACCGAGCAGCCTACTCTTATTGAGATCAAGACGGTCATCGGCTTCGGAAGTCCGAAGGTTGCTGGTACGAATAAAGCGCACGGCAATCCGCTTGGCGAAGAGGAAGCAAGAGCAACGAAGGATGCTTATGGCTGGAACTACAGCGAGAACTTCTATGTACCTGCTGAAGTAAAAGCTCATTTCGAGCAATTGAAGCAAGCTGGAGCAGGTGAAGAAGCGAAATGGAATGAGCTGCTCGCTGCTTATGAAGCTGCGCATCCGGAGCTGGGCAAGGAGCTGGCGAATGCTGTCTCTGGCAAAGTGCTGCTGAATGCAGAGGATATGCTGACATTCGATGCATCGAAGTCGATATCGACTCGTGTTGCGAGCGGAGAGGCGATCAATCATTTTGTGAAGATCGTTCCTTCCATATTCGGCGGAAGCGCGGATCTGTCTCATTCAACGATGACTGATATTGTAGGTGACCCAACGTTCGCTGTTGAAACCTACAGTGGCCGCAACATCTACTTCGGCGTTCGTGAGCATGCAATGGGCGCAGCAGGCAATGGTATGGCGCTTCATGGAGGCGTTAAGCCATTCGTTAGTACGTTCTTCGTATTTAATGATTACTTGCGTCCATCGATTCGACTAGCTGCCATTCAGAAGCTGCCTGTTACGTATGTATTCACGCATGACTCTATTGCAGTCGGCGAAGATGGTCCTACACACGAACCAGTCGAGCAGCTTGCTGCCCTACGTGCGATTCCTGGACTGACAGTCATTCGCCAAGTGATGCGAATGAGACAGCCAATGCTTGGGCTTACGCCTTACAGCAAACAGATGGTCCAATTGCGCTTGTGCTTAGCCGTCAGAACCTTCCTGTGCTAGAAGCTACGAAGGCGAATGTGGGGCAGCTTGCAGCAGGAGCATATGTATTGTCTGAGACGAATGACAAGCCTGAGGTCATACTAATCGGAACAGGCTCTGAGGTATCTCTTGCGCTTCAAGCACAAGCCGCTCTAGAGCAGGAGAATAAGTCCGTACGTGTCGTTGCAATGCCAAGCTGGGAGCTGTTCGAGAAGCAATCGGCCAGCTACAGAGAATCCGTGCTTCCGGCAGCTGTCACGAAACGTATTGCAATTGAAGCAGGCGTATCGCTTGGTTGGGAACGCTATGCAGGCGGGCAAGGAGCAATTGTTGCGATTGATACATTCGGTGCATCAGGCAACGGCAATGCTGTGATGGAGCACTTTGGATTCTCGGCAGCAGCAATCGTGGAGAAAGCAAAGCAGCTATAGGCTAAGTCTAACATTTCGAACACACATAAATATATTTTTCGGAGGGAATCACATGAAGGTTGGATTAATTGGATTAGGAAAAATGGGTATGAACTTAGGACAGAATTTGCTTGATAACAAACACGAGGTTGTTGCATTCGATCTGAATACAGCAGCAGTTGATCAAATGAAAGGCTTCGGCGCTGCTGGCGCTCACACGCTGCAAGAGCTCGTGCAACAGCTCGAGACGCCAAGAATTCTGTGGATCATGGTTCCTCATGGTGTAGTGGATAATGTAATTGGTGAATTGAAACAGCTATTGTCCAAAGGCGATATCATTATTGAAGCGGGTAACTCGCATTACAAAGAATCAATTCGTCGCTACGATGAGCTGAGAGAGCTGGGCATTAGCTTCATGGATGTTGGTACATCCGGCGGTATGGAGGGTGCTCGCAACGGCGCTTGTTACATGACAGGCGGAGATCCTGAAACTTGGGAAATCGTTGAGCCAATCTTCCGTGATACATCTGTAGAGAATGGTTACCTGTATGCTGGTAAAGCAGGCAGCGGCCATTACTTGAAAATGGTTCATAACGGCATCGAGTACGGCATGATGGCTGCTATTGGTGAAGGCTTCGAGGTGCTTGAGAAGAGCCAATTCGATTATGACTTCGAGAAAGTAGCACGTGTATGGAATAATGGTTCGGTTATTCGTTCATGGCTGATTGAGCTTATGGAGCGTGCGTTCTCCAAAGATGGCAAATTGGATGAAATTAAAGGGATTATGCACTCTTCTGGCGAAGGAAAATGGACAGTAGAAGAAGCTTTCGATCTACAGGCGGCGACTCCGGTTATCGCAATGTCCTTGTTGATGCGCTATCGTTCACAAGAGAATGATACCTTCACAGGTAAAGTCGTAGCTGCGCTTCGTAATGAGTTCGGCGGACATGCTGTAGAAACGAAGTAGATCTACTGAAACGCTAGATTGAATAGAACATAATAAATGGAGGTAATGGATAATGAAGTTTTTCATTGATACTGCGAACGTAGAGGATATTAAGAAAGCATATAAAACGGGTGTATTGTCAGGTGTAACGACGAACCCGTCGCTTGTAGCCAAAGAAGGCGTGAAATTCGAGGATCGAATCGCTGAAATTTTGCAGCTAGTACCTGAAGTTGAATCGGTATCAGCTGAAGTAACTCCTGATGCCATTACCGCCGATGAAATGATAGCTCAAGCTAATGAATTGATTAAGATTAATGCCGGGGATAAGAATATTACCATTAAGCTGCCGATGACGCTTGCAGGTCTTGAGGCTTGCCGTTATTTGACTAAAAAAGGCGTGAAAACGAACGTGACGTTGATCTTCACGGTCAACCAAGCACTGCTTGCAGCACGTGCTGGTGCAACTTACGTCTCGCCATTCCTTGGCCGTCTGGATGACATCTCGGAGGATGGCGTATTGCTGGTAGCGAAGATCGCTGAGCTGTTCCGCATTCACAATCTGGATGCTCAGATTATCGCAGCTTCTGTACGTCATCCTGATCACGTCACTCGCGTAGCGATGGCTGGTGCACATATCGCGACGATCCCGTACAGCGTTATTGAACAGCTGAGCAAGCATCCGCTTACGGATCAAGGGATGGAGAAGTTCGCAGCAGATTGGGCCAAAGCTCCTAAGTTCTCTTAATTCATTCATAAATGAGATTTCAGTCAAAAAACCTTCAATCCCACTTGCAGTGGTGTTGAAGGTTTTTTGCTGTGTAGAGAGGATTAATCGGGAGTAAGTCGGTTCCGATAGATTCGAGGGCTAACACCCATATGCTTGCGGAACAACGCAGCGAAATGATTATAGTTCTGAAAGCCAACATCAAGCGCTGCCTCAGAGGCGGTCCTCTCCGATTGGGCAATAAGCAGAGCAGCTTGATGGATGCGCATCCCGTTCAGCGTGTCTAGTATAGATTTGCCCGTCTCCTTCTTGAACAAATGTGACAATCGAGATGATGAGAGATTGACCTCCTTGGCGATATCTTCGATTCGCAGCGGCTCCCTCATTTGTCTGGATAGAAGGTGGAGGGTAGCTTCAATGCGCGGATCGATCTGCTTCACCTGCCGTTCAGCTACGAGCAGCAGCACCTCTCGAATCGCATTCTCGCATAGCGGATGCCATAGGGTCCGCTGCTCACGGGAGTCCTCCAGCACGCTGCGGAGTGCACGGTAGATGCGCTTGCGGATATGTCCGTTCGCGATTGGTTGAACCAGCACCTCCTCATTCGGCAAATAGCTCGTCTCGGGCATACCCGGGAAGTGTGCCCAGATGAAGTTCCAGCGGGAGCCAGGCACCGTTCCGTATTGATGAGGGATATGGCTGCGCAGCAGCGTCACATCTCCTGCTGCACATCGCTTCTCACCGGAGGCTGTAAGGAAATAACCTTCACCGTCTACCGTGTAAGTAAGCAGCCAATCGCTCATGCCAGCTGGACGACTAGTCATATATTCGTCGGATTCATTGAAGCGGCCAGCGAAGATGGGACGATCGTTAGGTGGATTGCTATGCTGGAATGTATCGTAGGTAGGCAATTGTTTTCCTCCATTATTATGGATGATGGTTGAAGCTGTAGACGATAATTTTCAACCATTATAACGCGAAGGATACAGGTTTGTCATCGATTCCTCCTGATAAGCAAGATAGCAGAATCCAGATAGTTTATGACAGAGTCCTTACTTCTGTACAGCTTCGTGAATGATTATGATAACAGTAACAGTAGATCAATAACAACAACTGCTATAGGAGTGAGCGATTATGAATCAAGTAGGACGTGTATTGACAGAGGAGCAGCTGGAGCAGTTCAACAAGGAAGGCTACATTATAGTGAAGGGGTTATTCTCACCTGAGAACCTGGCAGAGATCGAAGAAACCTTCGAACAGATTAGCTTGACACCTGTGCCGGGGTATTTTGAGCCGAAATTAGACGGTGGCTCTAGTGATCCGCTAAGCAGGTATCCACGAGTCATGCACCCACATCGATTCAACGAAACGGCTAAGAAATATATGCTGCATAAGCCTGTTATGGATGTGCTTGCCGATCTGTATGGGGAGCCTGCATTGGCTGCGCAGAGCATGTTCTATTACAAGCCACCAGGCTCACGCGGCCAAGCGCTGCATCAGGATAATTTCTATCTGAAGGTCGAGCCGGGCAACTGTATTGCAGCTTGGACAGCCGTTGACAGCGCGGATCTGGAAAATGGCGGGCTGCTCGTCGTTCCTAAGACAGGCCAGCATGAAATCTCTTGTCCTGAGCTAGCCGATTCGAATGAGTCGTTCACGACCCACTACGTGAAGCCGCCTAAAGAGGAGAAGGCTCTCCCTGCCATTATGGATAAAGGGGATGTGCTGTTCTTCAATGGCAATCTCATTCACGGCTCTTACCGGAATAAGTCGAAGGATCGGTTCAGAAGGGCATTCATCTGTCATTATGCCAATGAATCCGCGACACATATTAGCAGCCATTATCGTCCATTGTTCAAAGGTGACGGTACTCAGGTTGATCTGGTGAACAATCCTGATGGCGGACCTTGTGGCATTGAATTCGAAGCGTTGTATCCACATTGATCTTATAGACCAGTCCCTGGGTTAAACAGCAGCCTGCGCATTCGAATGTTCTTCCGATCGTCATTGCTCGGGGATTCCCCTGAATCAACGAAATAACGTTGGAATCCCCTCACAAAAACGAACGCTGACGCTTCTCCAGAATCATTCGAATGACTCCGTTTGCTATAACCTGTCAATTACAAGCTAAATAGACAAGCAAAAAGAAGCGAAACGAATATACCATGGTCAACGGATGTATGAATCAGAAAGTGCGTCTGGCCGAATCAAAAACACCCGAGGGTTTCGCAGATTCCTGCTTCGGGCCTTGCAAAAAGTTGACCTTGAGGTCGAGTATCTTCATATCATTATTCACAAAAATAGCGGTGCAGGGGTTAATCCTGCACCGCTATTTTCAGAATGTAGAGAAACTCATGTTTTTTTAATGAGGGGTTTCTCTTTTGGTTTACAGCGTTTTCACCATTCATGCCCTCCGTTCAAGATGGAGAGCAATCTTTTTCATGTTCTGAACTGCGGCGGTCATCAACGCTTGTTCCATTACGTTGTTCAACCCCCGCGGAGCTGGAGCTACATTGTATGTAGTACAATCAAATCAGTGGAAACGGCACGAGAAGTGCGTTTAGGTTGCATTTCATACAACCAAATCTGTTGTTTTGGCGTATAAAAGTAAATTTCAGGAATCCAAGTTGCAGTGAGTACAGTGTATAGCAAACTGTTGTTCATATATCGCCATAAGGTTGTATGAAATACAGTCTGCATCACGCGAGATAGATGATTATTGTGCGAGTTGGAGCTACATGGTATGTAGTACAAATGGTCAGCATTATCAACTGAAAGAGAGCTCTAGAATCATGTAATGATGCACAAAGGTCAGCATTATGAGCCGGTACTGTGGGTTGTCTGACGCTGATTCTATTCGAATCGATGTATGACAAACCAGTAAGTCAGATGTATGATTGGGTGTCTACTTTCTTGACAGAGGTCCAGTAGTGCAATCAAATTAGCAGAAACGGCACTAGAAGTCCGCTTATTTTGCATTTCATACAACCGCATTCTGTAGAAAAATCCCCAGTAGCTCCCAGATCGTTTTAGATCGATTTCACTTCGACGACACGAGAACCACCAAATAAAAAAGTGCCAAAAAGTCCCTTGGACTTTCTTGGCACTCTGAAAATAGCGGTGCAGGGTTAATCCCTGAACCGCTATTTTGTGATTTCTTGCTGCTAATTTATTTCTTGATTCTACTCGTTGATTTTGAGGCGAATAACGTTCCATGATGCTTTGCCCAGCTGTGCATGTACATGACCTGCATCAACCTTAGCATTGCCGCGGTTGTGAGGGGTTACATTGTCGGGGTTAAGCTTGGAGTTATAGGACTTGAGATCATCATTCTCCATGACAATGTGCTCAATCAAGCTGATATCACCGAAGCTGCGAAGGTTCATATCCAGGTCAAGACCCTCCGTTAGATGACGGTTGACAGCGAAGATTGTTACTTCTCCTTGCTCTTCATTGTGCACGCTGATCGCTTCAAGAAAGGGAACATCTGTGAAGTCCTTGGAATCATATTTCGGCGAAGAGATAATCGGCTGAAGCACAGTGCCTCTTCCATAGACTGATGCATGCATATAAGGGTAATAAGTCGTTTGCAGCCAGAGCGGGCCGCCATTCTCGGTCATAATCGGAGCAATAACGTTGATCAATTGAGCCAGACAAGCCATTTTGACACGATCAGCATGCTTCAGCAGAGTAATGACGAAGCAGCCAATGGCGAGTGCGTCTTCCATGTTGTAGACATCTTCGAACTCAGGAGGTGCAATCTGCCACAGATCGGAGTTGCGGCTTGTTCCGACGGTTTTCCATACATTCCACTCATCCAGAGAGAGCATGAGCTTCTTCTTGCTGCGTTTCTTCGCTTTCATATAATCGCAGATTGCGGTTACGCTATAGATGAATTGATCCATATCGAGCGATTTGGCCAAGAAGTTGGACGTGTCGCCTTCGTTGTTGTCGTAATAAGTGTGCAGCGACAGGAAGTCGACTTGATCATAAGTCAGATCCAGTACAGTAGCTTCCCAATCCGCGAATGTGCTCATGCCGCTCGAGGAGCTGCCGCATGCAACAAGCTCAATACTGGAATCAACCCAACGCATCGCTTTGGCTGTCTCATTAGCGAGTCTGCCGTACTCAACAGCTGTCTTCGCGCCAATCTGCCATGGGCCGTCCATTTCATTGCCGAGACACCAGGTTTTGAACTTATGCGGCTCTTGGTAGCCGTGAGAGATCCGGAGATCACTCCAGTAGGAGCCTGATGGGTGGTTGCAATATTCAACCAGATTTCTTGCCGCATCAATGCCGCGTGTGCCAAGGTTAACAGCCATCATCACTTCAGAGCCAATCATCTTAGCCCAATCTGCGAATTCATTCGTGCCAATCTCGTTCGTCTCCGTAGTCCACCATGCGAGCTCCAGAAGACGCTTGCGCTCTGACTTAGGACCGACACCATCCTCCCAGTTGTAGCCGGAGACGAAGTTCCCGCCCGGATAGCGAATGATTGGAACATTGAGCGCACGAATCGCCTCAAGCGCATCGCGTCGGAAGCCATTCTCGTCGGCGCTTGGATGCCCTGGCTCATAGATGCCGCCATAGACTGCGCGTCCTAGATGCTCGATGAATGATCCGTATAGACGTGGATCTACTTCGGAGATCTTGAAGTTCTTATCAATTAACATAGTCGATTTATTAGACATGATGTGTTGCCTCCAGATTTAGAATTAACTAATTAATTAATTCTTATTTTTGGTGTTTCATTGATTTATACTATAATTTTTATCATAATAGCTATATACAATCAATATCTGAATGATGGTAAAGTTCAGGATTAAGTAAATTACTAATTGTAAAAGCGGGTGTTACGTATGTATCTCACAACGAATTCAGAATCACTTCACGTATATGAAGCGCTGGCTAGCGAGGTTCGCTTGCAAATTATCGACTTATTGTTTACCGAAGAAATGCATATTAAACAACTGGCCTCTCAGCTGTATCTTAGCAGTGCCATAGTAAGTACGCATGTGAATAAGCTGCAGAAGGCAGGTCTTGTCCAATGTAAAATGAAGCGTATCAACGGTGGAACCTACAAGTACTGCTCGATATCTACGGAATATTTGCAAATCAAGCTGTCGCCTTCCACAGAAGCAACTAGAAAGTTCACTGAGGTAGCCATTCCTGTCGGGCATTATACAGACTATGAAGCGACACCAACATGCGGTATGGCTACGACAGAGAAGATGATTGGACATTACGATAACCCGACCTATTTCTTGGACCCGGAACGCGTTCATGCCGGAATTCTGTGGTTCGCTAGAGGATTTGTAGAGTATAAAGTGCCTAATTATCTATTTAAGGATCAAGTGCTGACGGAAATCGAGATTTCGCTCGAGATCGGGTCGGAGGCTCCGCATGTGAACGACAATTGGCCTTCTGATATTGAATTTACTCTGAATCATAAGCGGCTCGGTGTATGGACAAGTCCTGGTGATTTCGGCAGGATGAGAGGACGGTTCTCTCCAGAATGGTGGCACACGGATGTGAACCAATATGGATTAATGAAGGTTATTCGCATTAATGAGAAGGGGACGTTCATTGATGGTGAGCAAATATCAGCTGTAACTATTCATGATGTTCAAGGCGACAGCAAGCAATGGACTCTGCGCATCAGTGCTGAGGATACTGCCCGCGGCCGTGGCGGACTAACGCTGTATGGCAAAGGCTTCGGCAACTATGATCAGGATATCGTCGTACGCAGCTACTATGTGGAGGATTAAACATTATGATAGTGGGGGAATGGAATGGAAACCAGTAATGACCGCGCTGACAAACGGCTGGAAGAAGCAAAAGTGATCTTGCAGGAACTTCAGCTATTGAGTCGATTAGCTCAAATAGGTTCACCCATTGTCGTAGGGGCAGCTGCATACGGATTAGTTGTGAACCCCGACATCGATATTGAGGTTTACTGTGATGAACCGAAAGCTGAAGATGGTTTTGCAATCCTTACAGCTATCTCGAGGCTGCCTAACATTAAAGAAATAAAATTCAAAAACGCAATGGACACTGCCGACCAGGGGCTATATTTTCAAATCAAGTACCTGCATTCAGATGCTCTTTGGAAAATAGATATGTGGCTACTAGCCGATAACCATCCAGGCCCTACCGCTAGAGATTTCCTGACTCCCATGTTAAATGCTCTTACTGTAGAGACTCGTGAAGCCATTATCGAAATCAAAGAAGCGCTGATGCTGCGCGGAGAGAAGTATCCCTCCATTTACATCTATCAGTCCGTTCTGGATGGCCATGTACGTAATCTTGAAAGTTTTTATCATTGGTATGAGTCTAACAACAGGCCCAATAGCTTAACTTCGTGGACGCCTTAACATTCAATTATGATGGAGAGGGCAGCTAATCGCAATCGATTAGCTGCCTTCACGTAAGCGTTCATATAACGGAGTATTCCTCAGTCAGCTCATTCCCGATCGAGCGAATCATCCGCTGGAACAGCAGCGATTGCTGCCAGCGATCACTGATTTCGTTAGAGCGTGCCGCGGATTCATCGGTTGTTATGGCGTAACCTGGCGGGCCTAGCTCAATAACGACAGGCAAGGTGCTTCCGGGTTCGGACTGCTGCATCCATTGTCGCATACCAGCCTTCCACCAGCGTCTATACAGAGGGACCATGGAATGCTCGCCATATTCTCCGATATCAACCTGGATCTGCTCACCATTCGACACCCTCGTATGAATGCTTGAGGTACGTGCAAGCAGGAGCTGCAAGTGCTCCTCTGCTTCATCGGAGACCGTATGCATTTCACCTGCAACAACATAATGAGAGAAATCGATCGTTAGCTTCAGCTTAGCTAGCTGCTTGACATACTGCACGGTTCGAATTAAATCCTGCGTAATCGTTCCACGGTGCGTCTCCACATACACTGGCATGTCGTATTGCTCGGACAAGAGGTTGATTTCCTGCAATAGCGTTACTGCGGCCTCTCCTGTTAAGAAGGGGGTCATAACCTGCGTATTGATATAACTGATAGATCCGCATTGCTTGGCAGCAAGGAGAGCCTGCTCCATATCGCTGGGGGTCTTCGGAAAGGCGTTGACACTGAAGGTTAAGCCGTATGACTCCAAAAGCTTTTTCCAGCTCTCGGCAGTCTCGGGGGCTGGTGTGAAGCCGTTAATGCCGTTGAAGCCTGCCTCTGCTATCTGTCTAACCTTCTCCTCGGCTGTCCATAGCCTGCCATTGTCTCCTAATGAGGTCATTCCCCACCAAGACATTTGTACATCCAGCTTATGTATTGAATTCATTAAGAGTGTCCCCCTTGTCACGATGTGTGAATGTCATGCAGCTGTGCATTAGAGCTATAGTATATAGGGACTTGCCGGCAATAAGAAGTAACGATCATGCTTAATAATCATACGATCCTGCTGCATAGTAACGTTCATATGGATGTACAAGGCGGAGGGACTAGTTCGTTGTGCTCATAGATGAAATGTCAGAATTTAGGTATAATTTGTCGAATAAGGGGGTGAGCACTATTTTGTACGATGAAGTGTATTACATGAAGAGCGGAGCTGTTGTAGAAATCCGCCGAGAAAGTCCCGATTCCTTTGAAGAATATCATGAAAAGCTATTTGATCTGATCTTTAATCCGCATACCCTCCAGGGAGAAGATATTATTGCACTCCATCTGACATCTGCTGACAATAAGCATTGCGTCAGCTTGAAAAGATCAGATATTAGTGCCTTTAAGATTTCTATAGTCGATTAAGAGCAAGCACCCTTAGCGGTGCTTTTTATTTTGGATAATACGTTAGGCATGTTCACATGCACAGCAGTAAGTTGGATGGCACTAGCTTCTCGCAGCAGGATTGGCGTATATTTAATAGACAAGCCTACACCAACTGGAATAGATGAACAAAGGGAGTGAAGTCATGTTGAAAAATCAGCTCGGCCATTCAGACCTGCACATTAGTGAAATCGGACTCGGCTGTATGTCACTTGGAACGGATAGAGCGAAGGCTATTGGACTTATTCATGAAGCTCTAGATAAGGGCATCAACTTTTTGGATACAGCAGATCTGTACGATAATGGCAACAATGAAAGAATCGTAGGGGAAGCTATGAAAGGGCGCAGGTCAGAGATCATTGTGGCGACAAAAGTAGGCAATCGAACTATTGCTGGCAAGGATGGCTGGACGTGGGACCCCTCCAAGAGCTATATCAAATCAGCGGTAAAAGAAAGCCTCGAGCGTCTGCAAACCGATTATATTGACTTGTATCAGCTACATGGAGGGACACTTGAAGATCCGATTGATGAGACAATCGAAGCTTTTGAGGAGCTGAAGAGAGAAGGCGTCATTCGCTATTATGGGATTTCCTCGATACGTCCGAATGTGATTCGTGAATACGCACAGCGTTCGAATATAGTTAGTGTAATGAGTCAATACAGCATACTGGATAGACGATCCGAGGAGACGGTGCTGCCCCTGCTTGCAGAGAAGGGGATCAGCCTTATTGCACGCGGTCCAGTCGCCAAAGGCATTCTGACAGATCATGGCTACGAGAGAGCGGACAAAGGGTATTTGAACTACAGCAGCGAGGAGCTTATCGAGCTGCATAGGAGTCTGATTGAGCTGAGTGGTGAGAGCGAGAGGAGAAGCTTGTCCAAGCTTGCGATTCGTTATGCTCTGACTCATCCAGCAGTGGCTGTAGCGATTCCTGGGGCGAGCTCGCTGGAGCAGCTTATCAGCAACATTGAAGCAGGAGAAGCTCCGTCGCTAACCTCGGAGGAATATGAACAAATTCAACTCATGAGCAAGCCGAATCAGTATGAGGCACATCGTTAATGCTGTTAGCAGGCGATAGACAGTTCGGTAGAGTCAGGTGCTATTGTGTATTGAATTACTTGAAGCCTAAGACTACAATAGATGTGGGCTCGTTCACGCTAACGATGCCGAGGTAACTATTTATACAACTTATAAGGCGGGCGAACATTCATGGACGGCAAACAAGCAGCAGGAGAACAAGCGGCACAGCTCGTACAAGACCATATGATCGTAGGTCTAGGCACTGGCTCTACAGTCTACTGGACGATTATGAAGTTAGGTCAATTGAGCAAAGAAGGTCTTACTTTCCGAGGTGTTCCTACTTCCATTCAGACGGAGAAGCTGGCGCTAAGCTTGGGTATTCCTTTAGTTGGATTAGATGAAATTGATGAAATCGATCTTACGATTGATGGTGCGGATGAAGTGAATTCAAGGCTAGAGCTTATCAAAGGCGGAGGAGGAGCGCTTCTTAGAGAGAAAATGGTGGCTTCTATTTCACGCCGATTTGTAGTTGTTGCAGATGAGAGTAAGTACGTCGACCACTTAGGAAAGTTCCCGCTTCCAGTCGAAGTGGTGCAGTTCGGTTGGCAGATGACGCAGAAGCAAATAGAGAAGTTGTATCCTTGCCGTACAGAGCAGAGAATGGCTGAAGGCAAGCCATATGTAACGGATAACGGGAACTACATTATCGATTGTTATTTCGGGGATGTTAAGTACCCTGCACAGATGAATCTGGCCCTGAATCAAATTCCAGGCGTAGTGGAGAATGGATTGTTTACCGGTATGGCGGATCAAGTCATTATTGGCAACAAGGACGGTTCCGTTCGTTTGATCGGTTTCGAGGGGTAAGAGTGATGGTGAAATTGCAGCTTCTATTGATGAGCTGCAATTTTTTTTGTATGCGCATGGTGGATAGTGGAGCAGTAATGACCTGAGGTCAGTTACGAAAAGTCAACAATCCAAACTATTGTACTCCTGTAGAAAACCTGCTAATATTACAGAACGAACGTTCAGTATTATTAGTGGGCAGTATAGATGAGAGAAACGGAGGGCAACCTCAATGTATTAAATATAACGAACGTTCAGTATTCTAGAATTATTCATCTTGCTCTCAACTTTATGGATTAGGAGAAAATTTCATCATGTCATTATTAACAAGAAATAAAGGTGCTATGCTGCTGCTCATGTTCAACATCTTCATAGCCTTTGTAGGTATCGGACTAGTTATCCCCGTCATGCCTGCGTTTATGAATGAACTGGGACTAAGCGGAGGAGCACTAGGGTTTCTCGTAGCGGCCTTCTCTGTAACACAATTTTTGTTCTCACCGATGGCTGGAAGATTGTCGGATCGATTCGGAAGAAAGAAAATGATCATTATAGGCTTATTCATATTTGCCTTATCTGAACTAATATTCGGGCTTGCGGATTCCTTGCTGGTGCTCCTCGTCGGGAGACTGCTAGGAGGGATCGGCGCAGCCTTCATAACGCCATCCATAATGGCCTATGTTGCCGATATCACGTCCAAGGAAGAAAGAGCAAAAGGGATGGGCTTCTTATCAGCAGCGATCTCATCGGGCTTTATCATCGGACCTGGCATAGGCGGCTTCATCGCAGACTTCGGGATTCGAGTGCCATTCTTCACAGCGGCTGTGGCGGCAGCTATTGGTGGTCTCATTACGATAGCCATTCTGCCGGAATCGCTAAGTAAAGAACAGCAGCTGAAAGCTAGAAGCAGCAGCCCATTGTTCGAAAAGGGGAATGGGATGGTGAAGCAGTTCATCAAATCCTATAAAGCGCCATATTTTATCGGACTCGTTATCGTATTCGTACTTGCATTTGGCTTAGCCAACTTCGAGACCGTATTCAGTCTATATGTTGATCATAAGCATGGCTTCTCCCCCAAAGATATTGCCATTATCATTACATTCGGTACCGTATTAGGCGCTCTCGTTCAAGTAACCGTGTTCGGTGCGTTATTGAACAAGTTCGGCGAGCAAAGAGTTATTCTTACCTGTCTGGCTTTCGCGGGACTGTTCATTTATCTTACCATTTTCGTTCACAGCTATTGGATGATTATGGCGGTTACCTTTATTATTTTCCTCGCGACAGACATATTGCGTCCAACAATCAGTACCTTTTTATCGAGGCTGGCAGGGGAGGATCAAGGGTTTGTAGCGGGAATGAATTCATCCTATACAAGTCTCGGCAACATTATTGGCCCCTTGGTAGCAGGAATGCTGTTCGATATTAATGTGGATTTACCGTATATTTTTGCAGCTGTTGTGCTATTTATTTGCTTAATTGTCACTATTATTTGGAGTAGAAATTATAAAAAAACTCCCGCCAAGCAGAATACTCATTTATAATATAGATAAATGCCAGTATCGGAGTGAAGTTAGTGAATAAGAAACAACTGCAAAGTGAGCAGACGAAGAAGCGGGTTGCTGACAGCGCACGTGCTCTCTTCGTGCAGAAAGGCTATGCGGCAACTTCTATTGAGGATATTGTAGCGGCAACAGGGAGCAGCAAAGGAAATATATATTATCATTTCAAAAGCAAAGAGGGGCTGTTCCTCTATTTATTAGATGAATGGAATCGGGAGTGGGAGGAGCAATGGGCGCTGAAGCAGCATCTCTTCCCAACCGTAACCGACAAGCTGTACGGATTCGCTGAACATCTGGTTATAAGTGATCTGAACCATCCACTAACAAGAGCGGCAGATGAGTTTTTTGATAACAACAAGTGGGTGGACAGCGACGTCCAGGAGCGAGTATCGAGCATGAAGGCTGAGCATATTAAGTTCAATCAGAATTTGCTGCAGCAGGGAATGGATTCAGGGGAGTTCAAGTCAGATAACGCGGAGCTGTTAGCTCGAATTCTTGAGAGTCTGGTTCTGGGGCTTGGCGAGATGTGCCGGAAGCTGACCGAGGGGGAAGCGCTCCAGCTGTCGCGGAGATCCATAGAAGTCTTTCTTCATGGCATTGGTTCTAATACTCAGCAAGGATAAGGAACGTCAGCATGAGAGGTCATTGGCAAAAGTTTTCTTTTGCAAGAGCTCCATGCTGGCGTTTCTTGTTGTTGGTATCATATATAACGAATGAATATGAGGTGAGAGCATGTTGAAAAACTCAAAGAGGTTGAGCGCCTTCAGGCTGTTTGCCCTTTTCATTGGTGAGATTCTGCTTGCAACAGTGCTCTTTGTTGTGTTAGCTGTTGTTCTAAAGGTTGAAGGAGATAGTGGCGCACTAGTCATCCTAGCAATCGTCATTTCTGTTCAAATCTCTTTTATTTCGGCTTATGTCATCTTAAAGCTTATCAAATGAAAGCTGGTAGATAACGCATTAGATGGGAGGCTTAATGCTATGTTTAGAATAGCTCTAGAGAAAGGCAGTTATTTTCTTGCCATTTGGCTTGTGATGTATTATTTCGTTGGTGCACCTATTATTCAGTCTTTACAGATGGCTTCCCTTATGACTAGTGTTCAGATTGTGATTCTTGTTATTGATGAGCACTACAAGAAAGTAATCAGCTTATCGTAAAATGGTAACTTCCGGAGCCGACGTTCTGAATCCAATACGTCTGATCTCGTCTTTCTACAGTATACTGGTGACAATTCTCAGATAATATTCCCGCACCCATGTAGGGCATTCCGATTGCGGCTGTCGTTCCTACCGGTATATTGACTTCTAGGCTGAGTCCCATGCCATAACGGGTATACGCCATGCGAATGGCACCATACGGACTGGTTACTGTTCCTGCTGCCTTTTCGATTATTGCAGTTAACCCCGGCTCTATTATCAAATGCCTGTAACCTGGGGCAGCCACTCTAATTCCAAGGACATGACTAGTAAGCCACTCCTTCACATGTCCCATCATCGCGTGATTCCGCGAACGTACCATCGTACCCAGCCACAGCTCCTCATAATTCCAATACTCTGGCAATGTCGTCAGCCCATGATCAACGAAAAATTTATAACTAGGCTGCGTATCATTCATCACCATGTGATAGACAATTTCATTGCGCTTGTAAGCACCAAGCGAGGCAAAGACCTGTTTCAAGCCGACCTCGCCCGAGGATAAGTGGTTATCGCGTAGTTGAACAGCTTCTATTAGCTTTTCAATCGCACCTTTTTTATTTTCTTCTAAAATAATTCCACTGAACAGCACACATCCGTAGCTCGCTTGACTGGAGTTCCCATAACGCTTCGTATCAGGCTGATAACATATCTTGCTGCTATGGAAACGATTCTGGACAAGAGCAGCCTGAGAGGAGAACTTCTCTGCATCTTCTTCATGCCCGATTAATGAAGCAATGCTCGTCATCGTGCTCAGCAAATAATAGTAAGCACAATTCTCAACTAGCGCGATAGGCGTCTGTTCGTTTAACTGTCCCCAATCTCCCATCTGCGCATAGTTATGCAATAGACCGTTCTCCACATGGGTATCTAGATAAGACAGATAGCTTGTCATCGTGGAATATGCGCTCTTAAGCACAGCAATATCACCATAAACCTGATAATACTCCCAAGGCGTTAGAATACAGGCACCACCCCAATTGGGATCTCTATGCAAGCCGACAATACGCTGATATTCAGGAGCAATAGCAGGGATGTAGCCCAAGCCTTCGGGATCGCCATTCTGAATATCCGTGCTGTCTGTCTGCGCATCGATCATATCTTGTGCAATCTTCGGAATCCATGAACGGATATCATAGCCTGCCGATATGGAGCGGAACATAAGGTGAGAGGTCTCTAGCCAGCCTAATTTCTCAATCTGCGGACAATCTGTGAAGGAGAAGAACATATTGCTCTCAATCGCATGCTCCGTTATGTCATTAATTTGATTCAATACAGGATTAGAGGTTTCAAAAGCGCCAGTCTTCTCATTGGCAGCTCTTAGCACGCAGCAATTGAAATTCCGTACGCTAGCCTCCCAGTGAAATCCCGTAACCTCCACATACCGAAATCCTTGATAGCAAAAGGTAGGATGCCACGTTTCGTCCCCGGTACCTTTAACCCTATAACTGTTCGCAATCTGACAATGATATTTCTCAGACCAGCTCTGTGTACAAGAAGACTGATCAACGCCAGATCCGTCTGACTTCAGCATCTCAGCTGGATACATGCGAATTGTGCTGCCTCTATCGGCCGCCGTCATGTCCCGCAGCACGAGCTCAGGGAATCCAGCTACGTTTCTGCCCATATCGACCAGCAGATTGCCGTTAGCCAGCTTAGTTACGGACACGGCTGGGAATTTCTCCATGATCTTAACAGGCTTGAAGGCCCTCCCTTTTAATCGCCCTAGAGGCTTCTTCATCACCTCTGCATTCATCCAGCTCGTTCGGTTGGTGCCAGGCTTGTCCCAGCCTTCAACCTCCATAGTTCCATCGTAATCCTCGCCGCCATACCAGTCATTGAACGTGATAGGACTGTCAGTTAACTTCCACTTGTCGTCCGTAGCCGCTACAATTTCCGTTCGACCGTCTGCATAAGTCACCTCAATCTGGGCTATCGTTTTTTTATCCCCATAAATGCCTTTTCTTACATACCCTCCGTCGTTTTTCTGATATCTATGCTCCGGCGCTCCGGTAGCAGCATCCAGCATCATAACGGGATTAACGATGAAGTTCACATATTGCCCATTGCCGATTCTAATTCCGATCGCATTGGAGCCATCTCTCAGTAATGGAGTGACGTCGTACGTGACATAATATACGGTCCTAGAGAAGTCGCTCTCACCCGGGTTATAAAAAGCATCATCTAAACGCTGTCCGTTCAGACTAGCTTGGAATAAGCCCAAACCGCTAATATAAGCGCGAGCTTTTACCATATGATTATAGTCCGGCACATGAAAGTCAATGGCTACATCAGGTGCTGCTGATTTGTTGTATTCGCCCCAATCGCCTTGCCCAATCCAAGCTGCTGTCCAATCCTCCTCGTTAAGCAGCCCCATCTCCCATGAAGCCATGCTGCTCCACTCGGATTCAATATCCTGCGTGTCCCAAACCTTAACCTTCCACCAAGCTTCTTGCCTTGATGCAAGTGGTACACCAGCATATTCGATAGCATAATTATTCGGATGAACGACTTTACCTGAATCCCATAAGTCCCCAATGTTAGCATGCAATAACGCAGCCGTTGATGCTACCAAGATATGATAGGCACTCTGTGACTGATTCTGCTGATCGGACTCAAGAGTATAGCTGAGCACGGGGTGTGGGTTTTCTATTCCGAGTGGGTTATGTAAATATTGAACCAGCAATTGAGTAATATTCATTCGAAGAGCTAACCTCCTAGATTGATTTATGTTTACGCTATTCTGATGGTTACACTATAATTATAGCTAGGGGCTTGCGTTGAACACCCGAGAGTA
The DNA here is from genome assembly GCF_059686975.1 of Paenibacillus xinjiangensis. Taxonomy (NCBI): domain Bacteria; kingdom Bacillati; phylum Bacillota; class Bacilli; order Caryophanales; family Paenibacillaceae; genus Paenibacillus; species Paenibacillus xinjiangensis. Next base: position 66,940 of record NZ_JCAALS010000021.1, on the reverse strand, counting down.
AGGACCAAATAACCCTGTAATAAAGACATATTTATGGAGAAGAGGGCTATCGTGAACCAGACATCTCAATTATTCAAAGGCGAAGCTTTCTTACAAGAGAGCCTTCATCTATTCGTGAATCGCTACACAGAGGACTTCACAGTTCCATTCCATGAGCATGATTATATGGAGTTCTGCTATGTCGCTGAGGGTAAAGGCTATCATCATATTGGCAGCGAGACGATTCCCGTTAGTAAAGGATGTTTCTTTGTTATTCCGATAGGGGTTCCCCATGTATTTCGTCCGACCTCGCCTGATTCTATGGGACTTTTTGTTTATAATTGTCTATTCGATGCCTATATGGTCAATCAATTGGAGATTATCCTGCAGGATCCTCCGATTGTTGAATTTCTGACTGGGCTTGGAAGCAGAGCTGTACCGTATCTCTCGCTGATTGACCATGGTGGTTCTATTGAGAGCTTGATGCAAAAGCTTTTTCGGGAAATAGCTGTTCCTCAGATAGGTACAAAGACGTTGCTGCACACCTTGTTATGTCAATTAATTGTTCATATCTATCGTCAGCAGCATGTCGAATCAAGCAAATCTTCTGCACAATTCGCGAGCTTCGATCAAGTCATTCAGTATGTGGAACACAATCTGATGGAGACGATTACCTTGTCTGATCTTGCTGCGATTTCCAGGTGGAGTACGAGACATCTGCAGCGGATGTTCTATCGTCAGACCGGACAGTCATTTGGCTCATTCCTGCAGCATGCACGGGTCAGCAAGAGCTGCGAATGGCTGCGAATATCCGAGCAGAAGATAAGCAGCATTGCTGCTCTTGTAGGGTACCGTGACGTTGATTCCTTCAATGCTGTTTTCAAGAAAATGATGGGGCAGACACCTGCGCAGTATCGTAAAAATCATCTAGCATTATTGATTCAATCCAAGACGTGAAGGTTAATTGACAAGAAGAAAATAAATTTTTGGTCTTGTTTCTATTTTGTAACTTTAAGCTAGCTTATGACGTTATATCATATAAGAAGAGCAAACATGATATACATCTAAGTAAGGGGGCTGAATAGGTTGACCAGAAAATTAACAACGATTGGAATTATGGTAGCGATAGCTTGCTTGACAGCAGTCAGCTTTACCATTGCAGGAGGCCGAGATTACGCGCCAGTACCGAAGTCAGATGATCTGAAGACGGCATATATAGAGGGCGATATTATAGAGAAGAATGGCAAGTATGTGATAACCTATGACGAGATTAACTGGTATGAGGGGGAGCAAGCGACGGAGCAGTTCCTTACGCATGAGGGTGATTTAGAGCTGGACGGTCCACCGGATGGCTATTACATCGTCAATGACGACACAGAGCTAAGTGAGCTGCCAGTAGCGGATCATGTTCAAGTGCTGATGCAGATCTACAACCGCACAGGAAATATCAATGAGGCGGACATCGTCTGGAATGAACCCATTACACTGGACAAATTTATTTCTATCCTGAACGAGGATGATGGCTTCAATCTAAGAGACTTCCCGTATCACTTCACTGTGGAAGATGGTCAGATCATAAGAATCATCCAACAATATATTCCTTAATTAAAATGGGGTATCTCAGAGGTCATTGGACCTTTGGGATACCCCCTTCGTTTATTATCTTATTTCTTATTAGTTGTTAGCAGTGACAGGCAATTGGACTACGGTTCTAGGATATTCATAGTTATCTCTGAAGCAATTCGTACTTGAATCATAGGATGATTGAGAGAGGCGGTGCGAGATTTCAAAGATAGGCAGGTTAGGGTTGACATGGATAGCTGAATCATAGAAAGAACATTGCTGGAAATCAAATTCCAAGCTCGTTATAATGATGACACAATTGGTAAAGGTGCAGCTGATGAAGCTAAATCCGTCAAACCCGATTGTTTCGTTGCTGAAATTTTGGTTCGAGATGGTCTGCATTGTATCGCTCCTATTATTTGTTGTCTTCCGAAACACAACTATTATGTTAGCAGACAAGCTGTGCAATGTTTGTCATAGCTTGCTTACAGGAATCAAGTATTTATCGACACATTGGGACGACAAGCGATGAATATCGGCGATGTAATGCAAGGTTCTATTAAGATAAGGGAGAACCATGGCCTTATGGACAGGCCTCTTTCCATATTTTATAGTAGGAAAGAGAATAGGAGGCTGATAGATATGACAACTAAAGGGGAATATTCTTTCTCGACTTGCTGGAATATTAAGCGGCATAAGACGGGAAGTGACATGATCGAGGAGATTAAGACCCTCGGCTTTCAATATGTAGAGCTCAATTATAATGTGACGAATGAGCTTCTTACGACGATAGAACCGATGATAGAACGCGGTGAAATCGGCATTTCCAGTGTGCATAATACGTTCCCGCATGTCCCAGATCCGGATTATGGTACGGACTCTGTGCTGCTAGGCTTTGATGATGAGGGCAGACGGAACAAAGCGATAGACCTGCTAGTCCTATCAGCAGAATATGCGCATCGTTACGGAGCGAAGGCTGTCGTTGTTCATCCAGGTGAGGCGCCGTTTCCTTATAACATAGATGAAGAGCTAAAAGGGATATATAAAGAGCAGGGAGCAGGTTCAGCTGCTTACCAGCAGCTATGGCGGGAAATGCTGGAGCGCCGGGAATCACTCAGCGAGCATTACTTAACGCGTATTCGAGAAAGCTTGGAGGAGGTATGCGAGCGGACTGAGAAGCAGGGGTTCAAGGTGAACTTCGGTATTGAGACACGCTCCCGCTGTTATCAAATGCCGACGCTGCAAGAGGCTAAGACGGTCATTGATGGTATGAAAGGGGCTCCTGTCGGTCTGTGGTACGATATCGGACATGGCATGATGATGGATCGGATGGGCTTATATGACAATGTGAAGGAAGCGAATGCTATGATTGATGACATCGTTGGCGTTCATATTCACGAAACGATTGGCTTATCGGATCACTGGTGTCCGTATGTACACAGCAAAGACAATGAGTTCTTTGATTCCTTCCTCGACATAATCGCGAAAGCGCCAGTTAAGGTATACGAGCTTAAGGCGGCCTGTGAGCCAGATGCGATTCATGAGAGCCATGAGATTATTACATCGCGTATTGCCGCGCGTGCAGCAATTGCGGCGGAATAAGGTCGATTCAAGCCGAGCACAAGGTGCGGAATACGAAAATCCGGGATATATCCGATGAACAAAGATTGACGCTTAGATATAGGCTGTCTCGAACGGTTAGCAAACCTTAGAGAGGGCCTTTTTCATGCTTGAAAAAATAGGGAAATGCTTCTATACTAATACCTAGATATTCAATACATAGATATACGATGTATTCTGTTATTTTGAGAGGAGGAGGTAAAGATCAAATGGCCATTAATAAAGAGCTGATGAAGGGCAGTACGGTCATCTTAATTCTGACGCTGCTGGAGCGGAAGGAAATGTATGGCTATGAAATGACGAAAGAAATAGAGCTAAGCTCAGGCGGCGTGTTTACTTTCAAAGAGGGGACCCTATACCCTATTCTGCACACCCTCGAGGTCGAGCATATGGTAGAGTCCTATTGGAATGAAGAGGGTGGGCGCAAACGCAAATATTATCGCATTACCGAGCAAGGGCGCCTTCAGCTTGCGGATAAGAAGCGGGAGTGGTCGCTGTTCCGGACTACGGTAGACCGCGTAATAGGGGAGGGACAAGCCTAATTATGTGTCTAAGCATCGTTCACAATGAGAAGGTTAAGCAATATTTGAAGCAAGTGTGTGTTCCTATTAGAGCGAAGGATGTCCATGAGGACATACGCCATGAGATCATTAATCATCTAGAGGAGCTTGTGGAGGAGAGACTGGAAGAGCGCAGCTTAACTGAAGATGAGGCCATAGAGTGGGCGATCCAGCAGATGGGTGATCCGGAGCAGATCGGGAGACAGCTGCATGCGGCACATAAGCCGAGAGTGGAGTGGGGACTGATCGCTTTGTTGACCGTATTCCTAGCGATTGGCTTCATTGTGATGTATTCGGTACAAATGGCAATGGGTGATCAGAACTTACTGTTTGCTAAAAAAATGGCGTATTCGGCGATTGGTTTGGTTGTTATGGTTGCTCTGTACTATATGGATTATCGAATTTTGAAGAAGTATTCCTGGTACTTGTATGGCGCGGCGATTATTCTTCTATTCATGACGCATGTTGAAGACTTATCTGTGAATGGCGTACGCGGCTGGCTGCAGATTGGACCGATTACTTTCAATGCCGTGTGGATGGCTATTTATTTGTTCATACTCGCTTATGCTGGAATGCTCACGGATAAGAAATCTGTATCCAACCATTGGCTGCGCACAATCGTAGAGCTAGTCAGAGAAATCGCAATCTATGCTGTTATTCCTGGACTACTCCTATTGTCTGTTCGAAGTTTTGTATCATTAGCGATCTATGGCTTCGTACTGGTGATTATGCTCTTGGTCGTAGGTAGAAAATGGGGCGTACTGGCAGCGACCGTGGCTGCTATGGTTCCTATAGGAATATGGATATTCCGGAATCCCTATTATCAATACGTTTCTAGCAGAATTATTGCTTTCTTTGATCGTTCTGGCGCTTCACGAGATGTGAATTACCAGCTTAACAATTCAATAGAAGCTATTCGAGCTGCCGGCATGTGGGGCCAAGGAATAGGGGTGAAGAACGATTCTCTGCCTTATATTTATAATGAGATGATATTTACTTACTCTATATACAGCTTCGGATGGGTGACAGGAGTCGTGATTGTCGGCTTCACACTGCTGCTAATCAGCCGAATGATCGGCATGGTTACTAAGCTGAAGGATTCGCATGCCAAAGCCATTGTTATCGGTCTGCTCGGCATCATCGGTATTCAGTGGATTTGGAACCTTGCGATGTCAGTTGGATGGCTGCCGATATCGGGTATCTCGCTTCCTTTTATCGGCTATTCCGGAATCAATACGATCTTTGAGTTTGCCGCAATTGGCTTGATCCTAAGCGTATATCGACGCAAGGATATGATAAGCAGCGCGATACTCGAAAGTTAATATTCCAGCACTTCATAAAGTGAGGATTCCATGGGGAATCTTTACACTTTATGGAGTGCTTCCTTGTTTATGGAGGTCATCACAGAACATCATTGTTCTGTGTACGGACGCAGACCTTCATGAAATCTACTCATGACTTATGCAGTTCAACCCAAAACTCGGTAGTCAATCAAAAGTCATAAAGATGTGAACAAAATAACCGAGAACCTCTTGACTTTTTCGAATCACCAGAATAATCACGAAGAATACCTTTCCAACTAGGTATATCTTAGAGGATTTTAGGTGATTTTTATGAAGGAAACTCTGGAGCAACCTCAATTTCGCGATCTGAATCAAGGTCAATGTGCAGGAGCACCTGTTTTGCGTTCGCTTTGGGATCGATTTGATTATTCTTTGCTGTTAACGCAGTCCGGCATTGTGAAACGTAACGGTGTACCTTCTTGGATGCTCTGCTTTATGTATATGATCGGTCTCGTTTCGAACTGTACTTCAGTAAACCAGATGTCTCATTTGGCAGCTAAAGATGCGCTGCTTTCCATGATGTTCAAGCCCTACAAGCTGGCGCAGTATACACTAAGCCGATTTCTCACTACCCCGTTCGCTTGGCTGACATTAGGTCTTAGGCGTGTGGAAAGATTGCAATGCGATAGCGACACCATGCTTCGGGAAGGCGATATTATTAATTTGGATGACACGCATGTTGCACACCCTTATGCCAAAAAACTTCCGTTTCTTTGCTGGTTGTTCGATTCCTCTTCCAAGGTTTACAGTTGGTGTATGAATGCCGTGGTTATTCAAGCTGTGCTTCAAAATGGCTTGGAGTATCCCTTGCTTTATCGATACTGGCGGAAGACCGATGACGATTCCGGGTTGACCAAATACGAGCTTTCTCAGCAGCTCTTGTTGATGCTTCGTGAATCGGTGAAGTGTCGTCTCTGGGTAGCGATGGATCGGTGGTATCTGAAAAAAGAATTCATGGCGTTCTTAGAATTACACGGATATGACTGGGTAACAAAAGCAAAACGAAACACGGCCCTATATCGAAAAGTCTCGTGTTCCAGGCGAAGAGATCGTTACATTCCCGTCTCTGCTCGGCAATTGATTTGGGAGATGTATCCTTCACTCGTTTCTACGGGGAAAACGGGACTCACAGCCGTCTCCATACCCGATGTCTATATGAAATTCCCGTACACAGCGATCGGACGAAAGGGCCAGGCAACGAAAAAATTCCAATTCGCGCCAATCGCTGCCATTACAGCTATTCGATTGAAAGAAGATGAAGATGGTATTGTCCTTCTAGAAGAAAATGAGGAGAGCCCTGCCGTATACAAAGGAGCCTATCTGATTATTAGCAATCGTCATGATGTACCTGAGAAAGCGCTTGAAGTCTATGGAAAGCGCTGGCGCATCGAAGTGTTCTTTCGGATGGCCAAGCAAGATCTCGCATTTGGAAAGTGCCACTCGACTTCAGAAGCTCATCAGCATGCTCACATGGAATTATTATTCGCGACCGAAACCCTCCTAGCTTACGCCCTGTGGCAAGTAAACAAAGAAAAAACGAATGATGAGAGCTGCACCCACGGCGAAATGGTTTGCGGACTCTTCAAAACTCGTTGCCAGGTTCGAACCAGAAACCACAAGGGCATTGAACGAATCTATATCGATTTTGACATAGACGCACGGCGCTTTGCAAGTCTTATTTCCGCATACTGGCCGAAGAATCTGCTCATGACTTGGTGGCCCGTTTATTCAAGCATAGATTCTCACAATTACCAGTTAATCTCGTGAACTGCATAAGTCATGTTCATGAATTAGTCGTGTATAAAACTCCCAATTTAATTAATATTTTACATATGATAACTATTAAAATATTATAGTAAATAGTTTCATATTTCTATTAGGGAGATGATAATTTTGGGAATGTTTAAGAGTTTAAAGGTAAAGAAAGGATTAATCTCGGTCATAATTGCTACAACTGCAATTGTTGGCGGTGCAACAACAGCTTTCGCGGGGATTACTACACCTGCAACTATTCTGAACGCTGAGTTAAAAACTGCAGGTAATTACGCTTGGTTAGCCGATGCAACTCCTAATTATAACTGCCTGGCATACGCACTAGGTAACCATTCAAGCTGGGTATGGCCATGGAGCGGCAATCCAACATCCTCTCAAGTAGATACTTATTTATCTGGACAAGGCTATACAATTAGTTCAGCTTATGGTAGTACCACTCCCGGTGACTATGCTATAGTTTCCTACGGTACTTCTTCTAGTATCAATCATTTTTCTAAAGTAGGGACGGCCCGAGTGGGATCCTCAAATTATTCAAATGCAAAGTGGGGATCAGCAGAAAGACTACAAAGTTTGGGTTGGGACCCATATACAGTAAATGGGACATATGGTGCAGCATATCGTAAATATGCTAGTCTTTCGTAATTAAATGGTCCCGGTCGGAGGTCATGTACAAGTGGTAGCAGTTAAAGAATTCATCACGAACACTGTTCTAACCTGAGTTGAAGTCCGGTTAGAACTAAAGCCAATAATGGATGCTAACGAGAATCCTCCGGTCATGAGAATCAAAAGTACGCTTGTTTATAATCGATCGAAGGGCAACTCGGTTTTCTGATTCGCGTAAGAATGCGAGATTATTTCCATTATGCTAAAAAAATAAATTTAAAAATCCCCATACGAAGTAGGAGGGAGGAAAGCCTTGTCCCATCTACCCCGGATACGGAGCGGCTATTCAATAATTAGGAGGTATTAATAATGAAAAGTAAAGTGATGATGTTTATGCTACTATTCGCATGTAGTTTTATGGTGGTATTTTTTATGAAACAAAGTGGAGTAAGTGCCTCAGTTGAACAACAGATTGATACCAGAATGAATTCCATTACCGAGAAAATCAATCAGGAAGTCGCGTTAAGAACTGAACTTTCAACAAGTTCAAATCCTTATGATTACATCGAAAATAATACTGATTTCAACGAAATAGTACTCCTAGGAAATGAAGTACTACCGATATTACAAAAGAAATTAGAGCAAAGCCCAAATGATGGTTTGCAAGAATATATTATTGCAATTGCTATTGAACGTATCTCCAAGACAGACTTAAAAAAACAAGAATCTACCCAATGGGACACCGCGAAATCATTTAATACTAAATGGAAAGCACATTTAAAAACCATTCCTGCTGCTGTAAAATCTATTGCTTCAGACAATAATTTAAACACAGATGAAAAAGTAAACCAACTCGTTGAACTAGGGACTCCTGCGATGCCATTTATATTGGAAGAGGTTGAATCTGTTGATTCAAATTTATTCCAAGCACTTGTAATATTAAGCGACAATAAAAATAATGTAACCTCAACTAAAAGTACACTTGATTTCAATGAATGGACTTCCAATCATAAGGCAGAATTAGAAGAACTAAAGAAGCATGTATTAGAACAATAATTCCCCATGCCAGCTAATAGAACCAATAATTAAAAAAAGCACTGAAAAGCTTCAATTTTAAAACCAATAAGTATGACTCAAATTAAGTAGGTGGCAATTTGTTCGGTTCTGAACGAATTGCCACTTTTCTCTGTATGTTTCTTGATTTGATTTTCGTTAGTTTATAGGACATCTAGGAGAAGAACTCCTAATTAATCGATTGATCGATTGTTTACTGTTTACTCTGGTATTATTTCTACTATCACCTCGCGGGCAGGGAAAAACGGAGCGGAATCGTTTGGCCATATTAGCGGGCTAAATTCTCCTTGTCCAATCGTCCTACTATGGAATATGGTTTTCGTATCCACCAACGCATTATAACTGCATCATCCGTAGAATACTAATTGAGCCCCTTAATCCGCATCTCGATCGGTATCTGTTTGCTGACCTTCAGGTTCAATTCCCCTCCAATATACGGTATAATTCTACATGGGATGTCCTGCTTTCCATTTTTTCACACAGACATTACAGTCTAATACCATAATATTAAAGGTGAAAAAAGGAAAGGGTTATACAACCTGAACCAGCGAAGAAGCCAACGCAACAAGTGGTATATATCCATCCTCCTCCTCGAGGAGGGGATATATCCTTAAGTGAGATAATTCAATTGCTTTAAACATTCCGTCAGTTGGTTAGTTTTCCTTTGTATTTATGGTGTTCATCAGATTTGATCTCGATTGTACTGTTACCGAGCTTTGTATGATCCTTGTAAGCAGTAATTTGAAGTACACTCTGAGTTGCCACTGTAGGCGAATGATATCCTTCTACCAATGGAGACCAGTAAATCGTATCGCCTGACCTAACTGTCACTTGCTTCCCCAGATGTTTCACCTTGGAATCCGCTGGATTCCATAATAACAGCTGCCCCTCTGAGGATCGGACAATAATTATCTCTGTATCCTTACAAGCAATCGTTATAGGAAAACCCGGTACACTGCTCATAATCATAGAATATTGACCAAGTGGGAAGTCTATGTCCGGTTTTACCACTAAAGGAGATCCGTCTGCCGCATAAGCAGTAACAACAAAGCCGCTAAATAATCCTGATAGACTAGCTTGATCTCCATTGTGAAGAACAAACCGTCCTCCAATAGCAAGAAGAAAAATAATCATGCAGGAAACTGCAACCATGGCAACCCTATATGTTCGAGCTGTGTGAAGGATAGAAGTATTCATTCCAGATTTGTTAATGATTGATTGTTTGAGTAAATTGTCCACCTTTATTTCATTCATTCCATTTATATACTTCGTTCTATTCGTCATCGTCAAACCCTCCCATTATCTTTTCCTTAAGAAGCCCTTTTGCTCGCTTTAGTCGTGTCCGAACTGTGCTCTCTTTCAAGTTTAGTAGCTCGGAAATCTCGGATGTTTTGTAGCCCTCATAATAATAGAGATGAATGACCATCCGGTATTTCCGAGGGAGCTCAAGCACAAAAGTCACGACCTGCATGCTCTCTTTATGCGTATTAGGTAGAGGTACCTCCTTATGAGATGAGAACAATTTTCTCCATGGACTTCTGATTACGTCTTTACATGTATTTATTGTTACACGTATAATCCAAGCTTTTTCATGTTCGGCATCATTAAAGGGACGCTGATACATGAAAAGTTTGATGTATACCTCTTGACATACATCCTGCGCATCCGCCAGATTTCCAAGGTGGGTTAGCGCCAAGCGCAACACCATATCACAGTACTTGTTCACCAGCATTGTTAAGTGTTCATTTCTACTACTTATCTCTTTGCTCCCCAATGGCTCCTCTCCCTTCATCCATAACACGTTAACACACAGGAGAATGTTTCATTTAATTAAAATAATTTGACTTATGCAGTTCAATCCAAAACTCGGTAATCAATCAATAGTCATAAAGATGAGAACAAAATAACCAAAAACCTCTTAACTTTTTCGAATCACCACATTAATCACGAAGAATACCCATCCAACCAAGTATATCTTAGAGGATTTTAGGTGATTTTTGTGAAGAAAACACTGGAGCAACCTCAATTTCGTGATCTGAATTATGGTTAATGTGCGGGAACACCTGTTTTGCGCTCGCTTTGGGATCGGTTTGACTATTCTTTGCTGTTAACGCAGTCCGGCATTGTGAAACGTAACGGTATACCTTCTTGGATGCTCTGCTTTATGTATATGATCGGTCTCGTTTCGAACTGTACTTCAGTAAACCATATGTCTCATTTGGCAGCTAAAGATGCGCTACTTTCAATGATGTTCAAGCCCTATAAACTGGCGCAATATACACTAAGCCGATTTCTCACTACCCCGTTTACTTGGCTGACATTCGGTCTTAAGTGTGTGGAAAGATTGCAATGCGATAGCGACACCATGCTTCGGGAAGGCGATATTATTAATTTGGATGACACGCATATTGCACATCCTTATGCCAAAAAACTTCCGTTTCTTTGTTGGTTGTTCGATTCCTCTTCCAAAGTTTACAGTTAGTATATGAATGCCGTGGTTATTCAAGCTGTGCTTCAAAATGGCTTGGAGGATCCCCTGCTTTATCGATACTGGCGGAAGATCGATGACGATTCCGGTTTGACCAAGTACGAGCTTTCTCAGCAACTCTTGCTAATGCTTCGTGAATCGGTGAAGTGTCGTCTCTGGGTAGCGATGAATCAGTGGTATCTGAAAAAAGAATTCATGGCGTTCTTAGAATCACACGGATATGACTGGGTAATAAAAGCGAAACGAAACACGGCCCTATATCGAAAAGTCTCGTGTTCCGGGCGAAAATCCCCGTCTCTGCTCGGCAATTGATTCGGGAGAGGTATCCTTCACTCGTTTCTATGGGGAAAACGGGACTCACAGCAGTCTCTATACCCGATGTCTACCTGAAATTCCCGTACACAGCGATCGGACGAAAGGGACAGATAACAAAAAAATTCCGATTCATGCCAATCGCTGCCATTACAGCTATTCAATTGAAAGAAGATAAAGGTGGTATTATCCTTCTAGAAGAAAATGAGGAGGGCCCTGCCGTATACAAAGGAGCCTATATGATCATTAGCAATCGTCATGATACACCTGAGAAAGCGCTGGCGCATCGAAGTGTTCTTTCGGATGGTCAAGCAAGATTTCGCATTTGGAAAGTGCCACTCGACTTCAGAAACGCATCAGCATGCTCACATGAAATTATTATTCGCTACCGAGACCTTTCTAGCTTACGCCCTGTGGCAAGTAAACAAAGAAAAAACGAATGATGAGAGCTGCACCCACGGCGAAATGGTTTGCGGACTCTTCAAAACTCGTTGCCAGGTTCGAACTAGAAACCACAAGGGCACTGAACGAATCTATATTGATTTTGACATAGACGCACGACGCTTTGCGAGTCTTATTTCCGCATACTGGCCGAAGAATCTGCTCATGACTTGGTGGCCGGTTTATTCAAGCATTGATTCTCACAATTACCAGTTAATCTCGTGAACTGCATAAGTCATGATCTACTAATTAACCATCCAAAATAATCATTTTATTCTAGCAATTGGCATGCTATTCTAGTATTAGGGCAAAATGCGCAAACGTTTGCACTAATACTAGGTGACAATTGGAGAGGAATGATAAGGTGAACAAGCTGTACCGAATCGGACTTATTGTAGTGTTTCTATTAACAGCAGGCATGTATGTAGGAGATCGACTAAACGCAGCACCTGCCCGGCCTGACATGCAGACCTTCGACCAGCCAACAGGCGAATCGTTCGAAGCAAGACTGCAGGGAGACGAGCATTTGAACTGGGCGTTAACGGAACAAGATGAGATTATCGTTAGAGATTCAGAAGGATATTGGAATTATGCCACGATAAATGAAGAGGGGATTGTACCAGGCGGCAGTGTATATGGGCTTGATAAGAAGCCGCAATCCACTGTGGACAAGGTAGAACTGGAGGAGTGGATCGAAGAAAATCCCGAGCAATTGAAATCTGATTCGGAGTCACCCCTAAGCTCAGAAGGCAAGAGCTCCACTGCTCCTCTAGCACCAGCGCTTGTGATTGACCAGAATACGAAGGGTACTCAGCAAATTTTGGTGCTTCTAGTTGAGTTCTCGAATATGTCCATTCAATACTCGGATAGCCAGTGGCACCAGACTTTCTTTGGCACAAACAATAAAAGCGTCAAACATTATTTCAAAGAAGTCACGGACAATCAACTGAATTTTGTTCCTGCGAGTGAGACAAAAGGAACGACGAATGACGGCATTGTAAAAGTAACGCTCAATCGTGCCCATGAATCTGGGAGTACAATAACGGCAGAAGCTCTGGCTGCTGCCGATCCCTATATTAACATGGCTAGCTATGATACAGACGGCGATGGATACATACAAGATGATGAGCTTCGTGTCGTGACGATATTAGCGGGTTATGAAGCCTCGTATGACAGCCAGACTCCATCCGTATGGGGGCATAAGACGAGCTTATTTGGAGAAAATGCGCCTGTGCTTGATGGAGTCCAGTTATGCGAAGGCTGGCATGGAGGCAGCTACACCCAGCAAGGGGAACGCCAAGGCGATCATCAAGCGACGATTGGCATTCTAGCGCATGAGCTTGGACATACACTTGGCCTTCCAGATTTGTATGATATCGATGGAAGTTCAAGCGGTGTAGGCATCCACAGTCTGATGGGGTATGGAAGCTGGGGAAGTCTGGTTAACGAGTATGCTGGGTCAACACCAGTGCACTTGGATGCTTGGAGTAAAATAAAGCTTGGATACGTTACGCCGACCATTGCTCGCAATGAGAGCAGCCAATCCTATTCGCTGAAATCGATTAGTACGGGAGCCTATAATGTTGTACAGATTCCGACATCGGACCCTAATCAATATTTCCTCCTGGAGAATAGACAGCTCGAAGGGTATGACCGCAGCTTGAATTATGCCGGAGGCATAGCGATCTGGCACATCGATGACAGCCGGACGGGCAATTATGATGACTATCACCGACTTGTCGATCTGGAAGAGGTGTCACTCACAACTCCTTATTTTACATCACAGAATGGATCCAGCTTCTCTTCTGTGACAAATCCGAACAGCTATCGATATTATGGCGCGGAAGAGAAACCTTCAGGTGTGAACGTTAATGTAACGAGTTCTAATTCCAGCAGCATGAATGTTAATGTGCATGGCGACTACTCGGCATCGGCTCCCACAGGGCTGCAATTTACTTATGAGATGATGAACAGTATTGGCCTCACTTGGAACGCTCCGGCGGATAATGACGTGGAATCTTATATTGTCTACCGTAATGGAGCATGGATTGGCAATACGACCAAGACGACCTTAATCAATGATATTCTGAATGCGAACACCGTATATAACTATTCCGTCAGTATGATTGATACAGCAGGTAATGAGTCGCCGCTAAGCAATATTGTAACAACAAATACGACGACACCAAATAGTGCAATTATCTATTACAAGCAAGGTTATGCAACACCTTATGTGCAATATCGTAGTCAATTTGATGAGCTTTGGAGCACTCTGCCTATGGAGCAGTCAGAGTTCCCAGGCTATAGCAAGGTCATCATTCCCAAAGGTCAGGAAACCAACGGCGTTATGGTTAAAATAGGTGATGGGAATGGCTATTGGGATGATAATGATGGCAGACTCTATTATTTCTATATAGGAGTATCAACATTCGATGCCGGAACGATAATCAGTGATTTCCCGGCTCTGCCACCTATTACAGACAATGAACCGCCAACTGCTCCAACGAATGTAGCTGTGTCCGCTAAGACAGATACAAGCGTTGCACTGTCATGGTCTGCGTCAACTGATACTGTCGGTGTGAGCGGGTATGATATTTACCGGGATGGCGTAATGATTGGAACAACAGCTTCTACCTCTTTTAACGCAACAGGGTTAACTAGCAATACGACTTATTCGTTCACCGTGATAGCGTATGACGCATCAGGCAATGAATCTTCGGCAAGTGTGCCGTTAACTGTAACGACCAATTCTACGACAGGCAACAGCGTCACGGTCTATTACAAGAAAGGCTTCAACACGCCTTATATCCATTACCGGCAAGCAGATAACAATTGGACCAGTGTTCCAGGTGTCTTGATGCCAGCAGCAGAGGTGAATGGTTATGCGAAGATTACGATCAATATTGGCACATTAACGCAGCTAGAGGCCTGCTTCAATGACGGTAATAACAATTGGGATAGTAGTAATGGAGCCAACTATTGGTTCTCGGCAGGAGTGTGGACATTCGATAATGGCAGCATCACCGCTGGAGCGCCAGATAGCGAGCCACCGAGCGTGCCTTCCAATCTAACCCTTACTACGGCAACGGATACAACGATTGGATTGTCATGGTCGGCATCAACTGACAACGTTGGAGTAACTGGCTATGATATTTACCAGAATGGGGTGAAGATCGGCTCGACTTCGACTGCCTCTTATACAGCAACAGGACTTAGTGGCGGCACAAGCTATTCCTTTGCAGTCAAAGCCTATGATGCGAAGGGCAACACGTCAGCCGCCAGCGAATCGCTGTCCGTGACAACCAACCCAGCAGTAGGCAATACAGTGACTATTTACTACAAGAGAGGATTCGCTACGCCTTATATCCATTATCGCCAAGCAGATAATAACTGGACTGCTATTCCAGGCATTGCTATGCCAACATCTGAGGTGGCTGGCTATAATACAATAACGATCAATATCGGAACGCTAACGCAATTGGAAGCTTGCTTCAACGATGGCAACAACAATTGGGACAGCAGCTATGGACAAAATTATTTGTTCTCGCCGGGCGTCTGGAAGTTTGATAATGGCGTTATTACACAAGGCACACCATAAGAGAAAAGATACGGCGGATATTCATAACATGTCTAACACCCCGATGTCGAATAGGCGTCGGGGTGTTAGTGATTGACAGCACATAATAATGTCGATATAATATCACATGCTACTATATCACGTGCAACTATATTGAGAGAGGAGGATAACCGCGATGACATTAGATTTTGAACAAAACCCTCTAGGGTTTATCCTCTCACGGACATATCTCGCCTATAGCAAGGCTATTAGCCGAGCCATAAGCGCTTATGATATTACACCTGAGCAGTATGGGACGATTCACCGTCTTAGCTTCAAGGACGGCATATCACAGAAGAAGCTCGCTGAGCTCAATTCTAGAGATCAGACTTCCACAGGCAAAATCATTGATAAGCTGGAGCAAAAAAAGCTGGTCGTTCGTGCGCCAGATAATTCAGATCGCAGAGCCGTGCTGCTGTATTTGACTGCAGAGGGGCGTGCTTTAGTCAATGAGATTGAACCTGTATTGAAGCCTGTTCTTGAGAAAGCGAGGGCTCACTTGTCAGAAGATGAGATTAACCAGTTCGTTCATGTATTAGATAAAATATTTATTAATTTATCCTAAGCTTCAGATTCGAATGTCGATTGGTGCACGCTCGGTTTGAACAGGGGCTGGCTGATCTAATGGTGCATCCGCATTTTTATTGTTATGCGCAGCCTTGTTTCTGTCGGTTTCGGTATCTGTTTCTACCTTGTCTACATTCGAGTGGTTTGGTAGCTTGTTATCCGAAGATACAGTCTCTTGGACGTCCTTCAGCAATTCGCCAATTTTCATATCCGTTTGGATCAGCTGCGATCGTACATCTTGAACCATTTCACGTTTCATCTTGAAAACAGTGCGTTCTGCATTCTCAAGCATTTGAGATTTGCCGCTGTCATTGTTGGAGTCATTCTCCATGATAGTGCGATCGAAGCGGACCCCACCTTCAAGAGTTGTAATTTTACCCTTCAAGTTTTCACGTAAGGCAACCATTTTTCCCAAGTGCTCATATGTATTGCTATTCTTAATGACTGAATCAAGCGAGTGAATATCATCTTGCTGATCGGGCTGCGGAGCACGTTCCGTCTCTTTCTTACGCGTTTTTTCCTGAATTTCTTCAGCCTTAATCTGAGCAATCTGAGCATCGATTTCCTGCATGCTGGAGGTCAAGGTTTGGATACGCTGGTTCTTGATTTTGGAGTCCAGCTTTTCATTGATTCTCACGGCTTGGATTTCTTCGCTTATTTTTGATTTTTGTTTCATTAAATTTTGAATCATTTTATCCGTTCTAGAAGTAGATTCTGTGTTTCGAGAAGAATGTGGGGTTGCATGATTAGCTGATGAAACAGAAAGCATGTGGATTCCTCCTATAACTAAATTGAGTATGATTTGGACCTTACCTCATAATATCGGAATTTTGGATTATTTTGTTAAGTGTATTTAATCTTAAAGGCTAACTCATAGCATAGGTTTTTTTTTTAACTAAATACATGCATATGCTACTATGTGATATGCATGTAAATCGGAGGAGAATGAAATTGAATTTACAGCAATCGTTCAAAGATCTAATGAAAATCACACAGACGAAGATTGGACTCGTATTCGCTATTTTTGTTCCTTTATTTTTCGTCATCGTCTGGATGACCGGTTACCATGGTGCGACGGACAGGATTGATCAATTGCAAGTTGCTATCGTGAATGAAGATGGTGCATCAGGAGAGGCCGTTCAACAAGGTATCGTTGACAATGCGCCGTTTCAATTAGAAGTATCTTCTGAGCTGGAGGAAGCAAAGGCTCGCATGGATAAGGGAGACTACTCGATGGTTATCGCTATTCCTGCGAACTTTACACAATTGATGGGTGAAGGACATGCGGAGCTGACCTTTTATGTGAATCAAGCAGGCTCAGAGGTAGCCATAGCTTTGCTGGAGCAAGCGGCGCTGCAAATAACGGATCAGCTTGGGCAGCAGGTGCAGAGCAGTGCCGTGCAAGCGAATGTTGTGAAGCTGAACGTAGTCGCAGATTTCGCAACTTCCATGCTTCCTATGCTGCTTGGCTTCATCTCTTATATTGCGATGATGACGATGAATATTCAGTTCAACATCTCTTCCATGATGATGAAAAGGAACCATTCCAAATGGGAGATTTTCTGGAGCAGACAGATTCTGCTTGCTCTAGTGGCTGTATTCGTGCCATTGATTATTACAGGTGCTGCCATGCTGTTCACCGAGGTTGCAAGCTCATTCCTAGCTATGTGGAGCTACCATGTTCTCGTATTCGCAGCCAGCATTGCAGTGACTCAGATGAGCTTCGCTCTGTTCGGTAATGCAGGGCCACTGTTCAATGTAGCGCTTGTGCCTATCCAATTAATGACGGCGGGGAACATCATTCCGCAATCCATGCTGGCTCCTTTTTACCGACATATCGGAAGCTTTCTTCCTGCACCGAACGCTATCCAAGGCTATCTGAAGCTGATCTACAACGGAGAATCGGTAACGGTATATGTGATCAATCTTATTCTCATCGCTCTTGTTGCCTGGGCAATCACCCTTATCAGGGTAGCAGCGGAGAAAAAGGCATTGGCCAGCAGCCCAGCAGCTACTAATGCTCATTAATCTCTTGTGAATGGGCAGTCTCGAAAGAGTAGTTAGCTCTTAGCAAAAGAATGCGGATATACAGTTATTGTCGGATGTGCTTCCAATTGGAGAGAGAGACCTGCGATTATGCAGGTATTTGAGCTTCGATGAATCTATTAGGGAATAGGATGAGGAAAAGAATGCAGCTTCGCAGCTAATTCTGAACAAGGATGGATTGTGGAGAAAAAGAATGTACAATCGCAGTTTTTATCAGCAGCTTGGTCAAGTGATGCTCTTGCTTCATTCATAATGAATAAATGGCGGCAGTCTCCAGGAGTGCCATCGACCAGAACAAAAATAGTGGTACAGGTATAGCACCCTGTACCACTATTTTTCATACTTATTTTCTCACCGTCCTCACTCATTTCTGTCTCCTATACATTGGGCTATGTTAAAAGTACAATAAGGACATAGATTCAAATATGGAAAAACGAGGGAGGCCCCTGCATGCAGCTTCGCAAATTAGGCAGTACTGATCTGGAACTATCTCCGATAGGACTAGGTACTTGGCAATTCAGCAGCGGCAAAGGCATGGTCGGCAAATATTGGGCTTCCCTGGATGAGACACTCGTACAACAGATTATTCAGATCAGCTTGGAAGGCGGCATTAATTGGTTCGATACAGCTGAGGTCTATGGAGGCGGGGAATCAGAGAGAGTGCTGGCGATGGCACTTAACAAGCTGGGTTCGATAAGCGATGGAGCGAGGATTGCGACCAAATGGTGGCCAATGCTCCGAGCAGCGTCGAATATACCGAAGACGATAGCAGAACGGCAGAAGCAGCTTCAAGGCAGACCGATTGACCTCTATCAGGTGCATCAGCCATTCTCATTCTCCTCCGCCTCCAGTGAGATGAAGCAGATGGCGAAGCTTGTGCACCAGAAGCAGATTCGCCATATTGGGGTAAGCAATTTCTCTGCGAACAAAATGCGTGAAGCAGATCGGACTCTGAGGGAGCACGGCTTGCGCCTCGCCTCCAATCAGATGCCATACAGCTTGTTAGACAGGCGGATCGAGCATAATGGCGTTCTTGAGACGGCGCAGGAGCTGGGAATCGCGATTATTGCCTACAGTCCTCTCAAGCAAGGCATTCTAAGCGGTAAATTCCATAATAATCCTGCATTGCTGCAAGGACTGTCGCCTATACGTAAGCGGATGGGAGGGTTTAAGCCTTCAGCACTAGAGCGAACGAGACCCTTAATCGAACAATTGGATAAGCTGGCGGCTCTGTACGATGCTACGCCTACGCAGATTGCTCTTAATTGGCTCATTCATGCACATGGCGATACCGTCTTCGCTATTCCTGGCGCATCCAAGCCGCATCATGCGACCGAAATGTGCAATGCTATGCGGTTCCAATTGACGCCGGGGGAAATAGCGGAGCTTAGCAGCTTCAAGCTTACATAAGCGAAATAGAGGTTAGTGAAATCAATCCATTCGCGATGGGCAAGTCATGAAGACGGAGTTGATGGATGTCCCCCTTCGACTGTACCAAATAGAGGAATTTGAACGTACGCTTACGTCCAATGGGTTCGAATATATTGTCGTTCACGAAGTGAAGGATGGCTATGGAGCGGGGACCACTTTTCATGTTATAGAATGTAGAGCAATGGGATACCAATCCTGGGTGGATGGCTATCCCATTAAGCTATAGATCAAATGCATTGCGAATCATGATGGCCGAGCCAGTCACAATGGCATCTTCCTTGAGATGCCCTTTCGTGAACTTGGGCTCATACTCTGGATAATAGAAAATATTGTTCCTAGCGATATCTGTTGCCATCCGGAAGAACAGATCGGAGGAATTGATAAGAACCCCGCCAAGAATAACCGTATCGGGATGGAACATATTAATGAAGTTCGCTAATCCAATGCCGAGGCAAGCAGCCGATTGGAGGAATAGCTCGGTCGTATATGGATCTTCATCTGCCAAGGCTCTGGCTAGAATATCATAGTTCAAATGATCCAGCGGCACATTGTATTTCTCCAGCAGATGATGCCGGCCTGTTTTGGCATGGGTGCGTGCAGTCTTCACAAGCGCTTGAACGGAGGCGAACGCTTCAAGCGCGCCATAGTTGCCGTAATCATGCAGCCTCGGCCCGTCCATCTGAATAATCATTTGACCAATAGAGCCCTCCATGTCATTGGAGCCATAGATAATACGGCCATGAGACATCATCGCTGAGCGAAGTCCTGTGCCAGCATGGACATACAACAGATTGAGGGCACCGCCAACATGGCGGTGCAGAGACCAATGCTCACCTAGCAGCGCCATGTTGGCGCCATTGTCCAGCTTCGCTTGGAACCCAGTCTTCTCTTCGAGCAGCTTGCAGATCTCAACATTCAGCCAGCCATTGGCAAGAAAATGATGCGGCTTCAATATAATGCCATTCTCTCTGTCGAGCGGTCCTACTGAGCCTATACCGATGCCGATTATTTGCTCGGAGGGGATCTGATGGTCACTTAGAAAAGCTTTGATATACTTATGTACGTAGTCAATGAATTGCTCGGTTGTCATCGTCTCGTCCATCCGCCAACGGGTGCTCGATCTCACGTTCATCTGCATATCGAATAGGGCAAGTGTAGAATACATTCTAGAAATTTCAAGGCCAAATATGTAACCGTAATGCGGGTTGATCTGATAATGAATTGGCTTTCTGCCGCCTCTGGATTGGCCAAGCCCGGATTCGATAAGCAGTCGATTGCTCGTCATTTCATCTAGGAGTCGTGATAATGTGGTACTGCTCAGCAGTGGAAGCTGCGACAAGAGCTCAGCCTTGCTAATAGATGGCTTGCTTGCAACCAGATCATATATTAACCGTTCGGTTGTTGGCATAGGATGCGGTCGTTTGTCCACCTGAACGCTTCCTTTCATTAGAATTCAGACCTCGAATGAGGTCAGTTCATTATAGCTTATTTGGACACGGATAGTAAGCAGGTGATGAAGGAGGGTGACGATAGAGACAGATGCTGATTCCAGTAGATAGCTCCATTCAGAAGCTGATCATCTCATTCCCGAAAGGGGATGTGAATGTGTATGTGATAAAGGGCTCGAATGGTTATACCATAGTGGATACAGGTGTATATTCCGAGCAGGCCGTTCTCCTGTGGGAGCAGCTTATTACAGACGGACTTAGAATAGAGAAGATCGTATTGACGCACACGCATCCGGATCACATTGGGATGGCAGGCTGGCTGCAGAAGCGGTTAGGGGTTCCAGTAGCGATGCCAGCGATCGGATACAAAAGAATACATAACCTGAAGCTGCAATGGGTGACCCATAAGCATCATGAGGATGAGCCATATGGCTTTCTGTTGAAGCATGGTGGCGCTGCTATATCCTATAAGCAGCTGCTGAAGCAAGCAGCAGAGCAGTATTTGGTCCCGGATGAGCTTATTGAGGATGGTGATGAGATCAGAATTGGTGATGAGTGGTATGAGGCGATCTGGACTCCCGGTCATGCTCCTGATCATTATTGTTATTATAATAGCAGCTACCTCCTTGCAGGGGATCATATCATTGCCGATTTCTCGCCGGTCCTTACCTTTACCTCAGAAGAGGACGGCAATCCGCTGCAGCATTATTTTCATTCCTTGGAGCGGGTTGCAGAGCTGCCTGTGAAGCTGGTACTGCCTGGACATGGCGAGGTCACTCCTAATCTGAAGCAGCGTGTGACGGAGCTAAAGGATGGACACGATCGGCGTCTATATCAGATATTAGATGTGCTAGGCTCGAATGAAATGACCGCTGGTGACATCAGTAGAGCCATATATCCACATGCAGATCCAGCTTACACCTATTCCTTGGAAATTCAGTCGACCCTTGCTCGATTAACGTATTTGCGGGCACAAGGCGAGTTGTCTTCAAGAGTAGCTGCTGGGCAAGTCTTATTCGCATCACAGCAAGATTAGCACGATAACGGGGGAGGATCTCTCATGCTGAGATTGTTCGCAACGAAAATACCGGACCAGCTGGAAAGAACGGACTATGACAGACTCCTCGCTCGCCTAGATGTGCTCAAAAGAGAACGAATCAGCAGATTTCATAAACAAGAGGATAGGCTGCGATCTTTGTTCGCCGAGCTGCTGTTAAGAAGGATGCTAGTGCGTGAAGGGAGGGTGAGAACAGATCAGGAGGTTGTCCTCTCAACAGGACAGTACGGCAAGCCTTCGATTGCTACTCCCGCTGGTGTCTGCGCGAACATCGCCCACTCCGGGCAGTGGGCTGTTGTGGCATTAGATGATGCCTCTGTAGGCATTGACGTCGAGCTAATGGCTCCAGTCGATTTACACATCGCAAGGCATGCCTTCTCTATTCAAGAGTACGAGCAGCTGATGCAGCAGAGTGAAGAGCATAGAATGGAATACTTCTACACGCTGTGGACCTTGAAGGAGAGCTATATAAAAGCGGATGGAAGAGGGTTGTCGATCCCACTCGACAGCTTCACCATTATCCGC
Source organism: Paenibacillus xinjiangensis (assembly GCF_059686975.1). NCBI lineage: Bacteria > Bacillati > Bacillota > Bacilli > Caryophanales > Paenibacillaceae > Paenibacillus > Paenibacillus xinjiangensis. The sequence continues at coordinate 44,494 of NZ_JCAALS010000021.1, read as the reverse complement.
TCAGGCCTGCAATTTGGCTTGCTGAATCAGGTAGGGGACGCTCCATATTTCCATACGTATTCTATCGAGTCCAATTACAAGGTTGCTGTCTGCACGAGAGGCAGTAAGGCGCCTAGGGACATCCTTATCGTCGACTATCAGGAGCTGATGCAGGAGCTGGAGCCATCATGAATAGGGTTCCTTTTGCGCATCAGCAGCCTTACGTTACCTTACTGGCCCCATAGCCCCGATCGTCGATCTACCTTAATAGCAACCTCGGCATCCGCCAGAGCTTCTCCCCAATGATCTTCATCCTTCTTATAAGCCTCATATTCAAAAGCTCTTGCATACAGCCCCAGACCAATGGGATCAATCTTATGCTTATGGATTCGACGAACAAGTGCCTCCAGCTGAAGCTTCATTTGCTCCGACACTTATGCTGGCTTCTTACCAGTCTGCTTGATCGTCAGCTTGCGTACAATTAAGTCGGGCGTATCTGTGAAATATGTTGTAAATAGTCTGTAATGGCTGTTAAATCAGCAGGAATCTCTCCTTGCCCATAGGGATGCGATAATATCGAATGAGTCGCAGCTATTTATACCAACTTATAACTGGACTATGCACGTGTGGGCTATGCAGCGAGTGGAAGTTAAATTTTCTGTTATACTAGTGAAAATAGACGAAGTAAGATCGGATATAACAGGGAATAGGAAGAGAGGCAGCCGGAATGAGCCAAGGCCATACAACATCAGATTATTTGAAGGATACGATATTCGAAATTATAGATGTGTATCGAGGGAGTGACGTGCCCGGTTGGGCTGATGGAAAGCTGCCTTTAGTTCATCAATTGCTTCTATACGCCGGACAAGGAGAATGTGAGCTCCTTGTAGATGGTAGATGGGCATCTATCGAGCATGATTGCGTATATTTGTATTCTCCGGGGTCGATACTGGAGCTTCAACAGACTGCTGCTAAGAGGAGTGAACTGATCTGGGTTTCTTTTGATATCTATCGCAAAGCTGAGCAAACAGGCAGCAGCCGTACGTTCGAACGTGAAGAGGAGCTCCCGCTCAAGGGGCCAGTTCGTATAAAAGGAAGCTTCCTCAAGCGCCCGCTTATGCAGCTTATGGATGAATGGAAGCTGGAAGGGGCCCGCAATCGCTTTCTGGGACAGCAGTACTTGCATGATGTGCTGGAAGGACTGCTGCTCTCTACCGCTCCAGTTATTCGCAATGAACTGGAGGATCGCCTGAAGCTGACGATTGACTATATGCAGAATCATTATCGGGAACCGATCCGTGTGGAGCAGCTGGCGGAATTAGCACAGCTGCATCCTTCATACTATTCGCAGCTATTCAAACAAACGATGGATAAGACCCCTGTTTCCTTCCTCACTCATCTTCGGATGAACAAAGCCAAGGAGCTGCTGCTTCTTACAGATAAGCCAGTTCGCGATATTGCAGCTGATGTTGGCTATGGGGACGAATTTTACTTCAGCCGGCGTTTCAAGGAGACAAGCGGCTACTCTCCAAGTATCTATATTAAGAAGAATGATATTAAGATCATATCCTTATCTGCTCCTTACTCGGATCATTTGTATACACTTGGCATTATACCTAGTGCAGCGCAGATGAATCGCTATTTGCCTATGGCTACGCATGCTTTATCGCTTCCGAATCACGCCTCCGAGCCATGGATCATTAGCCGTCAGTCATTCATCGAGATGAAGCCGGATCTCATTATATGCAAGGATAATGTATTATCCATGGCGAGAGAGCATATTAACGATATCGCTCCGATTATCTCGATACCCTGGACGCGCAATGATGTCTTCTGGCATTTGCTAGAGATTGCTCAGCTTGTGAGTAAGAAGAAGGAAGCGTTGGAATGGATAGATCAACATGAACAGAAATCAGAGCAGGTTCGACAAAAGGTAGAGCAAACCTTCGGAGAAGGTACGGTTGCATTATTGGCTGTCAAAAAAAATCAGCTGAGAATATACGGCCAGAGGAATATAGGGCATGTGTTCTATCGATCCTTGCAACTGACGCCTCCAGATAGGGTTCGTGAACAGCTGGACTGTCATCCGGGAGGAGCAGGCTATAACTGGAGTGAGATTACACCGAATGAGCTGCTGAAGGACTATCATTCGGATTTCTTATTCATAGCGGGAGAGACGGAGTCTGATCGAGAGCTTGCCATGCATCTACTGCGTACAGCCTGGACTCAGCATGCTGCGGTTCTCCATAAGCGGGTTTATTGGTTGGAATGGGATAAATGGATTGCATATGCGCCTAATTTGCTTAATCAGCAGCTGGATGAAATCGAGCATCGATTCCGTTAGGAGAGATAGCAATCTTGGAAAAATCCATTCTGGTATCTTGAATAATGTCATGTACGTGTGTGGAGGAAGCTTTATAATGAATAAAGTTGATAATGATTATCAATATTGCTTTTGAATGAGGAGGCATCGTTAACAAACCGCTTATGAAATGGAAGAGAACATACTCGATTTATCTGTGTTTTGCAGGGGCGATTGCGGCACTGCTGTTGTCCATATTTATGGCGGTATCCTATGGCGCTAAGAGCTTGAGTCTGGAGACGGTGTGGAGTGCGGTATTCCACTATAATGCTTCATTAACCTCTCATCAAATTGTCCATGAACTAAGATTGCCGCGTGTGTTAGGCGCCGTCATTACAGGTATGGCGTTCGCTGTAGCGGGCACCCTTATGCAAGGGGTAACGCGCAACCCAATGGCCGATACCGGTATATTGGGTGTGAATGCGGGGGCTGCTTTTGTCGTAGCGATCTGCTTTGCTTTTGTACCTGGTCTTTCTTATTCGGGCTTGATGATCTTTTCTTTCATAGGGGCAGCAATGAGTACCTTACTTATCTTCCTGTTGGGAACGGTCACGCCGGGAGGTTTATCCTCCATTAAATTAACTATAGCGGGTGCTGTCGTAGCAGCTATCCTGCATTCCTTCAGCAGCGGTATCGCCATTTATTACGATCTGAGTCAAGATCTGGCATTCTGGTATGCTGGAGGGTTAGCTGGCGTGAAGTGGATGCACTTGAAGCTGCTTATTCCTATCGTTCTCATAACGGTCACGTGGGCTATATGGATGGGACGATCCATCACCTTTCTGTCGCTCGGTGATGAATCTGCTGCGAATCTAGGTGTTCGTATCGCTATAATTCGGCTGCTGGGCATGACGGCAGCGGTTATTCTTGCTGGTTCCTCGGTATCTGCTGCCGGTTCAATCAGCTTCGTTGGCCTGATCATTCCTCATATCGCACGACGCTTGGCAGGAAGAGATTATCGAATACTCCTTCCACTGTCAGGTCTATTGGGAGCCATATTGCTCGTGTGGGCAGACTTTGCAGCTCGTCTTGTTAATCCGCCTAGAGAGTTCGCTATTGGAGCAATGGTCGCTTTAGTGGGAGTGCCTTTCTTTCTTTATCTGGCACGTAAAGAAAGGAGAGAGCTATAGTGTCGAGGATCGCAAGCCTAGAAAGAAGAAGATCAGTAAGAGCGGTCATCGCAAGCATCGTTCTGCTTCTAATTGCATTGCTAGTCATCGCTATAAGCTTGAATACAGGCACGATACGTCTAAGTCCTTCGACTGTGTGGCTTACGTTATTCGGAGCAGGTACTCCAGAGGACACGATGATTCTATTCGATTATCGGATGCCGCGGATCGTCATTACGATGCTGGCAGGTATCGGGCTAGGGGTTTCTGGTGCAGTTATGCAAGGAGTTTCTCGCAATTCGCTTGCTGATCCGGGCATTCTCGGATTGAATGCCGGAGCGGCATTCGGGTTAATTGTATTTGTTTCTTTTTTTCGTTCAATGGAAGGCTCTGTCGCGCTGCTTATTCCATTGTTCACTTTCCTAGGTGGGCTGTTAACAGCCTTGATTATCTTCTTGTTCGCGTATGACCGTTATAAAGGGCTGCTGCCAATTCGTCTTATACTGGTAGGAATAGCGATTGAGGCGGGAATAAGCGCTGTTACGCTATTCATGTCCTTACGATTAGATGAGGATACCTACACATTCGCGGCAAGATGGCTGGCGGGAAGTGTATGGGGAAGGGATTGGGCCAATGTGTGGGCATTATTGCCTTGGGTTATTGTGCTTGTTCCATTCATCTATTCCAAATCTAGAACATTGGATTTGTTCATGCTTGGAGATGAAATTGCGAGTGGTGTGGGCGGCTTCGTCACAAGGAATCGAATCATTATGCTGTCCTGTGCCAGTGTATCGATGGCCGGAGGCATTGGATTTATCGGCCTTGCAGCACCTCATATCGCGAAGCGATTAGCAGGTCCTCAGCATCGGCATTTCTTGCCGGTGGCTGCTCTTGTGGGCCTGGTCATATTGGTCACTGCCGACACAATAGGAAGATCGATCTTTCAGCCCAACTCCATTCCTGCGGGAATCGTGGTAGCCGCTATCGGCGGTCCTTATTTTTTGTATTTACTATTTCGAAAAACCTAATTGTTGGAGGATATCTACGTGATGAATAAAAAAAGAATATTAGGGATAGTCAGCTTGGTTCTGATGGTTCTACTATCCGCCTGCGGACAAGCCCAGAATAATAGCACGGATACCCCGGGTGCTACAACTGGCAGTACAGCGTCGCCGGCCGAAGCGGATTCAGAAGCCATTATACATGATCCGAATGCCAGAATTGCATCCATGTCCATCCATATGACGAACAACTTGCTCGCACTTGGCATTACACCTGCCGGATCAGTTGTTGGCGGTGATGTGAAGGACTTTTTACCGCATGTTGCTGATCAATTGCAAGGAACAGCGAAGCTAGGCGTTGTTACAGATCCTGATATGGAATCCGTGCTGGCGTTAAAGCCAGATGTGATCTATATCGATGAAGTGTATACGGGCAATGATAGCAGCAAATTCGAGAAAATCGCTCCAACGATCAGCATTGATATGGACACTGGCACTTGGCGGGATCATCTGAATCGCATTGCTGAGAACGTTGGACGCGAGAAGGAAGCCGAAGCTTTTATCCAAGAATATGAGACGAAGGCGAAGCAGGTTAAGGGCTTAATTAATGAGGAGCTTGGGGCAGATGCTAAGGTGATGGCGATTCGGATGACCGCCAAAGAGCTGCGTGTTATGGGAATGAAGCGTCCTGTAGGACCGATCCTATATGAGGATCTTCAGTTGAAGCAGGCAGATGGCGTTGAGAAAATCGTGGACGAGCCGTATGCTGTCATCTCACAGGAGGTGCTGCCTGACTTCAATGCGGATGCCATCTTCGTAATTATTAGCAAAGGCAATGAAGCGAAGGGCAACTTCGAGGAGCTTGAGAGCAACCCGGTCTGGCAAAATCTGAAGGCCGTCAAAAACAATCATGTGTACGTATTGGATGGACAGAAATGGCTGGATTATTCATCTCTCGGACATAGAATGGCCTTGGATGACGCAGTAAAGCTGTTCAGTAAATAAAAAGGTTGAACAAAAAGGTATCCCAGAGGCCATATGGCCTCTAGGATACCTTTGTTTAATTATCTGCTCGGGGTCATGGCCGCCCAGTATCAGTCTGACGTGAGATGAAGAACAGTGTAATCCAGATCATAATAAATCCTGCAAGCTGTGGGAGTGTAATGATCTGTCCGAAGGCGACCCAGTTGAGCAGCACGCCGACAAGCGGGAAGCTAAGCTCGGCTAGCGTTGCGTAGGAGGCTTTGATCGCGCTTAAGCCTTTATAGTAGAGCAGTAAGCTTAGTAGTCCGGGAAGCAGCGCTTGAAGAATCAGGTTAAGGAAGACCAAGCTGGTATTGTATGCACCAGCCGGCAGATGCCAGCTCTGACCTTCAGAGAACGTAATAGCAAGGAGCAGAGGCAGAGCAAGAATGAATCTTAAGGAAGTAACCGTCTCATACTTCATCGATCCGAGCAAATATCTGCCCATGACGGTCGAGCCGCCCCATAGCACCGCAGCTCCTAGAGACAGCAGGCTGCCGATCTGAACGAACTCGTTCACATGTCCGAATGGAATCGTCCATCCGAAGGTGAGAAGATAGGTCCCAGCCAACGCAAGCACGAGGAAGGGGCTGATAAATTTAGGCAAAATTTCTTTGAGCATTAGCCTCGCAAGGACAATAGCGAATAGGGGCTGCAGCTTCTGCAGCAGCAATACGGCATTGGGATTGCCGTGGCTTAGCGCAAGCGTGAATAAGATGGTGGCAAGTGCTGAACCACCCCATGAGATGAATAATAGTGCTCCTGCATGACGAAGCTTAATGCCTCGAAGCTCTGCACGATTCTTCCAAAGGACCGGAAATGCTACAACGAATAGAATAACATGCTCCAGCAGTACAATCTGAGTGGAAGTAAGTGATTTGAGCAAAATAATCCGGAAAAGAGGATCAATGCCCCATAGTGCTGCTCCCAGCACGACAAGCCAGAATTCCATGCGAATCGGCTTGAATTTGACGAGTGGTGATGCTGTAATGTTACTCATGACGACTTGCTCCTTTTGTTACGGGAACGACTGGGTATGCAAATAAAAACCCCGATTCGCGAATTGCAGCGAATCGGGGCAAATCAAATAAATCAATATGGACAGACCTGTAGCGCACAGTCCTCTCTTGATTCAATGATGATCTTCTACCATCCGGACTATACCGTCGGCCTTGGAATTGCACCAAGTCAGTCCCCGTACCGTTGTCGGCTCAGAGAGTCGCGGGCTTATGCTCTTCGCATTCACCGCCGGTTGGGAATTACACCCTACCCCGAAGATCGTTATTCCGTTTTTTAATAGATTTGCTCATTATATTCCCATTTATCCGAGTTGTCTAGTTCCAATCCAATTCTAATCCAGACAAAAAAGCTTGATAGACTATTCGAAACATTATAAAGTGGGATAGCGCCAAAAAAAATAGCCCGCCTAGCAGGGGCGGACCAGAGAGTAAAACTATATCGAAATAGGAGTTATTCGTATTGTATGGCTCGAACCTGAAACGAGTCTGAATAAAACGTTAGTTTTATATAAAATCAATCAACCAGCAAATATCGGAGGTAGTAAGGTATGTTCACCATTCCCCATTCTCAAGTTAATTCCGCTGTTCAAGCGTTCCAAGCGAAGGTGGAGGATACTCCACTCATCATGGAGCTGCTTATTCGTACCGCCACTTGGCTTAAGAGCAAGGGCTCTACGCAATGGGGCGGCCTGCTCACCGGTGAAGATCACCATAATATGATTGGCTATGTATCCAAGGGAGAGGTCGTGGTCTTCAAGCAGGATGAGCTGCTGGCTGGCGTTGTCATACTCATGCAGAGCCCAAGCGATTGGGATCTACGTCTGTGGGGCAAGCATGAGCAGCACATGGAATCAGCTGTCTATCTACATAGACTTGCGATTAATCGTGATTATGCAGGCACAGGTCTGGGTGAGGAAATGATGCGTTTTATCGATTCCAGTATTCGCTTCGAGAACAAGAATCGCATTCGGCTGGACTGCATAGGCAATAATCCAACCTTGAATAAGTTCTACAGTGGTATCGGGTACGAATTCATGGGGGAAGTAGATGGCTTTCGTATTTATGAGAAGATGTTAGGTTAAAAACAGGAATAAACAGTTTGAAATATGCTTGGCTTCATCATCAGCATGCAAATAAACACCACTGGGAATATTGGGTAATCAGTCCAAATGAAAAACAAGCATTACCAATGCCTCGGAAATATTTGATAGAAATGGTTTGTGATTGGCGCTCCTTTTCAAGAAAATGAGGGAGAAAAGTGAAGGAACCGACTTTGAACCTTACGGATACTATATTGCTGCATCCCGAAACGAAAAAAGAACTTGAAATTCTGATGAAAAAGTAGAAAATGCAGGATTATCACTCACAGCACGTAGCTGGAGTGATAATCCTGCATTTTAAGTATTTATATTTATTTAATAATATGATCCGGGACGCCTTGCTGAGTATTCGGCTCATAGGTGTATGTTGACGCATTCTGGGAATTATTTGTACGGAAAGTGTCATAGATATGCTTGCTCCGCTCAGCATCGGCATCAACCAAGACGAGAATGGAGCCTTCTTGGACATAGCGGTCATAGATGATTGCTTCGTCCTCTGTCATTCCAAGTCCGACAAGTCCTCCGACTAATGTTCCTGCTCCTGCACCTACAGCAGCTCCGGTCAACACGGCAGCGATGGGGCCAGCTGCAATGATTGGACCGATACCGGGAATAGCTAATGCGCCGACTCCCGCTAATAGTCCGGTGACTCCGCCTAGTATGGTGCCTGCTGTAGCTCCTATAGCTACACCATCAGGTGCCTGAGTACCTGTGTTGGCTTCGAGTGATTCATAATCCTCTTTATTGTTCGCTACGACAGATATTTCACTAGCAGTGTAGCCGTGGCTTTTCAAGCTTTCAATGGCGTTAATCGCTGCCTGCTCATTCTCGAATACTCCGACGATTTTCTTCTCATTGCTCATCTTAATCCCTCCTGATCGATTGGTAGTCTAAGTAAGTCTTACTAGGCTATTACCCTAACAAGCCCAATTTGAAAACCAAGAACGAGAATCAGAGCTTAGTGCTGCGCAGCTGAGAAGGCGTCATTCCTTTATATTGCTTGAACAGCTTGGTAAAATAGTTCGGATTATCGCAGCCGACCTTGCCGGCAATTTCTGTTACAGTCAGATCGCTTTGTATGAGCAGCCGCTCAGCCTCATTAATGCGGCAGACGTTCACATACTCTACAAAGGTGCGGCCGGTCAGCTTTTTGAACATTTTACAGAAATGATAGGGGTTCAGATTGACATGCTTGGCAGCTTGCTCGACGGATATTTTGTCCGCATAGTTGTTCTCCAGATATTGAAGGAAGGGCTTGAATCTCTCCCGATTCAACGAATAATGCTCTTTGGGCTTGTTAGCCAGCTGCTGGGGCAGACAATCCCTCGCGAGCAGCGTGAACAGCAGATAGAGCTGTGACTTGATGACAAGCTGATATGCGGGATTCTTGGATTTGTATTCTTCGACTGTCTTCTCAAGCAGTGAATAATGTACGGCTCTATCTCCCCGCACCTCGAGCTTGACTGGGAATTGCAATCGGCCTTCGACATACGGAGCTACGAATTCGGCATGAACCGGATCATGTACCCAGTCATTGAACAGCGATCCATTAAACACGAGGGAAATATAGTGCAGATCGCCTTCAACCATACTGTATCCGACATGCAGCCCCCCCGCAGGCACGATTAGAACCTCGCCAGCCTGCACCTCATAAGGCTGACTGTCAATATGGAAGATAGCGCTTCCATAGAGCATCATAATAATCTCGAAATGCTCATGCCAATGCATATAGAGGATATTCTGATTAAGTTTTGCGTCGGTGCATGTATTGCTGAACAGCTGGAAAGGGTATGTTTTTTCTTCCAGACTCGTTATTTCTCTTAGTTCCTTCGGATACGTCACTTCCGGTCAACTCCCACAAGATTGGACTATTAATACACAAGATTATAAGAGATATCGCTGTTTATCGAAGCTATAATGTAGTTGTTAAACCTACTATAAGCCAATATTGGAGTGGTATACAATGAATAATTTGAGAATAGGTACATTAGTTGGCGGGGGAGATGCTGTGCGGGTCATTCCTCAAATCGCGAAGCACGGCTTCGAATCGTACAGCTTGACGTTCTGGCAGACAACTGGGAATACAGATTTAATCGAGACAGCGAAGCGGGTAAGAGAGCTTGCAGACGAGCATGACTTCATCATTTCGACGATTGGTATATTCGGCAACCCACTGACAGGCACTGGCGACAATGCCGATACAATTGCTAGCTGGGAGCGACTTATTGACCATGCCCATCTATTCGGTACAGATATCGTATCAGGCTTCACTGGTCGTATCACGGACTCTCCGATTGATGAATCGCTTACGAGATATGCGGAGGTGTTCGGTGAACTGTCGAGAAGAGCGGCAGATAAAGGCGTTCGAATCGCATTCGAGAATTGTGATATGGACGGCACATGGGCAAGAGGGGATTGGAATATTGCGCATAACCCTGCCGCTTGGGAGAAAATGTTCAATGCGATCCCATCGGACAACATAGGTCTGCAATGGGAACCCTGCCATCAGATGGTGTCGCTTATTGATCCGATTCCACAGCTGCGCAAATGGGTGAACAAGGTGTTCCATGTGCATGGCAAAGACGCGACGATTGCTTGGGATATTGTCAAAGAACATGGTATCCATGGGCCGAAGCCTTTTGTCTGGCATCGTACACCGGGCTTCGGAGACAGCAACTGGTCCGACATCATTACCATTCTTCGTCAAGGAGGCTACCAAGGCACGATTGACATCGAAGGCTGGCATGATCCTGTCTATAAGGATGAGCTTGAGATGACTGGTCAGGTTCATGCGTTGAATTATTTGAAGCAATGCCGCGGCGGAAGCTTTATTCCGAATCCGGTATAGCTCTAGGGAGGTTACCTACAATGGTGAAATATCGGGTTGTTGTTGCAGGCTGCGGAGGAATGGCGAACACTTGGATCGATTATGCGCTTAAGCGTCCAGATACGGATATCGTCGCTCTAGTCGATATTAAGCTGGAATTCGCTCAGGCGATGGCTGATAAGCATGGGCTGCAATGCCGCACGTTCACGGATGTGAAGCAAGCGATTACAGAGACAGAAGCGAATCTCGTGTTTGACGTGACGATTCCTGCAAGCCATTTCACCATTGGCACCTCGGCCATGCAGCTCGGCTGTGATGTGTTCGGTGAGAAGCCGCTTGCCGAGACCATGGAGGATTGCAATGAGCTCGTCCGTGTTGCAGAGGCTACAGGCCGTTCCCATGCGATCATGCAGAATCGCAGATACGATCCGCGCATTCGTTCATTACGCAAGCTAATTGCTGATGGAACGATCGGACAACCGGGCTATGTCGGAGCAGATTTCTTCCTTGGACCACATTTCGGCGGGTTCCGAGATATAATGGCAAGCCCGCTGCTGCTCGATATGGCTATTCACACCTTCGACCAAGCACGTCTCATTCTAGGCGCAGATCCGGTATCGGTATATTGTCAGGAGTTCAACCCTCCAGGCTCTTGGTATGAGGGGAACGCATCTGCGATCTGCATCTATGAAATGTCTGATGGGTCGGTATTCTGCTATAGAGGCTCGTGGTGCGCGGAAGGTGCTCCAACGTCGTGGGAAGCTTCTTGGCGGATAACGGGTGAGAAGGGAACGGCAGTATGGGATGGACATGGCGAGCCATATGCGGAAATAATTGCAGACGGTGATCAGAGCGGCAAGTTCCTTAAGGAGTACACTCGAATCGAGGCAGAGACTGTTACGCTGGTGAACACCTTCCACCATGGCTGTCTGGATGAAATGTTCGCCTCCCTTGAGGAACAGCGTCCAGCAGAGACGGACTCACGTGACAATCGCTACAGCATGGCAATGGTGCTCGGAGCACTTGAAAGCGCAAAATCTGGTGCGAAGCTTAAGATTGCTGATTTTATCGGGTGATAAATATAGTAAATGGCATGCAAATGGATGGACTATTTGCATGCTTTTTATTGTCGTTCAATAGTTTGATGATTGACGCTACCGTCAATCAGCGAAATTCCTTACGCTATTGGTGAACCCCGTTTCGCTAATGCACCGTGTTCGCTTACAGCTCAGAGGTTTAGAGTAACCAGTTACGCTATTCGCGCACCTCGTTGCGCTAATAAGGCAAGTCATTTCACTAACCTGACTCATTCGCGTCATACGTCCACCAATAGAGAAATCTCTTACGCTATTGGTGAACCCCGTTTCGCTAATGCACTCCATTCACTTGCAGCACAGGGGATTAGAGAAACCAACTCAATTGGCGCAACCCGCTTCGCGAATGCACGCTGTTCGCACGCAGCACAGGGGTTTAGAGTAACCAGGTACTCAACTCGAGCAACTGGTTCCGCTCAATCGCCTTGTTCCCTACGGAAGGCTTTTCATTCATGCTGCAGCTCCCTTATACTATAAATAGTAGGAAAGCCGATCTGAATATGGTCTAAGGAGAATGAAACAGCATGAGCAACGTTAATTATTGTCTATCCTGCGGCGGTAAGCTGGAGACGAGAAATATAGGTGGGGAAGACAGAAGAGCCTGCCCAGATTGCAGCTTTGTTCATTGGGGCAGCTATAGCATTGGGGTAGGAGCTTGTGTGGTTAAGGAAGATAAAGTTCTGTTAGTTAGGAGAGCACAGCAGCCGGGCAAAGGCCTATGGACTACCCCAGGCGGATACACGGAGCAGCTGGAGCTCATTAAGAGCACAATTGAACGCGAGGTAATGGAAGAGGCTGGCGTTCAAGCTGAGGCTCGCAAAATCATTGCGATTCGTGATCGTCCTCATGCCGTTCATGATGTATATATTTGCTTTGCTATGGACTATATTGACGGTGATCCGCAGCCGGATCAAGTGGAAGTGGACGGTGCTGGCTTCTTCAGTCTGGAGGAGATGCAGACAATGGAGGTAGCCGAGCTGTCCAAGTGGCTGGTTGAGATTGCCCTGCAGAGCGGTACAGGTGGGCTTGCTGTGGATGAGAATGCCAGCGCCTCGCTATCCAAATACGGACTTTATCGTTCTCTATAATTGAATGCACAATAGAAAAGCGAGCTGCGCCTGCAATAGGCGAGCTCGCTTATTTACTTATGAGTTAGCTGAAGCACAGTGGCGCGAATTAAGCAGGGTATCGATCGAGCCGCCTTCATTAATAATCTTGATAGCCGTTGCTAGCAGCGGCGACATAGGGAGGACAATGAACTTATCCGAGCGGTTCTCATCAAGTGCAATCGTGTCTGTGATGACTACTTCACGGATAAACGGGTGGTCGAGCTTCTCAAGCGCATTGCCGGAGAACAAGCCATGTGTCGCACAGATGTAGGCATCGTTCGCGCCTCTTTTTTTGAGCGCCTCCACGACGTTAACGATCGTACCGCCTGTATCGATAAGATCCTCGATAATGATCGGTGTCTTACCTTCTACTTCACCGATAATATGTGTAATCTCTGTCTGGTTGTGCGCAGGGCGATTCTTGATCATGATCGCAAATGGGCAGTCCAGATAGTTAGCCAGCTTCTCGGCCATAGCAGCTCGGCCAGCATCAGGAGAGACGACGACAGGCTGGCTAATGTTCTTGCTCTTCAAGTAATCCGTAATCAGATCAAGCGCGGACAGATGATCGACAGGGATATCGAAGAACCCTTGAATCGCATCTGCATGAAGATCGACCGTAATCAGACGGTTAGCTCCGACAGTTGTGAGAACATCAGCAACAAGCTTCGCTGAGATCGGCTCGCGCGGCGCCGATTTTCGTTCTTGGCGAGCATAACCGTAGTAAGGCATGATGAGGTTAATCGTCTTGGCGGAAGCACGCTTCGCCGCATCGATCATAACAAGCAGCTCAACAAGATGCTCGTTCACGGGATGGGAGAGCGATTGCACGATGAAGACGTGGCAGGTGCGAATTGGCTCCTCATAAGACACATGAATTTCACCGCTTTGCAGGCGGGAGAGCGCCACATCACCAAGCGGTACGCCTAGCTGCTTACAGATTTGTTCTGCGAACGGCCTATTCGACGTGCCGGAAAATATTTTTACCTTTTGCATGTAGACCTCCTAGGGTTCATGTGACGAGAATAACGTTCTTCAATCACTCTTGATTCTTTCATTATACCTTCATATGATCCATATTCAAGTGCGTAAGGGAGGGACAGCCATTAAGATGTGAGTCCAGGGTATTGAAAAAGGTACTGCAGGAGGTCCGATAGACCTGCATGCAGTACCTTTCGTGCTCATATAGAATACTTATTTGCTCACGATATCTTGAATAGCTTTGTCGAACTTGTCGAATAAGGTATCCTTGTCGATCGTAGCGCCCTGGTATTCTTGCATCGCTGCGCCCCAGCCTTGGATGATGCCATCTGGGTAACGGCCCCAAGTCCAGCCGCCAGCCGTTGCTGCTTGCTCGGATACGGCTGCGCCCATCTGACCGATATCCTCGCTCGTTGCATGAATAGAAGTAAGAGCGGGGATAAACTTGAATTCCTTGGTCAAGTAAGACTTGCCAGTCTCAGAAGAAACCATCCAGTTCAAGAAGGCTTTTGCTTCTTCCGCATTTTTGGATTTGCTGTTCACGATCCAGAAGTTAGCTGGACCTGTGTAGATACGTGATTTGCCGTTGTTGTCGATTGGAATTGGCAGCAGGCCAATGTTAAGCTGTGCGATTTTGTCAACATCACCTTGAATCCAGTTCCCTTGTTGAATCATTGCTGCTTTGCCAGAAGCGAAATAAGCAACTTGAGTAGCATAGTCTGTTGTTAGCTTGTCTTTTTGACTGTATTTGAACACGAGATCTACATAATTAATCCAGTTGTTGAATACTTCATTGCCTTTGAAGGAAGCCGTGCCTGCTTTGGAATCCTCGATAAACTTAACAGGATCAGCTTGCTCAGCAAGACCAATGTTAATGGTATGTTGACCGATGGACCACCATTCATTCGTTGTGGAGAACGGCGTAATGCCAGCAGCCTCAAGCTTCTTGGCAGTATCCTCCAGCTCAGCAAGCGTAGTTGGAAGTGTAGTAATTCCAGCTTGTGTGAAGAGATCTTTATTGTAGAAAATACCATAGCCTTCGATGTTCATCGGCATGCCGAGCAGCTTGCCGTCGACTTGAGCTGGCGAAGCAGCAGCTTCGATTACATCTTTGGCCCAAGGCTCGCCGGAGAGGTCAGTCGCTCTGTCGTAATAAGGCTCAAGAGCAGCAAAGCCCTCGGAGTTGAAAATTTCTGGCTCTGAGCCGGAAGCGATCTCAGCTTTGAGCAGAGCATTATAATCCTCGCCGCCGCCATGCGTTTCTACCTCTACCTTAACGCCAGTCTCTTTCTCATACTCTTCAGCCATACGGTTCAAGGCATCGGCAATTTCTACTTTGAATTGGAACACTTTAATAGTCACGTCTTTTTTCGGAGTCGTTGTTGCAGTCTCTCCTTCGGTCGTATTGGTTGGTGTATTGCCATTACCATTGTTACCGTTTCCACACGCAGCTACGAGAACAAGAAGAGCAGACATTACTAATAGGGATAAACGTTTCATTGCTTTGTGACCTCCCACAGTATATTTGTTTTTTTCGGCTACAACTTGATTATAAAAAAGAGCTGGAAGATGAAACACTGACGTTTTTGTCTAATAAAGTGTAAAATATTGTTTATTACCCCTTTAAGGAGCCTGCAGAAATACCTTCCACAATATACTTCTGTAGCATCAGGAATGCAATCAAAATCGGCGTTATGCTCATGGTCAAGCCGGCAAGCGCTAAATCCCATTGCTTCGTATATTGACCGAAAAACCGCGTAACGGCTAGTGGAATGGTCGTTAAGTCTTTGTTAGAGCCAATTATAAGGACAGGAAGCAAATAGTCATTCCAGATCCACAGTCCGTTCAAGATAATGACCGTAACCATAATAGGGCGCAGCAGGGGGAAGACGATTTTCCAGAATACGCCATATGGCGTGCATCCATCAACAACCGCTGCTTCTTCGATTTCGAGCGGTACGCTTTTGATAAAGCCATGGAACAGAAATACCGATAAGGAAAGACCGAAGCCAAGATAGGACACGACGATGCCGAGCAGATTGCCGCGAAGCTCCAGAATACTTGTTACTCTAACGAGCTGAAGCATAACGGATTGGAACGGAATAATCATCGATGCGATGAAGCAGGTGAATAGGATTTTGTTGAACAGAGTTGGCTTGCGAACGAGCCGATAGCCGGTCATCGCGCTGATAATGACGATTCCGACGACACTTATTCCTGTAATAAGAATGGAATTGCCAAGCACCTTCGGAAACCGGATAATGTCCCATACCTTAGAATAATTGGCGAATTGGTATTCCAGCGGCAGGGAAGCAGCATCGATCATAATTTCTCCCAGCGCTTTGACGGAATTGACGAGTACGAAGTAGAAGGGAGCAAGGAACAATAGGGCGAGTGCAATGCCAAGTGTCAGGATGCTGGCCTTGCGTATACGGGATGCTGTCTGCATCAAGCTTCTACCTCCTTGCGTTTGGTTAACCATACTTGTGTAACTGCGATAAGGGATACGGCGAAGAAGAACAGCATGGCTTTGGCCGTGCCTAGACCGTAACGATTGTTGACCAGCGCCTCCGCATAGATGTTGTAAGCAAGCGATTGTGTAGAGGTGCCGGGGCCGCCTTTGGTTAATGAGAGGTTAAGGTCGAACATCTTGAAGGCATTCGAGGTAGTGAGGAATAAGCAGACCGTAATGGCAGGCATAATGAGCGGTAACGTCACTTTGCGAATTGACTGCCAATAGGTTGCACCGTCGATCGTAGCAGCCTCCATCAGATCCTTCGGCACACCAACAATAGCTGCGATGTAGATGATCATCATGTAGCCGGTCGTCTGCCATACAAAGACGATAACTAATCCCCAGAATCCGGTTTCTGGCGTTCCTAGCCATGGAAGCTCGAACAAGGACCACCCTGTAAGCTCACCAATCGTTTTGAAGCCTTTGGTGAAAATAAATTGCCAGATGTAGCCGAGCAGAATTCCGCCGATTACATTGGGCAAGAAGAAGACCGTTCGCAGCGCGTTCCTGCCTTTAAGAGGAAGAGTCAGCAGCAAAGCTAGCAAAAATCCGAATAGATTCGTGGCAATAACCGTTACCGCAGTGAATTTGAGAGTAAAGAGGAGAGAGGTCCAAAATTTATCGTCATTCGTAAAAATACGCTGCAGGTTATCCATACCAACCCACTTGGCTTTGTCCAAATCAAGCCCGTTCCATTCCGTGAAGGAGTAGTAGAAGCCGAGGAGGAATGGAATAAGGACGATGATCGAGAATGCCAACAATCCAGGTCCAACGAACACAAGCTGCTGCATCCATCCACTAGCTTTTCTGCGCAAAGGCATGGTGTTATCCCCTTTCAATAGCAACAATAGTATAACTAAAATATAAACAGATATTGTTTTTACGACCACTGATAGATATGATGGGTTTGGTGTAATATATTGACATGGATGAGGTGACCCCAGTTGTTCGAGACGAGCATCCGAAGAAAGCTGATGATGCTGCTGCTTGCTGTAACGGTTATTCCGATTACGATCTCCATGCTGGTGTCCAACAATTATATTAAGAATAAGGTGACCGACCAGTCGATCCTTGAGAACCAGAACCTGCTGTCACTCGGTAAAAACAATATCATCAGCTATATGGATATCATCAATAACTCATCCCTTGATGTGTATAACTCGCTGAACTCATCGAGTTCACTCTATGCGCTCATCGAGCGTGGACAATCTGCGAATGTGGATGCAAACGCTTTCGATGTGAAGAACCGCATGCTGATCTACTCTCATATGCTTAACTTGTATCAATCGACGAAGGGGATTCATCAGATTTATCTGCAGATCGGCGAGCAGCGGATGTCTTATCTGCTAAGCCGCGGTTTTTTTAGAGGCGGAACGTACATTAAGAAGGACTGGCCGGAGCATGGGACAGGCTCAGAGCCATTCTTGGATGCTACGCACATCAGTAAGCAATATTCACTGGATTGGAGCAAAGCGATTCCCAAGGAAAGCGTATTCACACTGCAGCGTCCTATTATTCGTACGCCAAGCGATGAGGTCATTGGCTATTTATCGATTGATGTGAAGTCTGCCGAATTGAACAAAATATGCAAGCAGCTAACACTGTCCGAACAGGAAAAGCTCTATATCATCGACCGTAATCAGAACGTTATTTGCTCAGGGCACAGTCAGTCCGCTCCGGAGAAGGAGCTTGCGGATATGCCGTGGACCGCTAATGTATTAGCGTCTGCTTCAGATAGCGGAGTGATCAAGTGGAAGGATGATTCCTTCTCCGGCATCGTCATTTATGACACGCTTAGTGCGAATTATATGGATTGGATCGTCGTGAAGCAGCTGCCGTATTCTTATTTGTATGAGAGTGCGCAAGCGATTCTAACGATCAACTCCCTTATTCTAGCCATCTTCATGGTTATTGTCGTCATAGCTAGCATCTATGTTGCTTACCATTTCACGAATCCAATCAAACGGCTGATCGGCCATATTAATCAGGTGCAATCCGGCAACTTCGATGTCGTCGTGCCTGTTCAAAGCAAGGATGAGATTGGCATACTGGCAAGACGGTTCAATACGATGATCCAGACGGTAAGAGAGCTCATTAACCGGGAATATCGACTCGAGATTGCCAATAAAACCAATCAGCTGAAGGCAATGCAAGCACAGATCAATCCGCATTTCTTATACAATGCGCTGCAGTCGATTGGTACTTTAGCCCTGCATTCACAGGCACCTAAGGTATATAATCTTATTACAGCTATCGCCAAGATGATGCGATACAACATGAATACGAACGAGGCTATCGTTCCATTCACGATGGAGCTTAGTCATGCCAAGGCGTATCTGGAACTGCAGAAGCAGCGCTTCAATGAGCATCTGACTGTCGAATACGATATTGATCCAGCTTCTCTGCCGATCTATGTACCGAAGATGCTGCTGCAGCCATTAATAGAGAATTACTTCAAGCATGGGTATGAGACAGCTAGCGGCAGCGGTGAAATTCACATCCTGTCGGAGGTTACGAGAGATGGCTGGCTGACGATCCGCATTGAGGATAACGGCAGTGGAATAGAGCAGGATAAGCTTCGCGAGCTGCAGCAGATGCTGCTGAGATCCTCCGCTGTCCTATTGGATGAGCAGAAGCATATCGGTATTAGCAATGTATGGATGAGACTGAAGCTCTATTATAATGATGAGGCAGATATGAGAGTAGAGTCATCTCCGTCAGGCGGATTCCGTGTGACTCTAAGCATACCGCTTCATGTTAAGCTGGAGGGACAAGAATGAAGCTATTAATTGTGGACGATGAGCAGCATGTTCGGGAAGCGATAAGACTGCTCATCGATTGGGAGCAGTTAGGTATAGAGCATATTCATGAGGCGGAGAATGGGCTGGAAGCCTCAGAGCTTATCGGGCGTGAGCAGCCGGAGATTGTCATTACCGATATGCGGATGCCTCATCGTGATGGTGTAGAGCTGCTGGCATGGCTTCAAGAGGAGGGGCATCCATGCAAAACGATCGTGATAAGCGGCTATGATGACTTCACGCTTGTCCGAAGCACCATGAAATATGGGGGTCAAGATTACATTCTTAAGCCTATTGATCCTGAGCAGCTAACGGAAGCGCTGCTAAGGGCGAAGTCAAGCTGGGAGAACGAGGATCGCGCCCGCAAGCTGAGTCAGAAGAACGATATAGAAATGAATCAAATCAAGCCAGTCTATTGGGATAAGCTGTTCTCTAACTTGATCAGCGCCTCCAATCATGCTGTAGTTATTCCTGAAGCGTTATGTGAACAATTCTCTTTGATGAATGTCGAATATTGTCAGGCGTTCGTGCTCAGTACCTTGTCGATGGAGCGCAAGGTGTCGCAGAAGTTCCGGTATAATCGGGACCTGCTGTTCTTCGCACTTACGAACGTATGCAATGAGATATTGAAGGAGCAGAATAGAGGCTTCGCCTTCCGATATTGGAACAGTGACGATGAGATCGTCATCCTGCTGTGGAACAAGCTGGAGGAATGGGAGCAGACTTTGGGTTCAATCAATAGAGGCTTGCGGGCGACAATAAACAGCAGGTTCGATTATGGAATCGGAACGCGGCAGGCCTTTCCCAAAGGGCTCTCCATCTCCTATCAGACTGCTCGTGCAGCCATTAGACAGCGGAATATTCTCACACCGAACAACTGGCTCCATCAGCATGATCCGAAGGTGAAGGCTGGGCTGAATACGATCAGTATGAATGCTTACGAGGAGCGATTCCGCAATAGTGTATGGGGAAGACGGGAGAAGGATATTCAGGCTACTGTGCATGCCTGGATAGAAGAGGTACAGAAGCTGCCATCGATAAGTCTGGAGCAGATGGAATTATGGCATTATGAGTATGAGAACCTGCTGACGCGCTGGTATAACGAACGAATGAATGGGCAAGAGCAGCAGCATATTGAAGCGTGGCAGCCACCCTCGATGGTTATTGCAGACCTGTTGGATGAGGAGGGCTGCTTATCCTTCTCGGTATGGAGACAGGAGCTGCTCGGTAGCTTGACCCAATTCACTGCCGGATTAGGGCATGATCGCGGCAAGGACCATACGATCATGCAGGAAATTGCCAAATATATGGAGCAGCATTATGACCGTGAGGTAACGCTGCAGCATATTTCAGAGCGGTTCTTCCTGAGCAGAGAATATATTTCGAGAAGGTTCAAGCAGGAGCTGGGCGAGAATGTGTTCGATTATTTGGGACGTATTCGTATTGACAAAGCCAAGCTGTTACTCCAAAATCCAAATTTAAAAATTACCCAAATCGCTGAAATGGTCGGCTATGACGATGAGAAATATTTCAGCAAGGTGTTCAAGAAATTCGTTGGTATGTCTCCTAATCAATTCCGCAAACAGGCGTAGACCATCTTGTCTGCGCCCTCTTCATTATTGGCTCAAGAAGAAAAAGTAAGGTTATGCTCGATCGTTGTATGAGTACACTTGTTCACCTATTTGATGCTACTATTAAGAATAGGAATCCAAGCTAAGAATAGGAGAATGAATCGCATGCAAACCTTTTTTCATTATAACTGGATCATTAGGGAGCAATGGTATGAGTGGTGCGAGCAGCTATCAAGTGAAGAGCTTCTTGCTTCTAGAACTGGGGGAGTAGGGAGCATTCTGCAAACGCTCTTCCACATTGTCGATGTGGAGTGGAGCTGGATCCGTGTTCTGGAAGGCAAACCAGACTTTCAGGAGAATTTCGATGAGTATCGTTCTTTGGATAAAGTTAGACAGCTGGATCGTGTTTTTCGTCCTGAGGTGGAGGAATTCGTGCAAGCGTGGGAGCAAGGCATGGAGGCACGTCCTCTGTACGATACCCAGCTTGATGGCAGGGTTGCTATTGATACATGGGGAGAGGTTATACGGCATATCATAGCCCATCACATTCATCATTGCGGTCAATTGTCAGTATGGGCTAGAGAAGTGGGCAAGCAGCCAGTATCTGCGAACGTCATAGGGAAAGGTCTAATTAAGCCTGTCGAGAATTAAAGACAGGCTTCCTAGTTGTGCTATCCGCTATGATAAACTTACTATATTTGTCTAACCTTCTGAGGGGCTGTCCTATATTCAATGGCGTTAAACGGCAGTATCCGTTATAATCAATTGAGAATGATTATCGCAGAGTTCGGATGGTGGCAAAAGATGAATATCAACAATGCTAGTGATGAAGCTGGAAACCTAACCTATTATTTTCCAATACAACTATCTAATCTCTCTCGTGCCGCTTCTTACCTGACAGAGGAGTACTACAGTAAGAATGCCATAGTTATCGTAGTCATGGGAGGGACTGCTATATGGAAGGTGAATGATGTAGAGCAGATCATGCAAGCGAGCTCTGTGTTATGCTGTGGAAGCCATACGGGCCTTCAGTTGCTGGACATGCAAGCGCTCTGGGGCATGGTCATCGAATACAGCAGTATGACAATGAACCACACTGCTCCACAGGCTCTATCGAGCACAGCTGCTGTACAATCCTGCTCTCAGCGTGTTCTTACGCTGGCACAGGAGCTTGAGACTGCATGGCAGCAAAGGTCAGATCAGCCGTTGCTGGCGCATCGGTTATTCCTAGAGCTGCTGGAGCAGATCTACCTTGAACCAGACCCTGCAAGCAGCTCTCAGAGCGATTGGTTCCCGAATATTCTAGAGCATATTCATCAGAATTATCGGGAGGAGCTGACGCGTGAGCAAGTGGCAGCACTTGCTTGTGTGACGCCTGAGCATTTCTCCCGTGTATTTCATAAAAATATGGGCTGTACCTTCAGTTCATATATGAATACACTCCGGATTCGCAATGTACAGCAGCGGCTGCTGACAGGCAAGCAGAATAGCCTACAGGATCTGGCCATAAGTGTGGGGTACAAGGATGGATACTATTTGAGCCGCAAATTCAAGCAAGTGGTCGGTATAGCACCAATGAACTTTATTAGTAAACCCAAACGTATCGTAACAGCGAATTATAATTATACGGCGATGCTGATTGCCCTACAGGTACAGCCGATTCTTGGGGCGTATTCTTCATGGATGATAGAGAAAAGAGCGAATCTACCAAATGATCAAGTGCATGAGCTGGTATGGGCTTCTGGCTACGGCTCCTATAAGCAAGTTCAGGCACTTGATCCCGATGTCATTATCGGCTATGACTGGCTGGCCGCGGATAAGAAGCTTACATCTCTTGCCCCTGTTGTCGCATTGCCCTTCATGAAGCTGGATTGGCGTGAGCAGTTCCGAATGATCGCAGAGGTGGCAGGCAAAAGACTGCTCGCTGAAAACTGGCTGGAACAGTATAGCCAGCAGGTAGAACAGGCGAATGCTCGGCTCGATGAAGAGCTTGGTGGTCGAGGAAGTCTCATTATCTGGGAGATTAACGAGGATGTTGCTTATGCCTTCGGCAACCGATTCGGCAGGGGTGGGCACGTCCTATACGATGATCTTGGCTTCCATATGCCAGAGCAGATGAGTAATAAAGGCATTGATACACAAGGCTACATGTGTACATCTGTGGAGCAGATGGCTTCCTATGAGGCAGACTACATTGTCATCTTGAAAGAGTCTTCATCACCTGCAGTGGAGATAATGATGAATTCCTCTCGTTGGCAAGCGATGCAGGCAGTCAGGCTGGGCAGGGTAGTTACACTTGGCTGCCTGGATCTGTTCTATGGCTTCGACCCGTTATCTACGCAGAAGCAGCTTGAACTGCTGATGGAGGGATTCACATCATAAAATGCTATGAGAGCAGATCATTTTATGACATGGTCATTTCATGTGATTACGTTTAAAGTAATATTCGAGAATGATTATCATTCTTGAATATTAGACAGAGGGGAATACGAATATGAAAAGAAAGCAAGGGTTGAATAAAGGATGGGGGATTAGTCTTCTTCTATTCATGCTTCTATTGACAGCTTGTGGAGCCAATCAGAACAATACGGAGGCTGCAGCTACGAATCAGCCGGCAGCAACAGAAGCGCCAACAACTGAGCCAGAAGCTACTACGAAGACCGTATCAACTAAATTCGGTGATGTTGAGGTTCCAACGAAACCGGTGCGAATTGTTGCGGATGATTATTTGGGTCCGTTGATTGCTCTTGGTGTTAAGCCAGTCGGCACACCTGGACTTCAGCTTGAGAATCAATATTTCTCTGAAGCGCTGGCCGGGGTTGAGGATATTGGTACATATGGAGACAGCTCAATTGAAAAAATTGTAGCTCTGCAGCCGGATCTGATCATCACGGGGAATGATGATGCAGCCCGTCATGAAATGCTGTCGAAGGTAGCTCCAACGCTAACGATTCCTTACGGTGACTTGAAAAATGCCCATGAGGAATTAACTTATTTCGGTGAGCTGCTTGGTCTGCAGGCAGAAGCGGAAGCATGGCTCAAACAATATGACGAACGTATTGCGGCAGCTAAAGCAAAGGTTGATCAAGCGATTCCAGCGGATGCAACCTTTACGATTTTTGAAGACATGGAAAAAGTAGTATACACCTATGGTGACAACTTTGGCCGTGGTGGACAGCCAATTTATCAGGCGCTAGGCCGTAAACCGCGAGCTGAGGTTGCTGATGAAATTATGGAGAAGCAGTGGAAGGAGCTGTCTCTGGAGGCTCTTCCTGAGTATGCTGGTGATTATCTCATCATCACTTCGAATACTCGTACGCTGGAAGATTTCAAGAAGGATCCGGTCTGGAATACACTAGATGCTGTTAAGAATAACCGTGTCTATGTATGGAAGGAAGAACGTTCTTGGTATTATGATCCGATTGCGGTATTGTCGCAGACGGAGGAGCTGGCAGCCTGGCTGTCAGGCGAGCAGCAATAAAATAATATGAAAAACGCGCGGCCTATGTCTTGAGTGAATCAGACAAAGGCTGCGCGTTTTTTTGTATGGATGATTTGTATATTTATGGTATTATCGATTTAATAGGAGGTATAGATGTAATGGGAATTGTTACTTGTATGAATAATTAGGTTATAAAAGAACGGGAATAACAAAAGTAATAAATGACAAAATGACAATAGTGTATTTTGAAAAATAGAAAGGGCTGGAGCTGTTGTACAAAGCGATAATTGATGAGGATACCTATATTTCTATTTTTGAAGTAAGACATGCAAGTCAAATCTACGAATTAATCAATGATAGCCGGGAATCCATTAGGCAATGGCTCGCATTCCCTGATCAGACACATAGCGTAGAAGATTCTGAGGCGTTCGTTAGAAGATCTTTGACTAGATTCGCGAATAATAACGGATATTGGGCGGGGATATGGCATAAGGGGAATCTAGCAGGATCAATTGGATACTTGCATATGGATTGGGATAGCAGACGAACAGAGATCGGATATTGGTTAGGGGAGCAATATGAGGGCAAAGGAATAATGACCAGAGCCTGTCAATTATTCGTTAAGCATGCTTTTGAACAGCTTGATCTACGCAAGATCGAGATTGGCGCAGCGGTCCATAACCTGAAAAGCCGTGCTATTGCTGAACGTCTTGGATTTGTGGAGGAAGGGACCATTCGAAATTACGAGAAGCTTCATCATATATACCTTGATCGAGTAATCTATGGACTACTGAAGGACGAATGGGAATCGAGCAACAAATAACAATAGGGGCAAACCAGAGCATGATTTCTCATGCTGTGGTTTGCCCCTATTCAGTATGGCAAATGAAAGCTTAGTTGTTAGATACGTTAGCGAGTACCTTCAGGATACGTCTAGGAGCATCATTCTCATTACACTCTGGCGAGCAATAGCTCTCATGCTCCTCTTCGCAAGCTTCACAGCAGATGTGCTTGCGATGACACAGATCATCGGCACAGTTGATGTAACGGTCCTCAGGCTTGCCACAGTGATAGCATTTGCCAACGACGATGTCTTCATCCGTACTATTGATTGGAACCGAGATACGCTCGTCGAATACATAGCATTTGCCATCGAACAGTCTGCCTTTAACCTCTTCGTCTTTACCGTAGGTAACGATGCCACCTTCCAGTTGAGCGACATTGCTGAAGCCTTCCTCAATGAGTACAGCAGTCAGCGTCTCGCAGCGGATACCGCCCGTGCAGTAAGTCAGGATTGGTTTGTCTTTGGCATCGCTCAAGTTAGCGCGAATCCACTCGGGGAACTCGCGGAAAGACTCAACGGTTGGTTTAATCGCATTGCGGAAATGACCGATATCGTATTCATAGTCATTGCGCCCATCAAGGACGATAACGTCATCACGCTGCAGCTGCTCATGAAATTCCTTAGGAGAGAGACGTTTGCCGGTAACTACGTTAGGATCCAGCTTCTTGTCATAACGCAGTGTAACGAGCTCTTTCTTCGGACGAACAAACAATTTTTTGAATGCATGGGTATCTGATTCATCGATTTTGTACACCATATCAGAGAATAGCGGATTGCTGCGCATATGCTCCATATAGGCTTCAGTCTGCTCATCAGTGCCAGATAATGTACCGTTGATGCCTTGCTCGGCGATAAGAATACGCCCTTTTACCCCTAGCGACTTGCAGTATTCGAGGTGTTCGGCAGCGAACTGCTCATATTGGTCAACGTGTACGTATTTGTAGTATAACAAAATGTGGTAAGGTTTATTTTCGCTCATGACATATCTCCAATGAATAGTTTTATCTTACTATGCTAAACCACTTAGAAGCGTTAGTCAACGCGTAAGCGTCGGACACTTTCTTGAAAAAGAGGAAAGTATAAGCTGAGGATGCAGAAGCTTGAATAGGAACGTTAATTTTTTTTGTTAAGAAAATGGGCTATAATTATAGGATGTACGACGGTTTGCATGATGAAGCTGTGTCCGCCTTAATTGGAAGAAAGAAGGGAAACACGTTGGATTTATATTCAGTCGATTTTTTTTCAACCTTGTTGTCGATCATCTTCATTGACCTGATTCTTGCCGGCGATAATGCTATCGTCATTGGCATGGCAGCCAGAAGACTGCCGAAGAATCAACAGAAGCCAGCCATACTATGGGGGACTGCAGGGGCAGTCGTCCTGCGGATTATCGCAACTGTGCTGGTCGTTTATTTGCTTAAGGTGCCTTGGCTGCTCGTCGTTGGCGGGTTCTTGCTGCTCTGGATTGCGTACAAGCTTCTCGTTCAAGAGGAAGAGCATTCAGACATTAAGGCTGGCAACACGATATGGGCCTCAGTTCGCACCATTATCATTGCTGATGCAGCGATGGGTCTAGATAATGTAATTGCGGTAGCTGGAGCTGCACACGGCAATCTGCTGCTCGTCGTAATTGGATTGTTCATTAGTATCCCCATTGTCGTATGGGGCAGCACTCTCTTCATTAAATTAATGACCAAAGTGCCTTGGATCATCTACGTAGGTTCGGCTGTTCTTGCTTATACCGCTTCTAAGATGATCACGCATGAACCGCAAATCAAGCATTGGTTCGAAGGCAATCCAGCTCTTACCTACTCATTCATGGCATTTGCCGTTATAGTAGTCATCGCGGCAGGCTTGTGGACGAATGCAATGAAGAAGAAGGTCGCAGGCAAGCATAGCAACGCATAATACAAGGGGTGTCGTGAGAGGTCAATTGACCTGTGCGACGCCCCTTAGTCGTTAATTAGCATAGATGAATGTGTTAAAAAGGGGATGTGCCGAAGGAAGGTTGTTCACCTTATCCTTGGCACATCCCCTTAATCATTAGCTATTCATTAGCCGTTGATCATTTGACGGAGTACAGTTTGGAGAATACCGCCGTTACGGTAGTAGTCTACATCTACCAGCGAGTCCAGACGAACGATCGCTTGGAATTCGAAGCTCGTACCGTCCTCACGAGTTGCAACAACGGTTACTTTATCACCAGGCTGCACATCATTGCTCAGACCAACGATATCGAAGGTTTCGCGACCAGTAATGCCTAGAACGCTCCAGCCTTGACCTTCTTGGAATTGAAGCGGAAGAACGCCCATGCCCACGAGGTTCGAGCGGTGAATACGTTCGAAGCTTTCTGTAATAACCGCTTTTACGCCGAGTAGGAAAGTACCTTTGGCTGCCCAGTCACGTGAGCTTCCTGTACCGTACTCTTTACCGCCAATAACGATAAGGTTCGTTTTGTCTTTTTGGTATTTCATAGAAGCATCATACACGGATGTTACTTCGCCAGTAGGCTGGTAAGTGGAGAAGCCGCCTTCTGTACCAGGTGCAACTTGGTTGCGAATCCGGATGTTAGCGAATGTACCGCGTACCATTACTTCATGATGACCACGACGCGAGCCATAAGAGTTGAAGTCTTTTTTCTCAACGCCATGCTCGATCAAGTATTTGCCGGCAGGAGCGTCAGGTCTGATGCTGCCCGCTGGGGAGATATGGTCAGTTGTAACTGAGTCGCCTAGCAAGAGCAAGGTTTTCATCGATTTGATATCTTCTACGTCACGAATGCCATCAGCAAGGTTGTCGAAGAAGGTAGGGTTCGCGATATAAGTGGAGTTCGGATCCCACTCGTAAAGCTCGCCTTCTGGTACTGGAATTGCGTTCCAACGCTCGTTCTGCGTGTATACATTCTCGTATTTCGCGCGGAACATCTCTGGAGACAGGGAAGCTCCCATTGCATCCGAGATTTCTTGGTTCGTTGGCCAGATGTCTTTCAGGAATACAGGCTCGCCGTTCGGATCGAAGCCGATTGGCTCGCTTGCGAAGTCGATGTTCACAGTGCCTGCAAGCGCATATGCGACAACAAGCGGAGGTGAAGCCAGGTAGTTCGCTTTGATCTGTGCATGGATACGGCCTTCAAAGTTACGGTTACCAGACAGAACTGCCGCAACAGTCATATCGTTGTCCGCAATGGCTTGGCTTACATCCTCAGGAAGTGGACCCGAGTTCCCGATACAAGTTGCGCAGCCATAGCCTGCAACGTGGAAGCCAAGTGCTTCTAGAGATTCTAGAAGTCCGGATTTCATCAAGTATTCTGTAACAACGAGTGAACCTGGTGTCAGCGAGCTTTTCACATAATCAGGCTTAACAAGTCCGCGTTCAACAGCTTTCTTCGCAACGAGACCGGCACCGATCATAACGCTAGGGTTCGAAGTGTTCGTACAGCTTGTAATAGCTGCTAGAACGACCGCGCCTGCGCTCATTTTGCTTACTTTGCCGTTCACATGCTTCACTTCAATAACTTCTTCAAGCTTCGCATCGGACAGGCCATAGCCGCCCTTATCGACAGGAGTACGGACGATATCATTCCATGAATCCTTCATCGAAGTCAGCTCGATACGGTCTTGTGGACGTTTCGGACCAGCAAGGCTCGGTACGATAGTCGACAAGTCAAGCTCAACCACTTCGCTGAATGTAGGATCTGGTGTAGCGTCAGTACGGAACATGTCTTGTGCTTTGTAATAAGCTTCAACCAGAGCGATCTGCTCTTCTGTACGGCCTGTTTGACGCAGGAAGTCCAGTGTAGTTGCATCGACAGGGAAGAAGCCGACTGTTGCGCCGTACTCTGGAGCCATGTTGGCAACAGTTGCACGGTCAGGAAGGCTGATGTTGGATAGACCCGAGCCGAAGAACTCAACGAATTTGCCGACAACACCTTTTTTACGAAGCATTTGTGTAATCGTTAGTGCAAGGTCAGTTGCTGTAGCGCCTTCTGCAAGGCTGCCTGTCAGCTTGAAGCCGATAACCTCCGGTGTTACGAAGTATAGCGGTTGGCCGAGCATACCAGCTTCAGCTTCAATACCGCCAACGCCCCAAGCTACGATACCAAGACCGTTGATCATTGTTGTATGTGAGTCCGTGCCTACGAGTGAATCAGGGAAGACGAAGGTTTCGCCATCAATGGTTTTCGTAGCAGCAACGGATGCCAAATATTCAAGGTTAACTTGGTGAACGATACCTGTATCCGGCGGTACTGCGCGGAAGTTGTCAAACGCTGTTTGTGCCCAGCGGAAGAAACGGTAACGTTCAGCATTACGTTCGAATTCGATACGTTGGTTAATTTCTAGTGCATCAGGTGAACCGAATGCATCAACCATTACGGAGTGGTCGATAACGAGATCGACAGGAACGAGCGGGTTGATCTTCTTCGGATCGCCACCGGCTTTTTTCACTGTTTCTCTCATAGCTGCGAGGTCAACTACGACCGGTACGCCGGTCAAATCCTGCAATACGATACGTGCAGGGATAAAAGGAATTTCTTTATCATCGCGGCTAACAGCCCAAGTAGCAAGCTGTTTCACATGCTCTTTCGTAATTGCGCGTCCATCGAATTGACGTACAGCGCCTTCGAGCAATACTTTAATGGAGAATGGAAGTTTGGAAATTTCGCCTAGCCCTTGTGCTTCTAGTCCTTGAAGGCTGTAGTAACCATAAGATTTGCCTCCAACCTCAAGATTGGAACGCACAGAGTAATGATCTTGGTTTGCCATGTTGTAGGAGCTCCCCCTTTGAATGATTAAATTAGACGATTTCAGTGCTTGCCACAGAGTATAAAAAGACGTTCATTTACCATTGTTTCATTCTGTGAAACACTATTTCAAAATCGCGATATCTCTATTATAGCTCTAAAAGTAGCTGTTCGTAAAGGGAAAACACAGGGATAAAGATGGATTTTTATACACGAAATAAGCTGGAAAATCTACCATTATCCAGACTTTACCACTACTATCTTTGAATGATAGAGTGATGTATTCCGTTGCAGCGGCTATGACGCCATTACTTTATTGAAATTATGCTTACAATTATAAAGTAAATATATTATAATAATCATTAATATCAGCAACTTCCGAACCATACATAAACGGTACATAACCGATGAAGGAGAGACACATCATGGCAGAATTACAGACTATTATTGAGACAAGAAGATCGGCAATGAACTTTATTGAAGGGGTACCTCTTACCGAAGAAGATATTCATCAGCTGTTCTCATTGAATAGATTCGTGCCATCTGCCTTTAATCTGCAGCATGCGCATTATCTGGTCATTACAGATCCCGCAGCGAAGAATAAAGTGTATGAGTCTTCCTTCCAGCATAAAGTCAAAACAGCATCTGCTGTTATTATTGTGCTTGGAGATACGAAGGCGTATGAGCATGTAGCTGAAATGAATGAAGGCATGCTTGCTCTCGGTATGCTGAGCAAGTTCGATTATGACCGGCAGAATGAGGATGTTCGCCAGTTATACGAAGGGCGCGGGGAAGTGTTCCAACGTGACGAGGCGATTAGGAATGCAAGCCTGTCTGCTATGCAGCTCATGCTGATTGCGAAGGATTTGGGTTGGGATACTTGTCCTATGATCGGCTTCGATCCGGATAAGCTTCAGGAGCTGTTCGAGATTCCTCTGAAGTATGTACCAACTATGCTGATTACCGTTGGTAAAAGTGATCCAGCCAAGGTTCGCCCGCGCGGGTATCGGAAGCCGATTAACGAGTACATTAGCATCAATACCTTCTCAGGTCATTGATTCCATTCGAGGCAGCTCTACTATAGGTGATCAGTAGATAGATTGGAAGAAATAGCTGTGCAGCTGCTGCATGGCTATTTTTTGTTGCGGTAAGGCATAAGCCAAGTTATTCCATTCGCAAACTAGAGCAACTTTTTGTCTAATCTAGCGTTTATGATTGAGATAGAGCAACTAGACAGAGCAAAAGGAGATTATGATGTTTAAAAGATTGGGTATCCCCGCAATGATCGTAATATTACTGTGCGTAATTACAATTCCGCTGCAGACAGCAAATGTAAGTGCCGCTAACGCCACGAGGCAGCTCACTCTTATTCAACAATCGAAACAAATGTATGACGGTGGAATCTTGTACACAGCTAGCCAGCCGATGACAGAGAAGCAAGGTGTTACTTATGTGGCAGCACGCTCGATTGGCGAAAGACTTGGTCTTAAGGTTGCTTATAATTCGGCTAAGAAGGAATACATATTGTCTAACGCAAAGATCAAGCTAGTCTATAAGCTGAATACGAAATATTATTCTGTTAATGGTGTCAGCTCAATAGCCTCTGGTGTTCCTTATGAGAAGAGCGGCTCCCTTATGATTCCGCTTCGTTCACTTGTCAGCCCACTTGCAATGACGCTTAAGCTGAATACCAAGGCGAAGACAATTACACTAACCTGGAGCGAGTCAGTTCCTGTGCAGGAACCGGACAATGCTCCGACAGCCTTTTTTGTAACGGACAAAGAATCTTATCAGATGGGTGAACGGATTGAATATACAGATCAGAGTACAGATGATAAAGGGATTGCCAAGACAGAGTGGACCAATAACAAGTCGAGCTTCTTCACTTCCGGGGAGCAGCTTGTAACACTTCGAGTGACGGATACGAATGGGGCTGTTGCTGAATATTCCCGAACTATTGTAATTACTGGCGAACAATTGTATTCGGAAGATGAGTTCAATCGTCTGTATACTCCTATTGGAGATAAATTCCCGATAGTATCAAGCAGTGTATTGACCTTGCCGACCATTGCATATACAGCTGCAAGCATAGGGCAGCAGACGCTCATTCGAGCGAATAGCCCAGAGACGATAATAGAAGAGGGCATTTATTATTCCGATACTGTATCTGGTAATGTACGGTTCCTCATTCATAATCAGAACAATCGTACTAAGCCTGCCCGCATTTATATTATGGCAACGAACGTCAATGCAAAGGCAGCATCTGTCCAAGCCGGCCGCATCGGTATTGGTGGTCCGTCTACTTACGTATCTGCAACAGGCAAAGCAGCACTTGCACGATACCTGGAAGGCACAGCGTCGAATCTAACGACCACGATCCCGGCAGGTGAAAGCCGTATTGTATTGAGTGAGATCAGCAATACTGTCCTATCGACGGGGAAAGTGATTACGGTTCATGCTGATGTTCAAACCTCAGCTCCTATTCAATTCAGCGTAGTAGTCGTAGATGCGGATAAAGATGTATTCCAAGCTCTTCCGGACTTATCTGTTCTAGATTGGGACGGTAAGCATGCCCGCGGTACGTTCGAGAATGCCGATCGTTCGATTACGATAGCTGATTCCCTCGGAGGTACAGGCTCGCGAATGGTTCTTGCGGACAAAACATTCGACTCATACTTGCCAGGTGTTGATGCTACACTAGGGACAGAGGTTATAAACAGCGGCAATTATGGAGTGAATTATACTGTAACGCTTGAGCGCGTACAGCCGAATACGCTAATCGCACTTAATGCACGTGGCGGCCATTATGGCGGGGCATTTCTTGTCAACGGAAAGCTCACTTATATGACGAACGCCAACATTCTGACTGATGCGAATGATGCCGGTGTGCTCTATCGAACAGGAAGTCAGGAGGAGCGCGTTACGATTGAGTTCTCCCCAGCGTCAGGAAGCAATCTTCCTATTAACATGCTGTTCCTTCCGCTGACGATCAAATAAAGATTATTCATAGCTAGAGCATATGCTAGACTTGTTTGGTAGTACACCTCTTAGTGTAGACATTGGAACAACCCATATGGGAAACCGATGATGCATAAGAGGTGTATTTTTTGTGAAAATTTGAAATAACGAGCAGGTTCTATGTATACCTATCGATAAGGCGACTGCTGGCAATGGAGGTGCGAATTTGCAACAACTTCAATTGCGCGAGTGCTTATATACTTTGTATTGGGTGCAATGGGAGGGATATTCATATTCCATAAATTGTATGAACATTTCATTCAGACCTATCATCTGAACATTAGCAGCTCTATCTTAATCTTCGGGACTGTTGGTGTTGTTTATGCACTGATGGATAATTATGTCCAGCGTCGGCTGGAACTGATGAACTAACTAAGCTTGAATTAAGGAAGGGTGCTCTTATGTCTGAAAACAATTCCTCTACCATTCCAACACTTGATAAATTCGGGAAGTTTTTGATGGATAACAGCAGAGACAGAGCTATTGATCATTATTATATGCTCAGTAACGGAAAGTACAAGACTCCTTCGTTATAGCAGATTCAAGCTGGGCTGAATCATTTCAGTGAAGAACAACTAGCTATCATTCGAAAAGTAGTCGTTAGCTGTATAGATAATGGAATACATGACTTACTATTTGGATTACAAGAGGCTCATGATCTTGATGAAAAGATCGCCGTAATTGTAGATGGAGTGAATGTAGCAGAAGTTAGTGACGGCTTGCAAGGGGAACTATTCACCGAGGATGGCTGGCATTGTCGCTTCAGTACATATGGCATGAACGGTGAAGAATAAGTACGTTGAACTAAGTTCCCGTTAAGCTAAAGGAGGGTTGTATATTTGAAGACACTTCTCATATCGACTTTGGATCAATTGATTATAAATTTAATCGAATTGGCATGGTGTGTATCAAAATTAACCGTGGGTGGAGCGATTTTTTGAGTTATTCGCCGACAACTGAAATTACAAGGAAAATATGCCTTGAAGCGATGGAACATTTCAATAGTATGGAAGATGAACGGTGAGATTTTAAAGACCTAGCTTGAACTCGAAAAAAGAATAAGAGGTGAAGGTCATGAAGTTTGAATATACGGTCTTGAGAAAGCAGGATGATATATACGGCGTAAGATACTTTTTGGACGAAAAGGAGCATCTTCCCAAATTCAATGATATCTCCCTCATCAGAGTTCTAAATATTCTTGGTGATCAAGGCTGGGAACTGGTAGTCAAAGAAAGCCCAAATACATATATTCTTAAACGACAGTTGAAATAGTCAATTTCATATAGCAGGTACTAGTTAACCAGGCTTTACGATTGTCATGGCTTTACATATCTATAAAAATAGATATATAATAGCGTCATGGAACCTTTACTCATTTATAAAGCACTATCGAATGAAACACGCCTGCAAATTTTGGAGTGGCTCAAGGACCCTTCGATACATTTGAAGGATCTGGTGGACAACCAACAAATCCCACTCAAATGTGATCTAGAGAATGGGGTATGCGTAGGTTTTATTCAAGAAAAGTCAGGACTCGCGCAATCCGTCATATCCAGCTACTTAAAAACGCTGCAAAAAGCGGGCTTGCTTGAATCGAAGCGCGTAGGGCAGTGGACGTATTACCGCAGAAACGAGGAAACGATTCGTCAATTTTACGAATATGTCCAGCGTGAGCTCTAAGGAATAGCCTTGAGTGAATAGGCTGGCATGTTCGTGAATGGATGCTCGTTTTTAACATATATTAATCTATATATCTAGATATTTGTTATTACACTAATGGGTTTGAATGAAAAGGAGAATACAACTACAATGGCTGCAGCTAACTCAACAACCTCCAATAAAAAATTAGGCAACATCCCGTTGTCCGTTCTTGATCTCGCTCCGGTAACGGAAGGCTCCAATCCAAGGCAGGCTCTTCGTAATAGTCTTGATCTTGCTCAGCATGTTGAGAAGTGGGGCTATAACCGCTTCTGGCTAGCTGAGCATCACAATATGCCGGCAGTCGCAAGCTCCGCTACTTCAGTCGTTATTGGTTATATTGCAGGAGGAACTACGAAGATAAAGGTTGGCTCAGGAGGTATTATGCTGCCGAACCACGCACCTCTTATGGTCGCAGAGCAATTCGGTACGCTGGAATCTTTGTATCCGGGCAGAATCGACCTCGGTCTGGGGCGTGCTCCAGGCAGTGATCGCTTAACCTCGATGGCATTACGCAGAGAGATGAATCACGGTGAGAATTTCCCAGAGCAGCTAGAGGAGCTGAGATCCTACTTCAGTATGGATACGGCTGATAAACGTGTTATTGCAGTGCCAGGACAAGGGCTTAACGTACCAATCTGGCTGCTTGGCTCCAGTGATTTCAGTGCTAGATTGGCCGGACAGCTCGGTCTTCCGTTCGCATTCGCCAGTCACTTCTCTCCGGATTATACGATGCCGGCCCTGCAAGTGTACCGCAGCAGCTTCAGACCTTCGGAATATCTGGAGAAACCATATGCAATGGTCGGTATTAATGCAATAGCCTCTGACACCGACGAGCGTGCAGAAATTCTAGGAAGTACGCTGGAGCAGCAGTTCTTGAATCTGATTCGTGGCGGGACGCCAAGACTAATCCAGCCGCCTAGAGATATGACGAATATGTGGAATGAATATGAGGAGCTGGCTGTGCGGAAACAGCTGCGGACAGCGATTAAAGGCGGGCCGGATACAGTCAAGGAGCGCTTGAATACTTTTATCGAAGAGACGCAGGCAGATGAACTTATTATTACATCCAATATTTTTGATCATCAAGAGCGCTTGAAATCTTATGAGCTTATTGCACAGATGGGCATTCAATAATAATAGAGCAAGAACACAAGGGATGAGCAGAGGGCTGCTCATCCCTTTAACATACTTAGGCATCATCTAGATAACGTTATTTATTTGCAGGTAAACCTTAGTTTCTTCCATCGCTTAGCTTCTACGGTGCTTCTATAATCGAAGAGAGGGAACATGGTACAGCTTATGCTGGCATTAAGTGAAAGAAGAGCGGTAATCGGTTGGAGACAGGCTCGTTACTTTGCGGAAAAATTTAGTGAAATGGTTCGTCTCCTTAAATCCGGTTAAATCAGCAATTTCTTTGATGCTGAGCGATGTTGTCGTTAATAGCAGCTTGGCTCTCTCTGTTCGTTTGCGATTGACATATTTAAGCGGCGGTACGCCGAAATGTTTCTTGAAATAAGCGATGAAATAGTTCGGATGCAGATGGAGTGCTGCTGCCATTTGTTCTACTCTGATGCCCGATTGCAGGTGGTTCTCAACATAATTCTGAATAATACTGAGACGATTCATCTCTTCCGTACGATGCTGAAGCACACGTATAGGTACAAGCTCAAGAAATAGCGAAACGATCTCTAACAGAATCATTTTTTCACCTAAGCGGGCTAATATGGAATCCTGTTCATGGTAAGCGATCATTCTCTGGAAGAGCTCAGTAAGCCTGTCTGTATTTGCAATATCGATGCACAACGGTACTCGTATCCATTGGAACAGATCGAAGGGACCTACGGTTATTGAGAAGTGGCACCAGTACTTCAAGAATGGACGGTCATTGATGGCAGAGAAGGAATGCGGCGTATGAGCGGGCAGCAGACAAAGCTGGCCGGGCTTCGGGTGAAATTGTTCTTCTCCAATCTTCAGCCATCCTTCGCCTCCACGAATGAAATAGAATTTATTATATTCTTGGAGACTGTCACTCTCTGCCCAGTGAATCGTAACCTGGGATTTATGAGCGGTGAGTAATTCAATGTGCAGGGATTGCAACAGATCCGTTAAAGCGCTTTCTTCACGCTGGATAATCAAGAGTATTCACCTGCATTCGGTTAGTTTTCAGAAGTCTCTGTCGTTATGTCTTTATCATAATGGATCGAGGAGACAATAGAAAGTTTTCATTGTACCTAGGCTCGAGTTACTACAATAACTATTGAGAAGTACGGGGGAGAGCTCTGATGGAATTATTTTATAATAAACCGGCAGTGAAATGGACAGAGGCATTGCCACTTGGCAATGGCCGATTGGGTGCAATGGTGTTCGGCGGGCTTGAGACGGAGCTGCTCCAATTGAATGAGGATACACTGTACTCTGGCGGCCCGAAGGACGGAACGAATCCGAATGCCAAGACGCTGCTGCCTGACATTCGAAGACTCATCGATGAGCAGAAATATAGCGATGCAGATAAGCTAAGCAAGCAAATGATGGGGCCATACACGCAGTCTTACATGCCGTTAGGAGATTGGACCATTCAATTCCATCACGGCGGCACAGCAAGCGGCTATGAACGTCGCCTTGATCTGAATGATGCGGTAGCGACTACTCGCTATACGATTGGGCAGGTTGAATATCGGCGGACAGCGTTCATTTCTTATCCCGATCAAGTGATCATAGTAAGGCTCGAAGCGAGTCAGGAGGGAGCCCTTGCGTTCACAACGAGACTGAATAGTCAACTTCAGAATACAACCAGCACAGATGCTGAGCACTTCATCATGACTGGGCGTGCTCCTTCGCATGTAGACCCTAGCTATTACCATACGGACAATCCATTCGTATATGAGGAGTCTCAAGGAATGGCGTTCGAAGGCAGACTCGCTCTAACCTTAGAGGGTGGCAAGCAGTATACGGATCATGATGGCATTCATGTTGATGGGGCGAAGTCAGCAACGCTTGTGTTCAGTGCTGCAACAAGCTTCAATGGCTTCGACCGTGATCCGGCGAAGGATGGACGCGAGCCGGCACCTATTGCCGAAGGTCATGTTGCAGCTGCACTAGCTGCAGCTTACCCAGACTTATATGCTAGACATGTGGAGGATTATTTGCCGTTATTTCAGCGGGTAGAGCTGAAGCTGGGCGAATCGGATATATCTCCCGATATGCCTACAGATCAGCGAGTGGCTAAGTATGGCTCGTCTGACCCTCATCTAGTCGAGCTGTTGTTCCAATTTGGCCGATATTTGCTCATTGCAAGCTCTAGATCAGGTACACAGGCGGCTAATCTACAAGGGATATGGAATAAAGAGACTAGGCCGCCATGGAGCAGTAACTATACGCTTAATATTAATGTAGAGATGAACTATTGGCTGGCTGAGACCTGCAATCTGGCAGAATGCCACAGTCCACTCCTTGACTTTATCGGTAATTTAGCCAAGTCGGGAGCTGTCGTCGCGCGGGAGAATTATGGCCTTCAGGGCTGGGTGGCGCATCATAATAGTGATATTTGGTGTCAAGCGGCTCCTGTGGGAGCTTATGGTCATGGAGATCCGATATGGGTGAGCTGGTTCATGGCAGCGCCTTGGTTGTGCTCACATTTGTGGGAGCATTATCTATTCGGCGGAGATACGAATTATCTACGTGAGAAGGCTTATCCGATTATGAAGGAGGCAGCATTATTCTGTCTGGACTTTCTTATCGAGGATTCAGATGGATACTTGGTTACTTCTCCATCAACATCGCCTGAGCATAAGTTCATCGGACCAGATGGTAAGCTTGCCGCTGTGAGCAAGGCAACAACGATGGACATGGCACTTATAAGAGACTTATTCGGCAATTGTGTCCAAGCAGCGAAGACGCTTGGCGAGGATGAGACCTTCTGTGCACAGTTGACGGAGGCAAGAGGTCGTCTACTGCCCTATCAGATCGGTCAATATGGACAACTTCAGGAATGGTCATCAGACTTCGAAGATGAGGATGTGCATCATCGACATGTCTCGCATTTGTTCGGGATATATCCGGGCTCTGAGCTGACGGAGGAGCAGTCCCCTTCTCTATACGCAGCAGCGAGACAATCACTTGAGCGGCGGGGTGATGAGGGAACGGGCTGGAGTCTTGCCTGGAAGCTTAATCTATGGGCCCGCTTCGGAGATGGCAACCGATCACATAAGCTAATTGGTAATTTGCTTCGGTTAGTGGATAGTGATCACACGAGCGTGGTTGGAGGAGGAGTATATGCGAATCTATTTGATGCTCATCCACCTTTTCAGATTGATGGCAACTTCGGTTACACCGCAGGTGTTGCAGAGCTGCTAATGCAATCACATGATGGAGCTATCCGTCTGTTGCCTGCTCTGCCAGACAGCTGGCATACCGGAGAAGTGCGAGGTCTGAGAGCACGTGGAGGCTTCGAGGTTAGCATGTCTTGGAGCAATGGCTGCATAGAGTATGCTGAAATTGTATCCACACAAGGAGGACATTGCCGTATTGCAGCCTCCTCAGCGCTAGAACTTGTACTAGCTCAATCGGATACTGCTTCTCGGAACGAAGAAGCTGACTTAACGTTCAATACAATAGCAGGTCAACGTTATGTATTGAAGGCTGTGAAGAAGCAGCTGAGTTAAGCTTGCGACCATACAGCCCCTCATCTGAGCAGATGGGGGGCTATTGTCTTGCTGCTGATTGGTAGCATGCTAGCATGAAATGGAGTAAAATAAGTGGAGAAAGAGGGTGAGGCAATCTCATGATCGTATACGAGAAAGAAGATGCTTATGTCTGTATTGAACAGCATGAGCATGCTCGAATATCTGGTCAATTGATGTCGGCATGGGATCAACTGCCAATGATCGGAGACAAGATGAGCGGCAATGTTATCTATGCAGCTTACGAGCATGACCGAGGCTGGATTGATCTGGATAACTGGCCGCTGTGGAATGATGCTGCAAGGCAGCCGTTTACCTTTGTCGATTTTCCGCCCAAAATTCGGTTTATGTATTATACCAAAGGGTTAAATGAGATCGAGCAGATCAACCCGTATTCGGCATTGTTATGCAGCGGCTTGTACACGTCACTTGTTGAGAAATTCGATAATGACGATGCAAAGCTGTTCCTAGCCCAAGAATATAAGAGGCAGAATCGAATTAAAGAGCAGCTTAAGGTGAATGAGGAACAGCTGAGTTTATTGATGAAAGCGCTTATATTGTGTGATGAGCTCTCTTTATTCGCCTGCATGAAGGAGCCCGGCACACCAACCAGCCAATATGAATGGTTCGCTAGAGGCTTCACTTATCCGATGGATGGTCAAGGCAACAGCCGTATATTCGCCGAGTGGAGAGGAACCGACAGAATTGAGCTTGCTGCATATCCTTTCATCCGACCAATAGAGCTGTCGCTGGTCTACAAGGATGTAAGCAAGGAAGCCGTTCATCGATTGGGAATTGCACATGCTTACAGCGAGGAGAAGCAGAAGCAGCGAAGGATAACATTTGCCAGCCAATAAAAGGACAAGAAAAGAGGAGACGGCGGTAGGCCTTCTCCTCTTGGTGTTTCTATTGCAGCTTACACAGCTTATTAGTTAACTAAGTTCGGAATGTCCACTGCTGGATCCGTATCCGCCTCATAATCAACGCCATCCGTCTCGAAGCCGAACAGCTGGAAAAACTCGCGGCGGTAGCCTTTGAGATCAGACAGATCATATACGTTCTCTGTAGTGAGCTCAGCCCATGCTGTTGCAACCTCCGCTTGAATCTCTTCACGCATCTCCCAATCGTCGATCCGGATAAGACCCTTCTCGTCCACCTGCACTTCGTTAGGTCCGTATAATCTCTCGCTGAACAGACGGTACATCTGCTCAATGCAGCCTTCATGCAGTCCGTGTTCTTTCATGACTTTGTATAATGCAGCGATGTACAAAGGCACAACAGGAATAGCTGAGCTTGATTGCGTGACAAGAGCTTTGTTGACGGATACGAAGGCGCGGCCGCCGCTGCTCGCAGCGAGCTGCTTATTCAGGCGAAGAGCCGTTGCTTCCAGATCATCCTTCGCTCTGCCGATTGTTCCTTCACGATAGACAGCATGCGTAATTTTGGGACCGATATACGAATAGGCAACCGTAGTTGCACCTTCAGCAAGCACGCCTGCCTGCCCAAGCTCATCGATCCACATCTGCCAATCCTCGCCGCCCATGACGGCAACGGTCTGGCGAATTTCATCTTCTGTTGCTGGCTCGATAGTCGCTTCCGACACTTCTCCGTTATGGAAATTCACCGTTTTGTTCGAATAGGTCTCTCCGATAGGCTTAATAACGGAAGAGAAGGTCTCGCCTGTCTTAGGATGCGTACGACGAGGAGAAGCGACGCTGTAAATAACAAGATCGACTGTACCAAGCTCACTACGGATCAAATCAATCGTCTTCGCTTTGATCTCGTCAGAGAAGGCATCGCCAACGATACTGTAGGATTTGCGCCCTGCCTCTTGTGCAGCCTGTTCGAATGCTGCGGAATTATACCAGCCTGCAGATGCCGTACGCGCACCTTCAGCCGCTTTGTCGAAATAAACGCCAATCGTGTTGGCGCCAGCCGCGAACGAAGAGACGATGCGTGAAGCTAATCCATAGCCAGTGGATGCTCCAATTACAAGGACGTTGCGGGGACCAGCAATCGCTGGCTGCGCTTTCACATATTCTACCTGACGCTGTACCTGCTGTGCGCAGCCCTCTGGATGTGCGGTTGTGCAAATAAAGCCGCGTGTTTTGGGTTGAATGTTCATATGGGATATTCCTCTCTACTATAAAATTCGTAAGTATTATGCATGATGAGGACAACTCTATCTCATTTTACCTATTTTTAGCGCTAAAGGAAAGGTTCGCTTATCGGTTCCCCTCTAAAGGAGAAAAGGCTGAACCCTGTTCGGCGAAAAAAACCGCTTCGGGACAGCCTTTCATAGCATTCGTGCTGGCAGTTAATCTAGAATCTTCCTGCAATTTGCTGTTCAGCCATCTGAACGAGACGCTTGGTAATAGAACCGCCGATCGATCCCATATCACGGGTTGTCATATGTCCGTAATAGCCGTCAGCAGGGAGTGAAATTCCAAGCTCCTGAGCCACTTCATATTTCAGTTGTTCAAGAGCGGCGCGAGCTTGAGGGACGAGTAGTTGATTATTAGATCTTGCCATATGTTCTCAGCCTCCTTCTTGCTTGTATTATGCGAAATGGAAATAAGGATTATTCGTTAATTTGACCTTTATTTACCGTCCTCGCAAATGAATTTTCCGTGGTAAAATCGTTAGACGGAGGTGAAGGGGATATGTTTATGGCACCGATGCTCATGAGTAAGCACGAAAAGCCCTTTGACGACTCGCAGTACATATTCGAGCCCATGATTGACGGCCATCGATTATTGTTATCCTTCATTAATAGCAAAGCGCGCTTGTTCACCAAGCACAACAACGATGTAACGAGGCAGTATCCGGAGCTGCTTAAGGTTCCGCTTCAGAGGCCGGCAGACGTTATTCTAGACGGAGAGGTTGCCTATATCGATCCGGTAACAGGAGCTCCACAGTTCGAGACACTCATTGAGCGTTACCGGATGAATCGAGCCCCTCGTATTCGTGAAGGCTCGATTCAATGGCCCGTCCGATATTTTATATTCGATATTCTGTATTATAATGGCGTCGATATGCGGAAGCGGCCTTTAATCGAGCGTAAGAAGCTGCTCCATGAGCTGTTAGACAATAATGCTTATTTTCATAAAATGATATATATAGAAGCAGAAGGACAAGCTTTGTTCAATATGATCAGGGATAGGCAGCTGGAAGGAATTGCAGGCAAGCGCAAGGATAGCCTATATGAAGAGGGACATAGTGCAAGCTGGCTGAAAATCATTAACTATCGCTATGAGGATATCCAGATTGCGGGTTGGCGAAAAGACCGTTTGGGCTGGCTTGGTCAATTGGACGGAACGACGGTAGCTATTATTGAGGATGCCATCACACCCGCCCAGCGCAGGCAATTGACGGCTAATGCTGTTATTCGTGGTGAGGATCGAAATTTCGTCTATGTGGAGCCTGGACTCACGGCAACTGTGCGATACCGCAGTCGTAGCCGGAACGGGATGATGAGAAGATCCGAGCTGGTTGCACTTCATGATCTGTCCAATGCTGTGAAGATCGGATCATAAGGATTATAAGGCTAGCTGTTTTTGAACATACGATCGGCCATTCTAGGGGATAGCCGAAGCAGCCATTGGAGCAGCTTAAGGGTCCGATCGGAATTTCGCCCTGATTGCGGAAGTAAGCGGGGAGGAATTCATCTACCAGCGCTTCAGGAGTCATTTTGTTGCGGCCACGTCCCCGGGTCATATCCGTATCGGTCAGCGCTGGGAGGACATCAAATACTCGGATCGAGGTCCCTTCCAGCTGATTGCGCAGTGCTTTGCTGTACAAATGTAATCCGGCCTTGGTCGCACAATAGACGGGGGCAGAGGTTTTGGGTATCAGCGCCAAGCCTGATGTTATATTGACGATAGCTGCTTCATCTCTTGCTTCTAGCAGCGGCAGGAAATGAACACATAGCTCAATTGGGGCCGTTAGATTCACTTCAATCTCTTCTGCAATCGGAGGATTACGTTCTTCCAGCAAATTATAATTGAATTGGATGCCAGCATTGTTCACAATAACGCTTAAATCCCCATATTGCTCCTGAACTATCTCCACAAGCTGCAACCGCTCACGGCGATCACTTAGCTCACATTGGAGCGTCTTTATTTGCGGTATGTCTTGTCGAATTCGGTGTAGTTTCTCAGCACTTCTTCCTACAACAATAACCGTGTTCCCATATTCAACGAATCGTCGGCTTAAGGCTAAGCCGATTCCTGAAGTTCCACCTGTAATTAAGATGGTATGACCTGATTTCCTCATTCGCTTCATCTCCTAAGTAAAAGATGACACAACTATACAACAGAGGATAGCTGCGGTTCATTAACCTCGGTTCATTCGGCGGCGTATTCGGCTCAGAGCAACAGGTGTAATCCCCAGGTAGGAAGCAATATGATATTGCGGGATAGCCTGATGCAGCTGAGGATATTCCTGCAGGAACAATCGATACCGCTCTTCAGCCGTGCAGAGGAGCAGCTCTCGTTCTCTGCTTTCTTTTTTGATAAACAGATTCTCCGCCAGCCTTCTACCGAAGCGCTCCCAGCACACATGTCTGTCATATAAGGCTTCGAGCTCCTCATAGGAAAGGACCCATACCTCGCTGTCCGCCAGCGCCTGGATCGATAAGGAAGCGGGCTGTCTCCGAATAAGCGAGCTGAATGCAGCTACGAAATCTCCTCCTCCACAGAAGCTTTTATTAAGCTCATCCCCATTCTCAGTAACGTAAAAGAACCGAAATAACCCTTGTGTACAAAA
This sequence comes from Paenibacillus xinjiangensis, assembly GCF_059686975.1. NCBI lineage: Bacteria > Bacillati > Bacillota > Bacilli > Caryophanales > Paenibacillaceae > Paenibacillus > Paenibacillus xinjiangensis. Next base: position 814 of record NZ_JCAALS010000021.1, on the reverse strand, counting down.
GCCAATCGAGTCTGCTTGCTCACCTGAACGAACCCAATAATCATTGCTGCTTAGCCTCTGAGACTTCCAACTTGCAACAAACCATTGCCATTCCGTATCAGGAATAGAACATTGTAACTGCGAAACATAGCTGCGCAGCGTATTCTCCATAGACTATCCGTCTCCTTTGTCAGCTTACGTCTCTATATATACGTTATTGGCATCGTCTTGACCTTTATTTCGCTGTCGCAGGGAGGGAGCAGCACAGCTCCAGTGAATTTGACTGTATTTCAGGCGAATTGCGTAAACTGTCTATAAAGAAAATGAGCACAAGGAGATGGATAGTCATGAAAGAGGTAAGGGATGTGTTCGACAAAGCGATTTCGTTGGGGCTAGGATTTGCCATAACAAGCAAGGAGCAGATTGAGAAGGTTGCAGAGGATTGGGTGAAGAAAGGGGAGCTTAGCAAAGCGGAATCAACTGATTACGTGAATGAACTGCTCCATAAAGGGAATCAAATGCGGGATCAAATAGAGGGCATCATTCGGGAACGAGTTCAGCTGGCGCTATCCGAGCAGCCTTTCGCGATGAAGGCAGATATTGAGCGGTTGGAGCAACGAATTAAGCAGCTGGAGAACCAGAACCTTGCAGCCTCGGATCATTAAGGCCTTCTCATGAGAGTAGGGCTCAAATTCCGGCATCTCAAAAGATATCGGCAAATTGCGAGGCCACTGAAGAACTTGTAGTTTTTCGGATTAGCTAAGTGACACGAATAAAAAGACGGCTCTCACCCCCAGTTTTTGGGAATAGAGCCGTCTTTTTTAATCTAAATAAG
>NZ_JCAALS010000020.1:0-130140 GCF_059686975.1 Paenibacillus xinjiangensis | reverse complement strand
TTCAGATTCCACCTCACGATGGACACCCTTGCCTTAAGCTATGGCTACTACTGCCTTCGCCATTCGGGACTTGAACCCTAGAGATAGCGCCCATGCTGGGCGCACCAAAAAAAAGCCTGCCGGACATCCGGCAGGCTTGGGTCATTGCATGTTAAGCCTTCGAAGGATCGAAGGAGCTTTTGAGAGAGACAATACGATTGAATACCAGCTTCTCAGGCGTCGTATCCTTCGGATCAACATTGAAATAGCCGTGGCGGAAAAACTGGAACTTCTCTTGTCCTGCAGCATCCTTCATATTCGGCTCTACGAAGCCATGCAGCACTTCTTGATTGTTCGGGTTAATGCATTCAAGGAATGGCTTGCCTTCCTCTTCCGCTTCATTCGTAATCAATGGCTCATACAAGCGGAAGTCCGCTGGGACAGCTTGCGAAGCATCCACCCAGTGAATGGTTCCTTTGACCTTGCGGGCATTGAAGCCAGATCCACTCTTCGTAGCCGGATCATATGTGCAGCGCAGCTCGATAACATTACCGTCCGCATCCTTGATAACCTCTTGGCAAGTAATGAAGTAAGCATGCTTCAGACGAACCTCATTGCCAGGGAACAGACGGAAATATTTATTCGGAGGGTTCTCCATGAAGTCGTCTTGTTCAATATAAATTTCACGCGAGAATGGAATTTGGCGGCTGCCCATTTCCTCGTTCTCCGCATTGTTCTCCGCATCCAGAAGCTCAGACTCGCCTTCCGGATAGTTCGTAATGACAACCTTGAGCGGCTGCAGCACAGCCATGGTGCGCAAGGCCTTCATCTTCAGATCCTCACGGATATAATGCTCAAGCATTCTCTCATCGACAGCACCGTTGGATCTCGTAACGCCGATGCCGCGGCAGAACTCGCGAATCGCTTCCGCTGTATATCCTTTGCGGCGAAGTCCGCTGATCGTCGGCATTCTAGGATCATCCCATCCGTCAACGACACCTTCGTCAACAAGCTGCTTCAGCTTTCTTTTGGACATAACCGTGTTCGTCACGTTAAGCCGTCCGAATTCATACTGGCGAGGCACAGCCTCCATCTCACATTCCTCTACTGCCCAATCATACAATGGACGGTGGTCTGCGAACTCCAGCGTACAGATGGAATGTGTAATGCCTTCGATTGCATCACTGAGCGGGTGCGCATAATCGTACATCGGGTAGATGCACCAAGCATCGCCTGTCCGGTGATGATGCGCATGCGCAATACGATAGAGCACAGGATCACGCAGATTAATGTTAGGTGAAGCCATATCAATCTTGGCACGAAGCACTTTGGCTCCATTCGGGAACTCGCCTGCGCGCATACGAGCGAACAGATCCAGATTCTCTTCGACGCTGCGTTCACGATAAGGGCTGTTTTGTCCCGGCTCAGTCAGTGTACCGCGAGTCTCACGGATCTCATCTGCTGTCAGATCGCATACATAGGCTTTCCCTTTGTTGATCAGCAGCACTGCGCGATTATATAACTCTTCGAAATAATCCGATGCGAAGCGAAGATCATCCCATTCAAAGCCCAGCCAGCGCACGTCCTCTTGAATGGATTCCACGTATTCCGTATCTTCCTTCACAGGATTCGTATCGTCAAAACGAAGGTTCGTTCTACCTTTAAATTCATCTGCCAACTCAAAGTTCAGGCAGATAGACTTGGCATGCCCGATATGCAAATATCCGTTCGGCTCCGGCGGAAAGCGGGTCACAACTTCCTGCACGTGGCCTTCCTTCAAATCTTCGACGACGATTGTTTTAATAAAGTTAGAGGATGATGTCTTATTCTCCACTGTGTTTTCCACGGCGACCAACCTTTCCCACGATAAATAATTATCTTCTTATAATACACAAATTCGCAGGAAATTACACCGCATTACCTTAAATACGGGCCTAGGCAAGCAGAAATGGCTTCTCCGTCCTCATAAAGGACGGTACCGTACCGGCGAGAAATAAAAGGATCATTGATAGCGTGAAACCTATACATGCTTATATTTCAAAAAAAACGGTATGGAAGATGCCTTCTTTTTCATAGGCTCCAATATAGGTTATGGAACGGAAGGTGATCGGACGTGGCGTCTGAACCCATTATTATTTTTCCCAGCGGGGGCTGGAATGACATCCCTCTAATCCAGAGAGCATGGCTCGAGAGTCTCGCAGCCCGGCACAAGTTATATCTCGTAACAGAGAATCAAGAGCAGCAGACAGGACCTGCCGAGTCCTTGCCTCTAGAGAGACTTAAGCATATAGGGTGGAGTGAAGCGTCAGCTATTCTCCTGCATCCCTGCTGGGTTCATATGGCCATGCCACTGGCACCCAGCTGTCTCATAGCTATGCTTGGCGCATTCGAGCAGTCCCAGGACCCTCTATGGTGCAAATGCCGGAACTGGCTGTGTGCGCATGCCTCTCTCGTTGTGGCAAGCTCGGAGAGCTTTTATTTGGAGCAGGCTTTTCGAAGAGATGGTGTATTCCTGCTGGATGGCTCAGACGAAACCTCTGATCTATTCGCTATGCAGGCGATGGAATGGCAGGTTAGCGGGTACGAGCCGGATACGCTGGTCAGGCTGCAGCAGCGCTATCGGGCGAATTGGCTGGAGCATACGCAGCAAGCTAGGACGGAAGGAGCAGGCATTGGCACCGTGTCTGAGCAGCAAGCGGATCAGCTATTTCTCCTATCGGTCTACCGCTACTTAGTGGGAGATTTGGGGAAGGCTCGTGAGCAGCTTCTTGCCGCTTTTGAAGCGGCCATACTAGCGGGTAAGGAGCATGTGCTGCAGCATATCTATCGTTTTCTATCTGCAATAGAGCTGGAGCAAGGCTTCATAGAGGATGCTGTGAGAACCTATGGATACACGGCCCTGTCCGCACAAGAGCGGCAGCATGCCGAGACGCTGTCCAGATGGATGGAGCTTGGTCATATCCATGCTGCCCACGCACTCCTCCTCCAGCTTAATGACGATCATCGCAGAGCAGCCGAGCTTCTGGAGACGCGGCTGAATGAGCCCATGCTGAGAGGCATGCTCATCGAAACCTACATTCTCACAGGACAGCTTAAGAGAGCCTACGCGCTTACTCAGCCGAACCAGCTCCAATCAAAGTCAGAGCGCCAGCGCTTCATGCTCCTCCGTGGAACGGTCCTCCTGCTGGAGGGCAGGCGCCACGAGGCTATTCATCAATTCCTGCAGTCTGCCGAAGGCCAGCTGGAGGGGCTCGGCAATATGATGGAGCTGGCGGTTATGGATCAAGCCGTAATGGAACGGATTAGCGGGAGGGGAGGGAACACAGAGCCATGACAAGCACACGATGGACGGGACGCAAAAGCTCGAACAATAAATTAACCGCTATTATGCAGGTGCGCAATGAGGAAGGACGCTATTTGGAGGCTCTGCTGGCTGATCTGTCAGGCTTCGTGGATGAGATAGTCATCGTGGACGATGCGAGTACAGATGGGACGCCTGAGCTATGCTTGTCGTTCGAGAAGGTTATCAAGCTCGTCAGGAATGAAACATCGTTATTCCATACGGAATGGAAGCTGCGGGAGCAGCTGTGGCGGGCCGCCGCCGAGACCGAGCCAGATTGGCTGTTAGTCATCGATGCGGATGAGTTTTACGAGGATTATGCCAAGAAGAAGCTTCGCCAGCTGATTAATCAAGATGAATATGATTGGATTGCTTGTCGAATGTTCGATTTCTGGGGCTCGGTGACCCACTACCGCGAAGACGAGCATTGGAGCTTGCATCAACGGCATGTGATGACTGTCGCCCGCTACCTCCCCGGCTACCACTACGCTTACCCCCGCTTCGAGCATCATGCGCCAAGGCTGCCATTCACCTATGCTGTCCTTCCCGGTATACAGACCGAGCTGAGGGTGAAGCATCTAGGCTGGGCAGGTAGTCCAGAGGAGCACCGCGCCAAGTACGAGCGTTACAAGCTGCTCGATCCTCACGGGCAATGGGGCAGTCTTGCTCACTATGAGTCGATTCTCGATTCGAATCCGCAGCTTGTCCGCTGGCAGGAGAAGGAGCTTGATGATGAATAAGTCTGAGACTGTGCTAGGCAAGGGGCTTGCTCCGGCAGCTTCTCTAGCTGCGCATCCGGGCTCGAGGATCGTGTCCATTCTTACGCATAATTATTTGAACGGGTATGAACAACAATATACGCGACCATTCGGCGGCGGACTGGAGCGCTATGTACAGCTGCTATGCCGGGTCATTGCACAAATGGGGCTGCTGCCTGTCGTACATCAGCTGTCCTATTATGGTGAGTTCGATACGAGCTATGAAGGCGTTCGTGTACGCGGCTGGTTATTCGACAAGGAACGAATCGGCGAGGCATTCGAGCAGATGGCAAGTGAAGCCGAGGGCTTGCTTATCTATGCAAGCTGTATTTGGCATCCGATCAACTATGTACCGGGCAGCATCGGGATTTGTCACGGTATTAATTGGGATCGGCACGACATTCCCCTTACAGATAAGAGCAGCATCGCCGCCATTATACAAGATGCGACTCAGCAGCTTGATGTGATCGTCTCTGTCGATTCGCATTTTCAAACGTATTGCAGATCTGTGTGCGAATACGAGGAATCTAACCAGATCGTGCTCATTCCTAATCCTGTCGATACCGATTGGTTCACGCCAAGGTCTCCTGCGCGTCCCTCCTCCCATACGCTGCGAGTGCTTTATCCGCGCAGGCTCAGCTATGAACGCGGGGTCGTGTCTATGATGCTCCTGACTGATACGCTTCTAGCCAGCCACCCGACTGTCACGGTTGAATTCGCCGGAGAGCTCATCGAGCAGACGCCTATTGCCATCGCAACTCGCCTCTGGCTCGAAGCGCATCCCCATCACAAGCGAATTATCCTCCATAAATATTCCTTCGAGTCGATTCGGGATGCGTACCGCATGGCGGATATCGTCGTCATTCCGACGCTGTATTCCGAAGGCACCTCCCTCTCTTGTCTGGAAGCGATGAGCTGCGGCATTCCTGTCGTAGCAACGAATATTGGGGGCCTGAATGATATCGTGATCGACGGCCTGAATGGCAGGCTCGTTCCTCCGCAGGCGGAGGCATTGACCGCTGCTGTGAGCGAGCTTATCGAGCAGCCTAAGCGGCGCCGGAGCATGGGAGCTGCTGCCCGCAGAACAGCTGTCGCCTTCGACATTCAGAAGTGGAATGCCCGCTGGCAGCAGGTGATTGCGGCGCAGCTGGCACGGCTGGAGGATCGGCAGCCGTGACTAGAGGGGGTACATGGCTGAGCTAATGCGCAGCAGCAGCTCCTGCTCGCACTGCAGCGGCGCAGGCAGCAGCGCCGCTGCTTGTTGGGCTGGCGCGCTGGCGGCTCTCGCGCGCGCCGCGAATGAGGCGGCGAGCCCCGCGCTGGCGGCTCGCGAGTGCCATGGCTGCGCCGCTAGCGCACGCGCGGGTGCCTGCGCCTGTGGCGCTGCTGTGCGCAGCAGCAGCGCCGCAAGCGCGCCGCTTGGCGCGGGCGCATGCGCGCGAAGCAGCGCGCACCATTGCAGCGGCGCAAGTGTGCGCGCTGCTAGAGGCACTGGCGCGGCGAGCAGCGCCTGCCACGCGGGCCAAGCGCGGACGCGCAGCAGCGCTTGCGCGAGCGCGGAAGGCGCGAGCCCTGCTGCTTCGCCGAGCAGGCGCTGCGCTGCCTCACTATCCCCGCTGCGCAAAGCCAGCGCGGACAAATACAACGACCTTCTCGCGCTTGTCTCCGGCATCCGCTCCCATAGCTTACGCCCCTCAGCCTCGTTTCCTTGCTGCACATGATGCAGGCCTCTATAGAATAGCCCCCGCTCCTGCAGTCAATCTATCAGCTTGGCGCTTAATAGCGGCATTCGCTCCATTCCAAAATCTGCATACCGTTCAGCGACGACTTCCCGAGCAGATAATCCAACTGAAGTATCCTGCTCCCATGAACACAAGCATTCCATAGCCTCTGCTTGTCGATTATTCACGCGATCATTCAGCGCACCGAGCATAAGAAGCCTCTCCCATGCCGGTATATAATCAGGCTTTAACGCAATAGCACCCACAAAATCATCAACAGAAGCCTGCCAGCTGTACAACCTTTCTGAAGCGAAGCCTCGCGCAAGCTTCGTCCGATAGCTGCCCGCTCCAGCAGCTGAAGAATAGTAGACAGGTGATGCCCCAATAGCAAGAGCTTTCCCGGCGCCCACGGCGTCCTCTGCCCGGTCCTGCTCCAGCCATCAGACCATCAGCATTAATATCGTAGGCTCACTAACTTTGCTAGGCTTAATGGGCACAGGAGCTGAGGTTATATGGTGGGAAAACTAATACAATTGCACACACAAACGGGGCTGTCCCAAAAGGTCAAATAAACCTCTTGAACAGCCCCGTTTTCTTATCATATCCTTGTATAGCATGCACATATAACTACTTATCGGCTGCAGCAGAGGCTACGATTCTACCTTTTGGAGCCGCATGAAATCACTAACCATAGCAAGCCGCCAAGGAATAATCATCCCGAACGCCAGCAGGAAGAACATAGCTCCAGTCTGTGGAATAGACATATATTGCTCTACCACCTGATGCAGAGACAGCCTAATGGCAAGCAATGTAATCATTATAAAAATAAACGCTTTAGAGCGTCGCACATAAATATCCGCTTCGATTCTCTCTAGGCGTGTGGTCACGACTAGTGGAAAAGAAAAGATCAGCATGCCTGTCCCGAACGCAGCCAGCCCCCAGCCCCATGGAATATGTGTGAAAGGGAATGCGAACATGATGAAGCCCGTCGCCATCCCGAAGGGAGGTATGACAATTTTCCGCAAAGAGGTCGGTTGTTTCCCTGCCCGAATACGCAGCACAATAAGCATAAACCCGGCTAGAAGGGATACGATAATGGAACCAATCTGGATCGTTTCAGTGGATAGCAGCATCTCGCACTCCACCCCCGTTATTTGGATATAAAAGCTCTTTCATTATTCCATCGTACTGTAAAACAATATATACTGCAAATCCCAGAACACCCGCAGGCAGCACCGCTATTGCAGCTTCAACTCAGCACGGAATGCCTTCGGAGACAAGCCCTCCTGCTTCTTGAACACTTTGCTGAAATATTTCTCGTCGTGGAACCCGACCATCTCTGCGATTTTGGCAATTCGCAGATTGGGGTTGAGCATGAGCAGCTTCGCCTTCTCGATACGGAAATTCGTAATATAATCGATGATATTAATGCCGTATTCCAGCTTGAACTTGCGTGAGACATACTCACGGCTGACGAAAAAGCGGGCTGCAATATCCTGTAGAGAGAGCTCGGATTGATAATGCTGCTCGATATAACTGGCAATATCAGTCATCGTAGCCTTCTCCTGTACCTGCCGTTCCCCTATCATCCCAGAGAGCCTCCGAAGAAGCCGATAAGACCAGTCTCGCCAATTCACCAGAGAGAACACGTTGGCATTAGAATAAGGCGCTTTCAGAGCTCCTTCTCCTTCTATAAGAGATTGAACCGCATCCTCCCCAGACTGCCCCCCCATAGTCTCGCGGAGTAATCGAATGCCGAATGACATGGCGTCCTTCGCATATTCATTGAGCAGCTGCGGTGTAATGCCACCGGCGTGGCGAGCAGCCTCAAGCCACTTCTCAGACGCCAAGGTTAACAGCTCCTCTTGGCCGCTTAGCACGGCTAACCGCCAGTCCTCCTCTGAATCCGAGAACGCCATTCGCCTTCCTGTACGAAGCGGCTCCAGCGTATGAATGTATACGTTCATCTCGAAGACATCTCGATGCCATAGCGCCGCACGAGCCTCTTCATGCAAGCTCTGCATCGCATCTGGGAATGCCCCTTCACTGCTCATGCCGAAATGCATGCGACGCTGCAGCGTAACGAATAACCCTTCGTTGATGCTCTGTAGAATGGCAGGCAGCTTGTCCTTCTCCCCCCACACAGCGATAATGATCTCGACTCCACTTGCTGTCCCTTTATATCGAAAAGCAGTGCCGCGCTTCATCGGCAGCAAGAATTCATTGCATACATTAATGATGAAATAATGCAGCAAATTGCTGTCGGAGACGAAGCGCTGCTGGAGCTGCGCATCCGAGACATCTACCTGCAGCAGCGCTAGCCGAACAGCATTGACACCTTCAGGAACGACGCCTTCCTCATACAATCTACGCACATTATTTCTCACAGTAGACGGCTCGTCGATGAGACCCGTCAGCAGCTGATCACCGTACACCGGCTTAAGCTCATTCAGCCTCCAGCTCTGCTGCTGCTGCCGATTACGCTCATGCTCCTCCTGAAGCCATTCTGAAGCCGCCTTGGATACAGCTGCATTAATGGCCTCCGGCTCGATTGGCTTGAGCAAGTAGTCAATGCCCCCATGACGAACCGTCTGCCGCACGAAGTCGAAGTCATCGCGGCCGCTGACTACGATGAACTTCACTGAGTTTGCACACTCTTTGACCCATGTCATAAGGTCAACGCCGCTCCCCGCAGGCATCATCATGTCCATAATCACGATAGCGGGCCTGTCCTTCCTAATCAGCTCGATCGCCTCATAGCCCCCGCTAACCTCTTCAATATCCGTGATGCCATGGGTTTCCCAGTCCACTAACAGCCGAACCGCCTTACGGACGCGGGCCTCATCATCTACGATCAATGCTCTCATCTGCTGTTCCCTCCTTTCCTGCTGCATGCTTGGTTTGTATAAGAACCTTCACTCGAACACCGCGAGGCTCGTCATTATCGATCTCTAGACTTGCCGTCTCTCCATACAGCATCCGCATTCGGGTTAGTACATTGAGCAGTCCGATGCTTGGCTCTGCATGGTCCTGAGCTTTCTTTATTTTCCTATTGACCGTCTTGGCTTCATCCTCAGCCATGTCTCCATGCTCCTGAGCCTCCCCAAGAGGCTCGTAAGTCTCGCCCTTGGCCAGCTCCGCATGAATCACCGCCAGACGCTCCGGTGAAATCGAGGCCCCATTGTTCTCAACTACCAAAGCCAGCATATCCTCCTCCTGCCAGCTTGCAGTGAGCCTTATTCTCCCATCCTCAGCCGTCTTATCCATCCCATGCTTAAAATAGTTCTCGATAATGGGCTGTAGAAGCATTTTCGGCATTTCAACGCCCAGCATGTCATCGTCTACCTTCGCCTCGAATTGAAAGCGATTCTCGTAGCGTTCCTTCTGCAGCTCGATGTATGCCTTGAGATGCGCCAGCTCCTCACGAAGCGTAATCGTTCCCGATTCATTATCCATACTGTAACGCATCAGCCGCGCAAGCGCGGATAACAGAGCATAGATTCGTGGAACCTTCAGCTCTAGTGCCAATGTACCGATAATCTGAATCGTATTATTGAGAAAATGCGGATTAATCTGCGCCTGCAGCGCCCGAAGCTGATTCGTCTTATTCGCGAGCTCCAGCTTGTATTCCCGCACAATTAAGTTATTGATCGTATCCATCATACTTCTGAATCTTACGAAGACAATACCGATCTCATCCTTGCTCATAGGATGAATGTCGACGTTCAGGTTGCCCGTCTGCACCTGATTCATATATTTCACAAGCTGCTTAATCGGCGCTGTAATTCGCAGTGAAATCAGGATGGTAGCCGCCACAACAACGATGAGTGACACAGCGAGCAGCAGCATATTTATTGCGGCAGCCTCATTCGCTTCTCTGATCAAATACGAGGTCGGAATTCGCTTGATCATCGTCCAGTCGGCTGCCGTAGATTCAATCTGGTCATAGACGAACAGAGCACCATCATACTCGAAATGTCCACGTTCCTCTCCGCTTGCCAGCTGCTTGTCGTACCAAGCTGCCCTGAGCTGCTTCCCTAGCCTCTTATCGTCAGCTGAGTAGATTATAGCTCCATCCTTGTCCACGATATAGAGCTCCTCTTCGCCTTGATCATACAGCTGCTCGACAATATCGCTCAGCAGGGTGAGCCTTACATCGATCGATAGATACCCGAGCGTCTCGCTCGAAGGAATACGCTCAATTCGGCGATGCAGCGTGAATACAAGTTCTGAAGGCTGCTGCGGCTGAAGCGAGGAGAAGCCGTATGTATGGCTGAGATGGGTCGGCTGAAGAGCTGAGCTTGCACCTGTCCCCACATAGGCCTGCACATCTTGGAAGGCGTTGATATCCGAGGCTCTTTTGGCACCTGCCACATTGGTTACAATGGTCGCCCGCTCTCCCACGCTAGCATATAAGTACACCTGATGCACCTCAGACACAGAGGACAGGATGTAAGAGAGGGATGCGAATACACGGCTATCCGTCTGAAAATCAGCTAAGCCCGTCTGCAGCTGCCGATACAGCTCCGAGTCAGAATAGACGTTAAGCGAGCCCCGGTTCAATTCCTCCAGCATGCCGCTGACGTTCCTCTGACCTTGATAGAGCAGGTTATTCGTTTCCTCGACCGCTCTTGTCTTCATTGATTTGACCGTATAAGAGTAAGTAACGACCATCGTCGTTACGATCGGAATAATCGTAGCCAGCAGCATGAACACGATTAACTTTGTTCGTATGCTATTCCATTTCACAAGGGGTATGCCTCCGTCTCCGATCAATATATTGCACCTGACCGGTCACATTCGTCGGTGTTTATGAACCTGTCTGACTTTCATAATTAAGATACAACAGATTTCCGGTTAAAAGAAAGGGGAGTTCTAGCATGGGCAGCAAGAGAATGTCCAGATGGTTGCCGCAGCTCGTATTCGTTGGGCCTGTTACCATCTTTTTTCTACTAATTATGATTATCCCGTTTCTGCTCGGTATGTACTATTCATTCACCGATTGGAACGGCGTTGCAGGAACAGTCTCCTGGGTAGGCTTCGATAACTTCAATCAAATATTTACGAATGATCCCGACTTCTGGTCTTCGTTCTGGTTCACCGTTCGATTCACCGCTGTCGGCGTCATCTTGACCAATATTGTAGGCTTCTTCTTGGCCTATCTTCTGACGAAGGGGCTGAAGACACGCAATGTGCTGCGGACAATCTTCTTCATGCCTAACGTCATCGGAGGGCTGCTGCTCGGCTTTATCTGGCAGTTCATCTTCGTAAAAGGCTTCTCCACACTCGGTGAGACAACCGGCTGGTCGTTCTTCAACCTTCCGTGGCTCGGTGATGAGACAACTGGCTTCTGGGGCATCGTCATGGTATTCGTATGGCAATCCGCAGGCTATCTGATGGTCGTCTACATCGCATCCCTTACGAATGTTTCGAAGGAAGTGCTGGAGGCCGCTGAGATTGATGGAGCATCCCGCATGCAGGTACTCCGCGGCATTATTATCCCGCTCATTATGCCAGCCGTTACCGTATGTCTGTTCCTAGCGATCTCGTGGTCCTTCAAAATGTTCGATCTTAACCTGTCGCTAACCAAAGGCGGACCGTTCAAGTCCACTGAATCGGTAGCACTCAACATCTATGCTGAGGCATTCCAGAACAACCGCTACGGACTGGGCACAGCGAAATCATTAATATTCTTCATTGTTGTTGCTATCATTACACTCATTCAAGTACGTGTCACCAAGAGCAAGGAGGTTGAGGCTTAATGGGCAAAAAATATACCGGCAAGCTGTTCCTGACCGAGGCAGTTATGGTCCTCATCGGCCTTGTCTTTCTAGCACCGTTCTATTTTCTTCTCGTGAACTCGGTCAAGCCCTTCGGCGATATTATGACCAACTCGGCTGCATGGCCTGAAGTAATCAAGTGGGAGAACTACTCCCGTGCTTGGGAGCTGACCAAATTCCCGCAGGCCTTCAGCAATTCCATGATCATTACGGTTGTGACGGTTATTCTGACTGCACTAATTAGCGCAATGGGCGCTTACCGGATGGTTCGTGCCAATACAAGGTTCAACCGCATTCTGTTCATGCTGTTCGTCATGGCGATGGTTATTCCGTTCCAATCGATCATGATTCCACTGCTTAAGGTTGTGAACACGCTCGGCGTCAACAACAGCATGTATGGACTCATTATGTGTTACCTGGGGCTTGGAGCTCCGCTGTCGCTCTTCTTGTTCCACGGGTTCATCAAAGCGATCCCGCTTGAGATCGAAGAAGCAGCAACGGTCGATGGCTGCAATCCGATTACGGTCTTTTTCCGTATCGTGCTGCCGCTTCTGAAGCCCATGCTGATGACTGTTATTATTCTGAACTGTCTATGGGTGTGGAACGATTACCTGCTTCCATCTCTCATTCTGCAGAAGCCTGATATGCGGACCATTCCGCTTGCGACCTTCGCTTTCTTCGGGCAGTACACGAAGCAGTGGGATCTTGCGCTTCCGGCACTTGTGCTCGGAATTGCACCAATTGTCGCCTTCTTCCTTCTGCTGCAGCGTTACATTGTTGAGGGAGTAGCGGCTGGCTCGGTAAAAGGTTAACATTCACTTATAGCCGAGCAGCCGATTCCATATAATAAAACCTATTTAAGGGGGAACTTTACATCATGATCAGAAACAAAAAGTGGTCCATGCTCTCGCTTGGTCTTGTGCTCGCCATGAGCATCGTATTGTCCGCATGTGGTGGAAGCAACAATGAAGGCGGCGACACAGCCAAAGGCGAAGTGAAGACCGTTACTATTTTCCAATTCAAAACCGAAATCGTTGAAGGCCTTAATGAGCTCGCTGTCGAGTTCAATAAAGAATATCCGAACATTAAGCTCGACATTCAAACCGTAGGCGGAGGTGCCGACTATGGCGCTTCCCTCAAAACCAAGTTCGCTTCTGGCGATGCTCCCGATATCTTCTCTAACGGCGGATATGCCGAGATGGAGATGTGGCTGGACAAGCTGGAGGATCTGTCTGACCAAGCGTGGGTGAAGGATCTGGTGCCTCTAGCAGCTGAGCCAATGACCAAAGACGGCAAAGTGTACGGTATGGCTATGAACCTTGAAGGCTTTGGCTATATCTACAACAAGGATATTTTCGAGCAAGTAGGCATTACTGAGCTTCCAAAAACGTACTCCCAGCTAGAAGCTGCCGCTAAGAAAATTCAAGCAGCTGGCATTACGCCATTCGCGAACGCTTACCAGGAATGGTGGCTGATCGGTAACCAAGGGATTAACCCTGCATTCGCGCAGCAGCCCGATGTGAATGCCTTCATCGCAGGCTTGAATGATGGTTCAGCGACGATTAAAGACAATGAGAAGTTCGCTGAGTGGGCTAAGCTGATGAAGCTGACTGTTGATTATGGCAATAAAAACCCGCTTACAACTGACTACAACACGCAAGTCGCTATGTTCGCAAGCGGCGAAGCAGCTATGATGCAAGAAGGCAACTGGGCACAAGTTCAAATCGACGGCATCAACCCTGATCTGAACCTTGGTGTTCTGCCTATGCCGCTTGGCGAAGATGTAGAAGCTAATGATAAGCTGAATGTTGGTATCCCAGCTAACTTGGTTATCAATAAAGAGTCTGATGTAAAAGAAGAAGCGAAGATCTTCCTGAACTGGCTCGTTACTTCGGATATCGGTAAAGAATATATCGTTAAGAAATTCAAATTCATTCCAGCATTATCGACTATCGAAGCAACACCTGAGGATATGGGCGACATCGGAACTGAGGTATACAACTATGTACAAGCTGACAAAGTGCTTGGCTTGCAGTCCTCGAAATACCCTGATGGCGTAACACAGGAATTCGCTAGCGTGATTCAGCAATACATTGCAGGCAAGGTCGATGAAACAGCATGGATGAACGGCATGCAGGCCTCATGGGACAAGCTGAAGAAATAATAGCTCTTGCACGATAGCGGAGAGGATACGACCTGTTGGTCGCGTCCGCTCCGTTTTTTTGTATTGACAGCTGATTCTGCTGAGGCCTATCCTATAGTTAGCCGACAAACTAATTGATAGGAAAAGAGGAAACAACCCTTATGCATAAACCTAACGGACCCGATCATGTCATGCGAATGATCCGTCATTTGATGCGTCAGCATCAGAAGCAGCTGCATACGTTACTGCAGGAATATGATATTTATCCTGGGCAGCCCCCGCTCATGTTCGCACTTAGCCGTGGCCCTGGCCGAAGCCAGAATGAGCTTGCGCAAGAGCTGGATATTAAGGCTGCAACTCTGACCGTTATGCTCAACCGAATGGAGAAGAACGGCATTGTAAGACGCGAGACCGACAAGCGGGACCAGCGTGTCTACCGGATTTATCTTACCGACAAGGGTGGCGCCGTGCTCGAGGAAATCCGGGAGACACTCAACATGCTGGAGGAACGCTCCATGGAGGGCTTCACTGCAGAAGAGAAGGATCTCCTCAAGGGACTTCTGTCCAGAGTCGGCGATAATATGAAGCGATTCGATTCATCCGATTCCAAGCCCAAGGCTCCTCCATCGGATTCGGTCGAACCTCAGAGCCTGAGGTGATCACATGTTGAAGCTGGCCCGTTACTTAAAGCCCCATTGGATTGCCGTTACGCTCGCGCCCCTGCTTATGCTGCTGGAGGTTGCGATGGATCTGCTGCAGCCCGCGCTTATGGCAAGCATCGTGGACAAAGGAATTGCGAACCGCGATCTCGCTCATATCCAGTCCACAGGCCTGCTCATGCTTGGTGCCGCACTTATAGGTCTGGTGGGCGGTGTAGGCTGCAGCGTCTACTCCTCGATTGCCGCACAGAAATTCGGCGCTGATCTTCGCGGCGACTTGTTCCGCAAGGTGCAGACCTTCTCCTTCCGCAATCTGGATGAGCTCAAGACCGGATCTCTTATTACAAGACTCACTAGCGATATCGTTCAGCTGCAGACGATGGTTCAGATGCTGCTGCGGATATTCGTTCGTTCACCGTTCCTTGCTATCGGAAGCATCATTATGGCTGTCATTATCAGCCCGAAGCTGGCCCTTATTCTTGCGATTGTTGTACCGCTTCTATTCGTCGTTATGTATCTTCTGATTCGTTCTACCCTGCCGCTGTTCTCATCCATGCAGAAGAAGCTGGATAAGGTCAATTCCGTTCTGCAGGAGAACTTCGCCGGCATTCGGGTATCCAAAGCTTTCGTTCGTTCCGATTATGAGAATGAACGCTTCGGCAGTGCCAATGCCGATTACACGGGCACAGCGATTAAGGCTATGCGAATTGTAGCGCTGAATATGCCGATTCTGACCTTTATTCTGAATGCGAGCATCGCTGCTGTGCTGTGGTACGGGGGCCTTGAGGTGGAGAACAGCTTCCTGCCTGTAGGTGACCTCATTGCATTCATCAACTATGTCACACAGGTCATGTTCTCTCTATCGATGGTTGGCATGATGCTCGTTCGTTTCTCCACCGCCAAAGTATCTGCTGAACGTATTCATGAAGTGCTGGAGGCAGAATCCGAGATCGTAACGGCGCCTGGTGCAGCGACAGATGCTTATAAGAGCGGCGAGATCGTCTTCGACCGAGTTACATTCGCCTATGAAGGCACTGAAGCAGAGCCAGCCTTACAGGACATCAGCTTCACAGCGAAGCCCGGCCAGACTGTAGCTCTGCTAGGGGCAACTGGCTCAGGCAAGTCGACGCTGGTGAATCTCATTCCTAGGCTATACGATGTGTCAGCAGGCCGCGTTCTGCTGGACGGAACCGATATAAGATCGTTCGATCTGGAGATTCTCCGCAGCAGCATCGGCATCGTGCTTCAGGAGTCCGTCCTCTTCACCGGCTCCATCCGCGATAATATCCGCTTCGGCAAGCCCGACGCGTCTGATGCTGAAGTGGAAGCCGCCGCTATGGCTGCCCAGGCGCATGAGTTCGTTATGGGTATGCCGGATGGCTACGATACTCTGCTCGGTCAACGGGGCGTTAATCTATCCGGCGGGCAGAAGCAGCGGATTTCGATTGCGAGAGCGCTGCTTCTGCAGCCGTCCATTCTCATCTTGGACGACAGCACCAGTGCCATCGACATGGGAACGGAATCTCGCATTCAAGCGGCTCTGAAGCAATTGATGGCCGGACGCACAAGCTTCCTGATCGCGCAGCGCATCTCCTCCGTCATTGATGCGGACAAAATTATCGTATTGGATGATGGCAAGCTCATTGCCGAGGGCTCGCACAGCGAGCTGCTCGCTGCCTGTGCGCTCTATCAGGAGATCTACCGCTCACAAGCAGGGAAGGAGGAAACCGTCCATGGCAAATAGCCGATCGAACGAACAGCCAGCGAACCTGCCGAATATAGGTATGCGAGGCGGTCCTCCAGGAGTGGCGATGTCCAAAGCCAGACCTAAGAATATGGCGCATACGCTGCGCAGAATATGGCATTACTTAAGTCTCTACCGTGCAGGCTTGCTAGGTGTCTTCGTGGCTACCCTCGGAGCGACTGTATTATCGCTCGTCGCTCCCTATCTCATTGGTCATGCGCTGGACGCCTATATTATTCCACAGCAATACGAGGGGCTGCTGCAGCTCTGTCTCATCTTGCTGGGCTCTTATGTCGGTACCGCCGCCCTTACGTGGCTGCAGCAGCATCTAATCGTCAAGTCGTCTCAATATACCGTACGGGATATGCGCCGCGATCTATTCGCCAAATTGCAGAAGCTGCCTTTGCGATTTTTTGACAGCAAGACGCATGGTGAGCTCATGAGCCGCACCACCAATGATGTTGAGAACGTATCAAGCACACTTAGCCAGAGTGTGACACAGCTTATGTCCAGTGTCATTATGCTGATTGGTACGCTCGGTATTATGCTGTACCTCAATCTATGGCTAACGCTGCTCAGTATGGTGACGATACCGCTCGTTATGCTGTTCACGAAGAAGATTGCCAGCTTCACACGGCAATACTTCTCTGGTCAGCAGCAAAGCTTGGGAGAGCTGAATGGCTTTATTGAAGAAACGGTATCTGGGCAAAAGGTCGTACAGGTGTATCGCCGAGAGCAGCGTGCGGCTGAGGAGTTCGACGATATTAATAAGAAGCTGACCGATGTCAGCATTAAAGCGCAGATTTATTCCGGCACCATCGGACCATTCATGAACGTATTCAACAACTTCAGCTTCGCCTTAATTGCTGCTGTAGGCGGCTGGATGGTATTCCGGGACTGGACGACCGTTGGGGTTGTCGTCAGCTTCCTTAATTACTCCAAGCAATTCCAGCGTCCGCTTAATGAGCTCGCCAATCAGTTCAATCTGCTGCAATCCGCTGTTGCTGGGGCAGAGCGGGTCTTCGAGATGATGGATACTGCATCCGAATATGAAGGGGATGGGGAGAAGGCTTTAACGCATGTAAGCGGCGAGGTTCGCTTCAATCACGTTTCCTTCGGGTACACGGCAGGCGTACCAATTCTATCCGACGTATCCCTTACAGCGAAGCCTGGGCAGACGATTGCCCTCGTAGGGCCAACAGGTGCAGGGAAAACGACGATTATTAACCTGCTGACCCGTTTCTATGACATCGATGCAGGCTCCATTACACTCGATGGAGTCGATATTCAAGAGCTGGACAAAGACAGCCTGCGCAGCAAGCTGGGTATTGTCCTTCAAGATGCTTACGTCTTCAGCGGCACGATCCGTGAGAATATACGCTACGGCAGGCTGGACGCCACCGATGCGGAGATTGAAGCTGCGGCGAGGCTGGCGAACGCCCACAGCTTCATCCATAAGCTGCCGCACGGCTATAATACGATGCTGTCCGGCAGCGGCAGCAATCTAAGCCAAGGGCAGCGGCAGCTGCTCACGATTGCCCGCGCGGTGCTGGCCAATCCGGCCGTCCTCATCCTCGATGAGGCGACCAGCAGCATCGACACGCGGACCGAGATGCATATTCAGGCGGCTATGCGCACGCTGATGCAGGGACGAACGAGCTTCGTCATTGCCCATCGCCTCAGCACAATCCGCGAGGCCGACCAGATTATCGTCGTGGGCGGCGGCGGCATTATGGAGCGCGGCACGCATGACGAGCTGCTGGAGCAGCAGGGCTTCTACTATCGTCTCTATATGAGCCAATTCCAGCGCAGCGGCTAATACGCACGAACGGCAGGGTCTACGTCATGAAGGACGCTGACCCTGCCGTTGTTTTATAGCAAATAGCTTAGCCTTGAGGCATATACTTCCGAATATCGACACCTAGTCCCTCGGATAGTCTCATGCCGAGCTCCACATTGGCGCGGAAGAAGTTGCATACCGCCCGCAGCTGAATATCCTCATTTGTCTGCTTCAAGTCATTCACTAGGTTTTTAACCAGATTATTCTGTTGGGCCTTCTCGAGCGAGAGGTAACGCTCACCTGCTTGGGTGAAATCATCGGTTTTATCAATACGCTGACGACCAACCGTTCCATTCATCGGCGCGTAGCTATCCTGATAAGCAGGATCCTGCATAGGAGTGCCTTGCGCGCTGTTCGGCTCGTAATTAATCGTCGAAGGGTTGGCATTCATCGTCATTGCTCCGTCGCGCTGGTTGTTGCGTACGGTCGCATACGGACAATTGACAGGGATATGCAAGTAGTTCGCTCCCAGGCGATAGCGCTGCGTATCCGGATAAGAGAACAGCCTGCCTTGCAGCAGCTTATCCTCGGACGGCTCGATGCCCGGTACAAGGGCACTTGGCGCGAAGGCCGCCTGCTCCACCTCGGCAAAGTAATTAGCTGGATTGCGGTTCAGCGTCATCGTTCCGACTTTGTGGAGCGGATACATGTCCTCTGGCCATATCTTGGTTGGATCGAGCGGATCGAACGCATAGCGGTCCGTATGCTCTGGCGGCATAAGCTGCACATGAAGCTCCCACTGCGGGAAGCTGCCCTTCTCAATTGCATTGAACAAATCGCGGGTGGCATGGTTGAAATCCTTGCCCTGCATCTCTGATGCTTCCTCCGATGTGAAGTTGCGCACACCCTGCTGCGACTTCCAATGATATTTCACATACGTTGCTCTGCCAGCCTCATTAATCCACTTGAAGGCATGTACGCCGAAGCCGTCCATCTCGCGATAAGTGGCTGGAGTTCCATCGTCGGAGAACAGCCAAGTCAGCATATGGGTGGATTCGGGTGACAGAGTCATGAAGTCCCAGTAGCGTCCCGGCTCCTGCACATTCGTCTGCGGCGAAGGCTTGAGCGAGTGCACCATATCAGGGAATTTCATCGCATCACGGATGAAGAATACCGGAAGATGGTTACCTACAATATCCATATTCCCTTCCTCTGTGTAGAACTTCACAGCGAAGCCGCGTGGATCACGTGCGGTCTCGGGGGAGCCTGTACCGTGAATAACCGTAGAGAAGCGTACGAATACGTCCGTTTCCTTCCCCTCCTCCTGCAGGAATTGAGCTTTCGTGTGCGCCTTCATGCTATTCTCTACACGGAACACGCCACGTGCTCCCGCCCCACGAGCATGCACGACACGCTCCGGAATTCGTTCACGGTCGAAGTGCGCGATTTTCTCTATTAAATGATAATCCTCAAGCACCGTTGGTCCACGCTGCCCAGCCGTTCGTGAATGCTGATTATCGCCAACTGGTGTCCCTTGGTTTGTTGTTAATGAGTTGTAGTTATTCATGTGCATGACCTCCGAATTAAATTTAGACTTGATCTAAATCTTTAATCTAATTGTAGCTGTAGAGGCTGCTTGCTGTCATGAAATTTAGATGAATGTACAATGAAGATTTCATGAACTAGTGCCCTTGGGCTGCTGCCTCGGACAAGGCATTATCTCGTCTATGAAGGGTTGCCGCAAAGGACAGATATGCCTGTTCCTCTTATTACCCGCATGATTTCTACTCCTTCTCCAGCATAGTAACAACTAACTTTAGAAGCCGAGTAGCGCATGAACTCATGATTCATCTCCCCACTAACCACATAAGGGACTCTCAAGCCCTTAACTCCCTTCAAACCTCACTCTACTGATCACATAAGGGACTCCCAGACCTTTAAACTCCGCAATCTCCCTCTATGCCCTCACACAACCTTCACTTTCATATCCTTAAGGACCTCCCGGGGCTTTATCTCTCTTCAAACCTCTCTCTGCCAACCACTTAGAGGCCTCAGAGGTCTTTAAACTCTCTCTGTTCAGGTGCTGCAGTTGCTGAATAATCCGATCAAGAATGAAAAAAAGCCGTAGGATACCCCCACGGCCTTCAACTATATATATCGCTACATTTAATTAATGCGTTCGTTCGTCTGCAAGACGATAGCCGACCCCACGCACTGTTACAATGTACTTCGGAGCTACTGCGCTATCCTTCAGCTTCTTGCGGAGCGTCTTAATATGCACATCTACAACGTTGCTGCCGCCAAAATACTGGCTTCCCCATACCGAATCGAACATCGTCTCCCTTGTCAGAACACTACCATCGGAAGCGACGA
Source organism: Paenibacillus xinjiangensis (assembly GCF_059686975.1). Classification (NCBI taxonomy): domain Bacteria; kingdom Bacillati; phylum Bacillota; class Bacilli; order Caryophanales; family Paenibacillaceae; genus Paenibacillus; species Paenibacillus xinjiangensis. The sequence continues at coordinate 109,863 of NZ_JCAALS010000020.1, read as the reverse complement.
ACAGGAGGAGAAGATCATACTCGGTCTTGGTCAGATCAATTCTCTGCTTGTCGCGATATACCGCCATCTTCTTCAGATCTATCGTCAAATCCTTGAATGAATAGCCAGATTCAACCGCTGACTGAGCTTCGGAAGAATGGCGCTGCACAATCCCATTAATGCGGTGCAGCGCCTCCTGAGGAGCTGCTGGCCATCGCAGCAGCTCCGCCCCTTGTGGAAGCGAGCTAGACATCCGGGAAGCCTCCTCGCCTACGAGGAACAGCAGCGATGCGTTCTTCACATGAGCCGTCTGCAGCATGGCAGCTCGCAGCGCATCAATCGCATTCGGATTCACCTGCGGGTGAGGCGTTGCATCATAGATAATCAGCTCTGGCTGAAGGCTGCTGATGAAGGCTTTATTCAGATCATGCAGAGTAAAGAGGTCGAAGCAATCCGCAGACAAGCTTCTAAGCAGGCTGTGCATACGGTCTGGGAATGGACTGACGACCATTACTCTCTTCGTTAACGAACAGGCCGCAGCTTCAGCTTGAAGAGAATCTTCTTCCGCTAATGGACTGATTCTTGGCTTCATTGGATCGGAATATAGATCAGATAGGCTGTTACTGGCTAGTTGCTGGCGCATTCCTCGCATACCCCCTCTAATACAACATGTGCTTCAACAATTTTGAACTTCGTTTCATTCTCAACCTTGCTGACCCAATCTGCCGGTACCTCCGTCATAACCTCGGCTACTTTCCCGCATCGCTTGCACACAATATGCTGATGATCCTCGGTTCTAGCGTCATATCGGCTGACTGCCTCTCCGAGCTTAAGCTCACGTATAATACCCGCTTCGGTCAAATAACGGAGAGAATTATAGACTGTCCCGTAGGCGAGGCTAATGCCACTCTCGCGCAGTCTTTCAATAACATCAGCCGCAGTTGGATGATCATGAGCTTGCATGACAACATCCAGAATCGCTTTACGCTGAGTGGTTAAGTTAATTTTGCTCATGCCCATTCATTCCTTTTGATTCCGTTTAATTTAGACTAAGTATAAATCTAAATGTTAACTTCGTCAACCCGTACAGCCTTGGGGAAAATTGCTGCCCGATATGTATCACACCCTCCTTGAGGGCTATATAAGTTATAGTGAAGGTGACCATAGCATCAGCTCTCAGATGAGCATGCTCCATCTTTCGTCTTATTTTTACGCATTAAGCCAAATTTTAATTATCTGAATATTTACAAAATTCAAATAATAAGTTATGATGAACCTACCTCAAACAGAGAGGAGATAGTCCATTGAAGTAGGTTAGCGAAGCATGTCCCCACCAATTGTGGAAAGGAGAATCTGTCGATTAACTGGACATGTGGGAACTCATTAGAAACCCGTCGTTTAATCACCTGAACCTGAACAGCAAGTACTTAACTGAGCAGCCTAGCAAATATGTCAACGCAAGTTGTGTGGAATGGAGCGTTTGAGTAAATTGAATAATTGCTTTTCCGAAAGGTAAAGGGATTCCGGTTATCATTGATAAGCGGAATCCCTTTTGCTATGCAGCCTTATTTTATAAAATTGGAGACAACAGCCTGCTGATCGATTCCTTGAAGCGATTAAACAGCGGCCGTTTGTTGTACATTTCAAGCGTAACCTCGGTACACTCCTCCAGATCGTTCTCGAAAATTCGCTGCAGGTCAGCAGCGGTAGCACTATCATAGATGAATGCATTCATCTCGAAGTTCAGCTTGAAGCTGCGGATATCAATATTCGCCGTACCGACGGATGCCACCCGCCGATCCACGACAAGCGACTTCGCATGAAGAAACCCGTTCTCATACATATAGCATTTGGCACCGCCTGCGAGAAGCTCACTAAGGTAGGAATGAGTTGCCCAGTAGACGAAGAAATGATCCTTCTTGCTTGGCAGCATGACTTTCACATCAACACCTGACAGCGCAGCAATCTTAAGTGCAGTCATCAGGCTCTCATCCGGCACAAAATAAGGGGTCTGCAAGCAGACGCTTTCTTTGGCGGAATAGATCATTTTAATATATGCATCCTTGATTTGTTGATATTCCGAATCTGGTCCGCTGGCAACGACCTGCATGCCAATCGTCCCTCCGCCTGTCAGCTTCTGCGGGAAATAATTGTTCTCTAGATCGATCTTGCCTGAGGAGGCCAGGTTCCAGTCCATGAGGAATTGCGCTTGAATTTGATGAACGGCATGTCCTTGTACACGCAGATGGGTGTCACGCCATTGACCGAAATATTTATCCCTTCCCAGATACTCATCCCCGATATTGAAGCCTCCGATATATCCCACCTGTCCATCGACGATGACCAGCTTCCTATGATTGCGGTAATTAAGCTTCAGATTCAAATATGGAATACGTGAAGGGAAGAATGCCGCAGCTTCTCCACCTGCCGCTCGGAGCTCGCTGAAAAATTTCTTAGGCAGGCTCTTGCTCCCAATATGATCATATAGGAACCGAACCTCCACCCCTTGTTTTACTTTCTCCGTCAGAGCCTTAATGAGTCTTCTTCCGAGCTCATCATCACGCACAATGTAATAGACAAGATGAATATGATGTTGTGCGGACTCAATATCGTTGAACAGAGCTTCGAATTTCGTCTCTCCGTCTGTATAGATCTCAATGCCGTTGTTCTGTGTGTATAACGAATAACTGCTGACTAGGTTCATGAAGATCATATCACGGTAATTCTCGGTAGCCGGATCATTGAACGCCACATTGCGCTCCTCCAACTGATTCTTCTGTCCCTCTACCGTATCCTCAATAATTCGCTGGTTATCCCCCAGCATCTTATTAAGCTTACGCTTGCGTAATTTCTGCCCGAATATGAGGTACAGAATGAAGCCAAATATCGGGATAAAATAAATAACCATCAGCCAAGCCCAGGTGGCGCTTATATTCTTACGTTCAAGAAAGATGAGCGTTAATCCGAGAAGAAGGTTAAGAATAGAAAAAAGGGAATATATGTCCTGCACAATGTTCATAAATAAAAAGCACCTCAATCAACGGTTAAGTTTGCCAATTCGTATTCAAATCATACTCTATGCGGGATATATGTTCAAACATGAAAATATGCTACAATTTTCAAAAGACAAAATGCGAGAGCGGCATGGGAGGAAACCTGATGGATTTACGCAAATTTCGACTAGACGAACATACGCTCAGTACATTCAGTGAAGAGCGGGACGAATATGAACGAGACTACGCGCGGCTTATACAATCCCCCGCCTTTCGAAGGCTGCAAGGCAAGTCGCAAGTATTCGGTGCAGGTACAGGCGACTACTACCGGACAAGACTGACACATTCCCTCGAAGTATCCCAAATTGCCCGAGAGGTAGCTCGCCGTCTCGGCAAGCAATATGATTTTCTGGCACGCAAAGAGCATCCCGGATTGATTCTTGACCCTGCCGTTGTCGAGATTGCAGCTCTTGCTCATGATCTCGGGCATCCGCCCTTCGGCCACAAAGGGGAAGAAGTGCTCAACCACCTGCTCATGGAGCAGCATGGACTAGCCTATGAAGGCAACGCGCAAAATTTCCGCATTCTCATGTTTCTGGAGAAAAGAGCAGGCAGCGGCAGCGGGCTTGATCTGACTGCGGCCGTGCTTCTTGCGGTTAATAAATATCCTTATTCCCTGGATGAGCCCGGCAGGCTCAAAGGCCTGTACAGCTCCGAGTGGAGCTCTATCGCTGAACTTCGGCGCCAGTGGCAAATGCCTGAAGCCAGCTCCACTCTTGAAGCCCAGCTGATGGATCTATGTGATGATATCGCCTACTCCACTCATGACATTGAAGATGGCATTCGTGCTGGCAAGATTCAGATGAACAGAACCTTCTTCGAGGATTCGCCGCTAGTTGATCATCTTGTTCAGGAGATCGTTGAGGATCAAGGCAATATGGACATTGGCTGGGATCAAGTCGACATTCCAGCGATGGTCAAACGGGTACTCATGGATTACTTGCAGCAATGGGAAGAGCTGTATGCGAGATACGACAATGAGTCTTCTCGAACACGCCGTGAGATGAAGGCACGCTGGGTGAGCGTATTTGCAGGCAAGGTAGGTATTATCGATGATCCCTCCAAAGGGTGGAAGAAGGTCACCTTCGTCCAAGACGGACAGCAGGATCTGGAGCTGCTCCGCACGATGGAAATACTGAAGAAGCTGGCATGGGTAACGCTAATCAAGGATTTCCGTGTACAGCGGCTGCAGAAGCGCAGTGAAATTATGATCCGCCGCTTATGGGACAGCTTCAAGGTTCCCGAGTACGGACGTCTCATCATTCCGCCAGACTGGGTAGCCAACTATGAGCAGCATAAGCATGAATGGAGCTGGGCACGCTTCGTCGCTGATTATATTGCGGGAATGACAGACGCCTACGCAGAGAAAGTCTATGCCGAGCTGTATGCCAGCAAGTCCGGCTCCATCTACGAGATGGATTAATCTCATCATCTATTCATCACGAAGGGCTGCCCCTTAGTAGTGACAACTACTAGAGGGCAGCCCTATTTCATAGCCTTATCTATTCTGCTGTTACTCCGCAGGATTCAGAACAGCTGACTGCGACAGCTCCGTTATATAGTCGAAGAATCGGACAGGATCCACATCGTAAACCAGGCTCACCGGCCTGCCGTCAGCTGCTTCTACCGTACGTCCTTGGCTAGGTCCATCTGCAATAGCATGGCTGTGAACCGTCTTCACTTCCACTAGGCTAGGATCACCGACAACAGCGGTCGTCAATACATCCCACAGATAATAGGTTGAATTCGTCTCCATATACACAAGTGGAGGACATGCCGCATAGCATTGGCCTACGAAATCAAGTCCCTCATGCCGTCTTAGCGAAGCCCAGCGGTTACGCACATCAACAGTTAACGGCACTTTGTTCGTGCTCTCAAGCGCCACTAATACAATATCTAGGCCGCTCTTCCACACCGTCGCCATCGCTTCTGGGTCCCAGAAGGCATTCCATTCTGCTGTGCCGTCATGCTCAGGCTCTTGAACGTTGCCCTTCTCATTGAAGGTGCCGCCCATCCAGACAAGCTTCTCAATCTTCTCTTCAATGTCCGGAGCCTCCTCCAGCGCTCTTGCCAGATCAGTCAGAGGCCCTGTGAACAGCAGCGTCACCTTGTCCTCGGAAGCCCGCAGCTTCTCGATCATGTGCTGATGTGCAGGAAGATCTGCTTCCTTCGTATGTATCTGGCTAGGCTCATTCAGAATCGGCAGAGCATCAACGAAGAACGTATGCATTCTCCAGTCAGCAGGGAACGGATTGCGGCCTCTGGAGTTGGATCTCGCGACTTCAACGGTTCCAGCACTGCCAGCAGCACCGAATCGATCTATAATTTTACGACTGGCCTTCATCCCCGGCTCCAAATACCCGTCAGCAGGAATAACCGATACGCCGATCAGTTCTACCTCTTTCATCTGAAGCAATAGGAACAGGGATACCAGATCATCCACACCAGCGTCATGGTTAAAATATAGTTTTGTTGCCATTCGTATTCATTCCCTTCCGAAGTATAAAACGATATATCGTTTGTCCATCCTATAAGCAGAGGAGGTGATTGTCAATGGCTAAGGATGTGTTGTGCGAAGTGAATTCCTGCAAATTCTGGGCACCAGGCAACAACTGTGCAGCTTCTTCTATTTATGTTGTTAGTAACCGTGGCAAGCAAGCGAGCAATTCAGAGGAAACCGATTGTAAAACGTTCGAATCAAAGCTGTAAGCAGCAAGGTAACAGTAGACATATAGCCTTCAATGCTGGCCATGCAATCCCTGTGCAAAGAAGGCTATATGCTGCTGCTTATTTATTATTTATTGTGTAACCGGAACAGCATTGTAATACTCCTCAAGCGTCAGATCTTTGGAGTCAAGCTCTGCTGCCAGCTCTTTGCCAACGTAACGAAGATGCCACGGCTCATATTTATAACCTGTAATCGCTTGTTTGCCTTCGGGATACCGGATAATAAAGCCGTATTCCGCAGCATGCTCGTCCAACCACAGCGCTTCATCAGTACCGCCGAAGCAGCTCTCTGCCGCACATTTGCCTTCACTGCCGGACACATCAATAGCAAGTCCCGTCTCATGCTCGCTTGTACCTGGATAAGCACTGTACGTTTTCGCCTTCTCCAGCCCATCTTTCTCTACATAACGCTCGAAGAGTGATTTCTGTGTAGCATGGGAACGATAAGCGGATACACCAGCTAGATAGATGCCATCCTCTTTTGCAGCAGCGAACAACTCCTCAAGCGGACCGGCTGCTTCCTCACGCATTTTACGTTTATCAATCTTCTCACTGAATAAGAAAGCCACATCGGGATATACTAAGTTGCTGGGCTTATAATCCTCAGGCAATTTATTTTGTTTGTTCACCAATGCTTCGATGCTCTCTGGCTGAGCCACAACAGCCATGCCGTCTTCCTGCACCGGCGCTTTAGTCGGATCAGGCTTCGGTGTCTCAGTCGCAACAGGCTCAGGCGTAGCACTTGGTGTTTCAGTCGGTTCAGGCTCCGCCGATGACGTCTCCTGTGCTGGCGACTCGGTCGGCACTCCGTTCACCGTCTCTTCCTCTGGTGCTTGTGCGATGGAATCATCGTAACGAGCGAACAAAAAACCCGCAATAGCAATGACACATACAACTGCAAACAGCAGCGCCGCTCTTCTTCTTCTATATTTTCTCTGACTTCTCATGCTGCAACTCCTTCAATAATATAATAGGAAATGAATGATAATCTGGTATACGGCTTGTCTACTATCTACTATAAACCACTAGACTCCTTTTTGTTTGAAAATGTTACAGATGTGGAGCATGAAATTTTTGATAGTTTCTGTAGAATGCTGTCCAATCGTATGATTCGTGAACGCTGCGCCTTTGCCTTTTGACATCGGAACTACTTAGGAGCATAATGAATTCATTTACTTAATGGGAATACTATACAAAAGAGGCTGCAAACGTTGTATCAGCCTATGAAAGGTAAACGGCATGTCAGATCCAATTCCAAAACGCCTATTCAGTACTAGATCTATTCTTGTATTCTCACTAATCGCACTACTCAAAAGCTTTTTGACATCGATCATTTTATTAGGCAGCTCGTCATGGATTTGGATTACAGGGATGCCATTTGTACTTATTGGGCTTGGTCTCATCGAATGGTTTGCCTCCAAAAGAAAGCTTGACTACTATATGATTGCCAATCTATTAATGACTGCCACTGTATTCGCTATACTCATATACTACAAGTTTTACGGCATCTTCATTACTAACCACGCGTTGCAGCAGATTAACCAAGTAACGGCTGTTACTAGTAACAATAGCTTTTTGTACACCCTTCTGGACCTTCTTTATTTGCTCATATTCACCGATATTATCGTAATAGGGTTCTATCTTGCGCGCCGAATAAAGTCCAGATATAAATGATCAGTCTGAGGATGTTGCCCGCAAGGCATATGAAAGGCTTGATAATTTCCACTGAACCGCCAAATAGCAATATTTTTCCATCCTATTGTCGTTATTTCTCGGTTTTATTGGAGAACGAGGCTGCTTTTGCCTTTTGACATTGGACTATGCTTAGGAGCATAATGGATAATACATTGATTTCGTAAATATGAATACTAGACAATGGAGGCTGCAAGCGTTATGTCAGCCTGTTTTTGTTGTGAAAGGTAGGCGGTATCGTGTCAGTTCTAACTCCTAAACGGCTATTCAGCACTAGACCTATTCTCGTGTTCTCACTAATCGTCCTCCTCAAAAGCTTTTTAACATGGATGGTTGTGTTCGGCAGCCCGTCATGGACAACATTGATCAAGGAAGTTCCATTCGCACTTATTGTGTTCTGCCTTATTGAATGGTTTGCTACTAAAAGAAAGCTTGTCTACTATTTGACGGCCAATCTATTAATGACTGCCATTCTGTTCGCCGTATTAATGTACTATAAGTATTATGGCGTCATCGTTACTTACCTCGCGCTGCAGCAGGTGAACCAAGTAACAGCTGTCAGTAACAGTGTCTTCTCTCTAATGGACCCTTATTATTTGTTAGTGTTCATCGACATTATTGTGATGGGGTATTATCTTGCAAGGCGCAAAAAAGGCCAGTACTGGAAAACAGCGAGCCAGAAGCGTATTAAACGCAGCGTAGTTGCAACCTTGTTCGGTTTTTCCATCGCCCTGTGTCTTTTCAATATTTTGCCTAACCGTGCGAGCATGAATGAAATTGTAAAAGCGGAGCAAATGGGCATTCTGAATTATGAAGCCTACACCATTTTTTCTAACAAAACGCCTGAGCTAGTTGATTCTTCAGAAATTACGCAAGCGAAGATTAACGAGCTTAAGACGATTGAGGCTCCAGCTTCTCCTGAGCTGTGGCAAGCTGCAAAGGGTAAGAATCTGATTATTATTCAGATGGAATCGTTCCAGAACTTCCTAGTCAATCTGTCGATCGACGGGAAAGAAATTACGCCTAACCTGAATAAGCTGGCTAATGAGAACTATTATTTCAAGCATTTCTATCAAGGCGTTGGCCAGGGCAATACGTCTGATGCCGAGTTTATCGTCAACACTTCTTTCTATATTCCGCCTAACGGCGCAGCAACTCAGGTCTATGCTGGCAAAGAGCTGCCAAGCCTACCTAAGCTTCTGAAGGAGCAAGGCTACGACTCAGCAACCTTCCATACGAATGTAGTAGAATTCTGGAATCGTGGAGAGCTGTACAAGGCGCTCGGTTTTGACCGTTACTATGACAAAGCCTTCTTCGGCGAAGAGGACAACATCTTCTTCGGAGCTTCCGATGAAGTGCTATATGCCAAAACAGCTGACGAGCTCGACCGGATGAATAAGGCCGGCAAGCCGTTCTATGCGCAAGTGATTTCGATGACAGCTCATCATCCATTCACTATTCCTGATAAAAAGTATCAGATGGAGCTTCCTGAACGTTATGAAGGGACATTCGTAGGCGACTATATCCGTTCACAGAATTATGCGGATTATGCTCTTGGATTGTTCATTGAGGATCTGAAGGAGCGTGGAATTTGGGATAACAGCGTCATTATGCTGTACGGGGATCACCTTGGATTACCCATCTATTCTCTTGACCGTGATGACAAAGAGCTTATGAAAGAAATTTACGGCCGCGAATATGGATATACAGATATGATTAACATTCCGCTTATTGTTGCTTCTACCGGAGTAACGCAGCCGAAAGTATTCGAGCAATTAGGTGGTCAAGTCGATATCGTGCCGACAGCAGCCAACCTGCTTGGATTCAAGCTCGACGATTATATTCACTTTGGACAGGATTTGTTCAACAGCAGCACGTATAACCTCCTGCCACAGCGTTATTACCTGCCTAGCGGTTCCTTCGTCAGCAGCAAGGAATTGTTCCTATCAGGCAGCGGCTACGACGACGGCACACATCATCCGCTCGCAGGAGACGGCATTCAAGAGCCTGAAGCGACAGAGAATGAATACAACCGCGCACTAGAGCTGCTTCAATTGTCAGACAGCTACGTCAGTCAGCTGCCTGATCGTGAACCGAAAGAATAAGAACGATTAATAAATAGACCTTCTCTATCCGCTCAGTTCGTCTGGCGGTGTGCAGGAGGTCTTTTTTCTCCCTAGGCGAACCCCACTGCTCACCTAATCCCCACTTGACAACTGTGGTATGCAATCCTATGATGGGTTCAATCAATATAAGCGGGAGAGGAAGAATACAATGTCGATCAAACGCGTGGATCACGTTGGTGTCATGGTTAAGGATATCGATGCAACTATTCGCTTCTATACGGAGATTGTCGGACTCGAACTCAAAGGTCGTATTCAGCATACGAATGGCGTAATTGAGCTTGCTTTCCTCGGATTCGGACATTCTGATGAGACTGAGATCGAGCTGATTCAAGGCTATAACGATAACTTGCCAACCGAGGGCAAGGTCCATCATTTTGCCATTCATGTCTCCGATGTGGAAGAGGAATTCGCTAGGCTCAAGTTATCGGAGGCTTCATTCATTGACGAGGACATTACGACCTTGCCGAACGGCTATCGCTATTTCTTCATTCATGGGCCGGAAGGCGAATGGATCGAATTTTTCCAGCGGTAATTCCAATCCATAACGACAAGAAAGGCGCCTGACAGCAGGGATACAATCCCTTACTCTCAGACGCCTTTATTTCGTAAGCATGGGTTACTCACACGTATTAATCAAGAGTAGTGCGCGGTGCAATCATCTCATAGAAGAGCGGCTTCTCCATCACGAACGAATGTATGGCGGCTCTGTCCTTCAGGAAAGAATAAGCGACCGTCAGCTTCATCAGCGCTGCCTCCACGCCCATATTCTCTATAAAGGTAACGCCAGCCTCCAGCAGCTTCATAGAGGATGCATACAGCGCATCGGACCGATCCTTCAATGGACATAGGTACAGATCTACATCATGCTTAGCGCAATGCTCCGCGAATCGAATTAACGAGTGATTGCCCGGTGCGCTTGCTCCTGCTGTTCCAGAATGATACAGATCATGAAGAACTGCCTTCGGGGCATGCTGACTGAAGTTATAGTAGGAATAGTCAATACCGGGAAACGGTTTAATATACAAAAGCCCCGCCTGAATACTACTTTCCTCAGGCTGCCAAGGACTGCTCGGAAGGCGGCGACCTCGCAGCTCCTCTACAGTAGGATTGTACGGATGCTCATGTGCTGCAAGCCTCCCATTCTGAATCACACCGAAGGGAATGGAATAGGGGCTATCAAGCTGATCTGTGAACGATTCTGCTTGTGTAATACGGGTGCCTAGGTATACAACAGATTCCCCTTTGTCATTACGATAGACGACGAATACTCCCGGTATGGGGTCCTCAGCAATGAAATCAATGGCGGCTGTGAAGTTGCTCAGCCCATTGCTTCTTGCATCATCTAATGGATAATTGCTCGCGACCAATACGATTGGCACGCTAGAATGACAGCACATGAAGCTCAGCATCGCCGCCGAATACGCAAGTGTATCTGACCCATGCGTCACGATAATCCCATCATACTGGGAAGGATCCACTTCATTCATAGCCGTCATCATCGTATTCCAGTCATCTGGCACGATATTCTCGCTCAATATATTTAAGGGCTGGACCGTCTCCAGCTGAACCTCTCGCTGCTGCGGACTAGCCTCATAGGCATCAATCAAATAATAGGAGCCAGCTTCATTAACAGAGATCGTGCCGCTGGTGTTCTTACTGCCGATCGTCCCTCCTGTGAACATTACAAGTATCTTGGTCATCTTATTCCCTTTCCACGCGTGCCTCATTCTAGTGCTCGCTAGTTGTCTTCATACTTTGCCATAACGAATCCAAATTTTCTGCATACCGCTCAGTTGATAGAGTGCCTTCAAGAAAGGCGGCTCCATCCGTCTTCACAGCCTCTTCATACTGATCATATTGTCCATATTTCGTCGGGAGTCTCATGCTGACATATTGCTCTTTATTATTCGCCATTAGCCAGTATGAGGTGTATGGCCCTGCCTTGAATATTAACTCATAGGCCGGATAATCATCATAGATCGGGAGCACGCCAACCTTTGCTGCAAATTCCAGACTAATATCCGGTGAAGATAGAAATTCAATCAGTGCCCAAGCTTCTTCTTGATACTCCGAGTGAGCAGCTATCCCCCATCCGGCAACCCCAATCGTATAATGAGACACACCTTGTGGTCCAAGCGGAAGCGGCGCTGTTGACCAAGCGCCTTCGGGCAATCTATCTGCTATAAGCGCGATCGCTCCAGCCTCCTGAACAAGCATGGAGGTAGTACCGTTTGCGAACGATTCTACTTGCTCTAAGAATCCCCATTCGCTTGATTCCGGAGGCGAAATCTCCTTGTAAATCCGTCGATACATATCCAAGGCATCAAGCGCTTGCTCATTGGAGAAGATGGTAGAGCCATCCTCGTTGAACATGGCGTCTTCGGCTAAGACATGGCTCCCATTATAGTCCTGCACGATGGCAGCCAGTGATCTTTCACTGCCATAACCCCCACGGAAGGCATAGCCATATTGGTTCCTGCTTGGATCAGTCAACTGCTTGCCTATGTAGTACAGCTCTTCCCACGTTTCGGGTATCGGAAGTGCTTTGGATTCTAAGCGGTCTTTCCTGTAATACAACAGATGCTGATACAGCCCATTGGGAATGTAGTACCGGCTGCCATCCTGATTGACCGTCAATTCCTTGGCTTGAGGATTCATGAATGGATAGTTGTTCCAAGACTGGACGTACTCTCCCAAATCCACAAGATATCCTTGACTCGATAACTGGTTAACGGTATTGGCACGAACCTCTACAATGTCAACGCTCTTGCCAGCACTTAGACTCTGTTCAATCTGCTCATCTGCGCTTTCATTAGTCGGTGAAACTAGCTTTACTCTAATATTGGGATGACGCTCCTCATACCGATCGAGCATCTCTCGCAGAATGGCTGTGCGAGGCTCGTTCGTTAGGCTCTGCATCATCGTAAGTGTAACAATGTTATCATAATAGCTGGATGAAGTGGATGCATGGTTACTTCGCTTAGAGCAGCCTGCCATCACTAGCAAGCAGAGCAACACAATGAGCAGATAGCAATTTGCTGGTATACGCTTTCGAATCATCCGACCAAACCCCCGCCTGTAAGAGTAGCATCTCCAACTCACCCTTATTTTACTATTCAATCCTCACCTCTGTCTAAGCCTATTTTGCATGAAAAGGACATTATCTGCGATGGATCGACATTATTCCTTGTTGCTCCATTAATAAGATACTGCTATAATGAAAGAAATTTAAAGGCAATGAAACCTAAGGGTTCATCCTCGTTTTTCATGGGGATGGGCCCTTTTTGCGTTTTTATGCCAGATAGGAGCTTATGAGATATGCAATTAGAGTCCGTTTATCACCGTATTAAGCAGAACTGGTCCTACGCTTATGATGAGAAAACCCTGCACATTAGAATTAGAACCAAGAAGGATGATGTAACCCGTATTGACCTCCATACTGGGGACAAATATGGCTGGGACAAAACGAGCCTAACCATTCCTATGGTGAATTGGGGCTCCGATAACTTGTTCGATTATTGGGAAGCAAGTGTTCAGCCGAAGTACCGCAGACTCGTCTATTATTTCGCGCTTTATGGCAAAGATGAAACCGTATACATGCTTGAAAAAGGGTTTTTCACCGAAGCTCCCTCTGTGATCTACGAAGGGCTGTTCGATTTCCCATTCCTCAATCCAGCGGACATTATCAAGCCACCAGATTGGGTGAAAGACGCTGTCTTCTATCAAATCTTCCCTGAACGCTTTGCTAATGGCGATCCTTCCATTAGTCCTGCTACGGTTGAGCCATGGGGCGGAGTACCGACACCTAAGAACTTCTTCGGAGGTGATCTGCAAGGCGTAATCGACCATCTGGATCATCTGACTGAGCTGGGCGTTAACGCGATTTACTTCAATCCTTTGTTCGAAGCAACAACCAACCATAAATACGACACGAAGGATTACCTGAAGATTGATCCGCAATTCGGAACGAATGAGAAGTTCAAAGAGCTCGTCGATGCCTGCCATGCCAGAGGGATCCGCGTCATGCTCGATGCTGTATTCAATCACTGCGGCTATACATTCCCGCCGTTTGTCGATGCTCAGAAGAATGGCGCTGCCTCCAAATATGCGGACTGGTTCCACGTACGCGAATGGCCGCTTGCTGTGACTGAGGAAGGAACGACCTATGATACCTTCGGCTTCGAGCCGATCATGCCGAAGCTGAATACTGAGAATGCAGAAGTGAAGGCATATTTGCTTGAAGTTGCGAGGTATTGGATAGATGAAATGGGTATTGACGGCTGGAGGCTCGATGTAGCCAACGAGGTCGATCACCGGTTCTGGCGCCAATTCCACGACACGGTGAAAGCTTGTAATCCCGACACTTATATTCTAGGCGAAATTATGCATGATTCGATGCCATGGCTGCAAGGTGACCAATTCGATGCCGTTATGAACTATCCTTTCACCAATGCGCTTCTGAACTTCTTCGCCCATGCAAGAATCAACTCCGATAGCTTCGCCGACTCTATTATTAATCAGCTGGCCAGCTATCCGAGACAGATCAACGAGGCCGCCTTCAACCTGCTTGGCAGCCATGATACCGTTCGTCTTCTTACGCTATGCGGTGGCAGCAAGGAACGATTTAAGCTCGCTTCGTTATTCCAGCTTACTTTCTATGGTGCGCCTTGTATTTATTATGGGGATGAGATTGGTCTGGATGGGGAGCATGATCCTTATAACCGCAAATGCATGGAGTGGGATAAAGAGAAGCAGGATCTTGATCTGCTGGAATTCTTCTCAAGCACGATCCATCTGCGCAAGTCACATGCTGCACTTCGTACAGGAAGCCTCCAATTCATTCGCAGCCATGGACTTGAGCAGGTCATCATGTATGAGCGCGCTAATGAGCAAGAAAGCTTCTTCATTGCCATCAACAACTCGGATACTGCCGTACAATGTGAGGCTCCTGTGTCCGTTAACTCTTGGACAGAGGTATATTCCGGCGATAGCTATGTCACCTCTAAAGAGGGTGCGCTTACCCTCAATCTGCCTCCATATGGCTATGTCATTCTTCAAGCAGCTAGTGAACTGCCAGTTGCACAGCCCAGCATTAAGGACAGCAAAGGCGTTCTAGCCTAACCTTCTTAATTATGAATAAGAAACGAAGATTCCACCCTCTCCGGTTAACCGATGAAGGAGGAATCTTCGCTCATAGTCTTTCTTTTATTTGAGATTACCGCTTGTCAGAATTAAGCCCTGATGAGGCTGGAGCCATAATTCATCTACAGCTTGTGCTGCTGGCTGATCCCCATTCACGCTGTTGATTCGCACGGTCAATGTTCCTCCAGGCGGATGCAAGGAGGCGAGATTGACTTGAATCCGCTTCTCAGCGTGGAGATTGAAGCAGCCCAGCAGAAGCTTCTCATCCTGCATGTAGCCATAGATGACGACATCATCAGGAGAGCCCGAGGTGAAGAAATGCTCCGGCTTCAGCAATGGCAGCCATGCCTCTTTGCAGGCATGAAGCTCAGTGAGCAGCGGTATCATCGGCTGCGGATTCGTCCAGCTCAGCTTCATTTTGTTGAAGAAGGCACGCGGAATCTCAGCACCATTCGTATTGTCTCCAAGCCCGCAGTTCATCGGCTGCTCCTCATTCAATTCGAACCCCGTAGCCAGGAACGGTATTGCATTAGGCAGAAAATGATTGAATACCGCGATCATACGCGCCAGCGCCGTACCTCCGCGGCTCGTAATACGGGGAGTATCTGCTGTCTCTGCACAAGCGAACACATGAATATCCAGCTCCGGAAGTTCGTTCACGTAAGCAAGCAAGTTATCCTTCTGAATATCAGTCATAATGTTCCATCCGCTGCCCAGCATAATGTTGTAGCCAACGGCTGCCGCCTTCGTATGATTGCGGTTGAACAGATCCTCGCTAATGAGGAGAGCATCCGGCCTGATCGACTTGATCGTCTGGAACATCTCCTCCAGCAGCGGGATTGGCAGCACATGTCCGATATCGATACGGAACCCATCAATGCGATAGCGGAGCAAATTATGCTTAAGAGCATCTATCAGTACATCCCATAGCTCACGGTTCGGTTCTTCGCCAGGATAATAATTGCATTTGATCGTATCGAACAGAACATATGGCGCTTGATCCGGCTCGAGTAAGGGTCTGACGGGCGGTGCAATATCGTGATACAGCCTTAGAAACGTAATATCGGTCCAAATCGGCTGAACATCATTAATCCAATCCGAATGGGCAGGTGAAGTGGTTATTCCCATCTCCTGCTCTACTAACGTCAATAGTTCTTCGCCTGTAGCAGCAGCTCGTGCTCGCAGTTCCTCCCATAGGACGGGATTAAGCTCATTGGGCGGCTGTGAGAACTGGCGCAGAAATTCTGGGGTTTCAGGGCTTCGATACACGGTCTCCAGCTTGTCTGGCGTACATTCCTCGAAGAAGCCAAGCTCAGGAACATGGGGCAGCTTGAACGTATCAGATGCCTCTTTGTTCATCCAATATACCCATTCTGGATGCTCATGGATGAAGTCGCTATTCTTCGCAGTCACGCGTGGAATGAAGTCGACCACCACTCGAATATCCAGGAGACGGCACGCTTCCGACAGCGCAGCCATCTCATCATCAATCGTCATATCTACCATGTCATCGAGCAATGGCTCATGAAGGTTCGGGTCCAGATTGAATAAGGATTGTACCGCATAGGGGGAACCGATGTCCCCCTTCAAATTCAACTCACTATACCGGGTAACCGGCAGCAAATACAGAATATTAACGCCCATTTGCTTCAATAGCGGCAGTAATAGAATGAGACGTATAAGCGTCCCAGACTCAATTTCACCATCATGATCGTAATCCCACGCCGTCGTATATCTAACCAGTGAGGAATAGATTACGCTTCTGTCCAAGTCAACCGTAGATGCGCGACTGTAATCGCGAGAGCTGTCTAGCAAATATTGCAGCTGCTCCGTAATGAAATCGAAAGCGAGCACCTTAATCTCACCCTCGCGTTCCTCCAGAACACGAGAGTATCCGCATACGTTCCATATGGCTGGCAGCCATAGTGTTTCCGTACGATTCCCTCTATTTTGCGAGAAAAACTGTACGATGCGGTACAAAGAAACGGTCTCCGTGGTTGTCTGTAACATGCTCATCTCATCACTCCTCTACCTCATGTTTAAGATAGTTCACTTGCGAGAATTCCGTCATATGCTCGGTTGGCTCCCATGTCTTCGAGAATAGGCCAATGAGGACTGGCGTTTCCTGCCGTTCCAGCTCGTAGATTAATTCCCAGTCTTCTTCTGCCTCAGCTTTAACATAGAAAGTCAGCTTCTGCCCTGCTGCCTCTATCTTCAAATAATGAGTGTCACGAACATCAGGCCGTGCATACAGTTCGTAATTATCCGTGTGCTCCGGGAAGAAGATGCCGAGCAGCTTTCTTCGTGCATTGCCGAACATGATCTTACTGCGGTCATTGAATTTGATCATAAGGCCGCTATGATAGCAAGGTCCGAATTTGTTATGATTCGTCACCTTCGCTTCGAAGGTGAAATGGAGATCACTCACTGGCATAAGCAGCTGTGGAGCCTCATCCTTCACGATCCATATATCATCAATCTTGTCTACGGTATGACGGATTCGAATGCTCTCTTCTTCGTGGATAATAGAAGACTTATTCGGGTTATATACGCTAAGCAAGCCTTCACCATGACCGCTAGGAGCGGCTTGATCCTCAGGTGAGAAGGAAATAGAGGATAGGGCTGATCTTAATGAATGGAAATATTCTCGCTCCATAGCCAGGTTGTCAGCTAAGGGCGATTGGAGCTCTCCCAACGTAAATTGCTTATCAGCAATCAGATCGAACAAGGCAAGACGGAACTGCTCCCAGGACTCATTAATGGTCTCACCCAGCATCGTGAGCTGTTGAATCACCTCGACGCCGGCTCCCGCTTCCTTCATGAATGAGTACAGCAGATCATAATAGACGAATTTGTAATTCGTCAGCGGAATGACCTTCGCTATTCTTGTCGCATGGCCCTGCAGCTTGATTTCCCTCACCATCGCCTCTTCAATGAATTGAATAGATGAGCTTCCCTCATGCCACTGCTCCAGCTGGATGTAATGCTCCTCCAGCACCTGAAGGCTTGTCATTGCAGCAGGCTGCGATTCTGTTAATGTCCAGAAGAAAGGCGATGTGCCATCTGGACACCAATGTAGAACGTAATAGCGCAGCATAGCGAATAAATCATCAATACGAACGGTAAAATCCTTGTAGACCGGTCTTGCTCCTTCATCCATATGCATGTTATCAAGAATGAACAGCAAGCCTCTCTTAGCGTCATAGCCCTTGATAACAAAATAATGAATATGTGGCTCGCTCAGATAATGATTCGAGTAATACAAGCCGAATAAATCACCAGGTACGAGCAGCCTTGCTCCACGGTCGAGCTCATGATGGACGAGCTGCTGGAACTCGCTTACGCTTCCACAGACCATTCTCTCGATATCAATATGGAACCGAGACTTCAGTCTTTTATCA
Organism: Paenibacillus xinjiangensis; assembly: GCF_059686975.1. Lineage (NCBI taxonomy): Bacteria > Bacillati > Bacillota > Bacilli > Caryophanales > Paenibacillaceae > Paenibacillus > Paenibacillus xinjiangensis. Next base: position 91,743 of record NZ_JCAALS010000020.1, on the reverse strand, counting down.
TACATCTCGAAGAAATCCTGATTAGGCTCACTCGCTCTCTCGAACATATCCTCCTTCCAAGCTTCAGGGAAGAAGGTCATCTCATAGTTGGCAAGGAACAAGAATAAGTCGAAGTAGCCGGCATGAAACGACTCGAATAGAATGGCCATTGGTTTAATGAAGCAGTTGACCGCCTCCCAGGAGTAGCTGTCCGTATTCGGAACGATTGCTGTATTCACCTGGATACGACTAACGGTTGAGACCTGAGACTGTTCTTCATATAGAGCTTGGAAAGCAAAAGCACCATTCTGCTCCCGAAGCCGTGCGGCCAGTCCCGCAATGGTCGGAGCTGCGTACAAATCCGAAGCTTTGACCGGAATGTCTCTCTCCTTCATCGCACTTACCGTTCGCAGCACATGGAGAGAATGTCCGCCAGACTCGAAGAAATGAGCATCTCGGCCAAAAGACTGACCGGTCAACACCTGTGACCAGCATGCCGCGATCGTTCTTTCGAGCGAATCGGATGCATCTGCCATGTTCTCCCTATCTCGTTCCAGATGGGATGAGACAGTCTTAATCGCTTCCTTACCCAGAACTGACAAAGTCGTCAGCAGCGCTTTGCGATCCAGCTTGCCATTGGGTGAGATCGGCAGAGCATCCACTGCTGAGAAGGAAGATGGAATCATATAGCTAGGGAGGATCTGCTCCATATAAGCTCGAAGCTCAGTGATATCCACAGCTCTCTCGGTCTCATAGCAGGCATGCAAGAATCGAATGCCTTCCTTGTCTTCCCGATCTACCACCGCAGCAGCACGAATACCATCCAGTCGAAGGAGTGCATTCTCGACTTCGCCCAGCTCAATGCGATAGCCACGGATCTTCACTTGATCATCCATTCGCCCCATGTGCACAAGGGTGCCATCTGGAAGCCAGTGCGCTAGATCTCCTGTCAGGTACAGCTTCTCGCCTGCTTCGAATGGATGCTCGATAAATTTGTCTGCCGTCAGATCAGGACGATGCAAGTAGCCGCGAGCCAATCCAGTGCCCCCTATGCACAGCTGGCCGGGAGCTCCAATTGCCTGCAGCTCATTATGGCTGTCTAGTATATAGATCGTTGTATTAGCAATCGGTCGACCAACAGTAATACGGTCACTATCCGTTACTTCCGCTAGCGTAGACCATACCGTCGCCTCTGTTGGACCATACATATTGAATATCCGAGCAGCTGTATGCTCCCTAAGCTGCTCTAGCAGACGAAGCGGCAGCGGCTCTCCTCCAAGCAGGATGAATGCCACGCTGCTCAAGAAATCCGAGGTGTCCGTTCCCTCCAGAAGAAGCCTCATCCGAGATGGTGTCATCTGCACGATATCTGCTTGTGACCTTGCAATAAGCTCATGCAGAAGGCTGGAATCCACTTGTTCGTCTTCTCCGGCAAGAATGATCTCCATGCCTCTTGAGAGCGGAAGGAGTGTCTCCAATACAAAAATATCGAAGGAAACCGTTGTGACACATAGCATCTTGGACAGCTTATCCATTGGAATCGCAGCAGCTATCCCTTCGATGAAGTTGACGACGGAGCGGTGTTCAATCATGACGCCCTTCGGATTGCCTGTCGATCCCGATGTATAGATGACATAAGCCAGATCACTCGGTGCATGAACAGGGGCCGGATTACTCCAGCGAAGCTGCTCTGACACAATGGTATCCGCATCCAGATGCGGGTCTAGCTCTAGATTCAAGAGCTTAAGCCGTTCCAGCTCCTCACCATCCAGAACGCCAGCCTCACGAAGCTGCGGCTGAATGAGTACTAGGGAAGCTTGGCTATCGCGAATAATATAAGCAATCCGCTCCTTCGGATAAGCAGGGTCAATCGGCACATATGCCGCACCTGCCTTCAGAATGCCATAGATGCCAGCGATCAGCTCAAGCGATCGGGTAGCAACAATAGCGACCAGATCATTCGGTCCAATACCCTGCTCCCGAATGCTAGCAGCTATCCGATTGCTCTCTTCATTGAGTTGAAGATAATTGAGTGTTCTACTGCCACAGGTAATCGCTGCAAGCTCAGGAATTCTTTCCGCCTGTTCTTCAAGAAGAGCGACGACTGTCTTCTCTTCCGAGATCTTCATTTTCGTAGCATTGAAGCCAACCAACTGAAGCTCTCTTTGCTCTGGTGAGATTAATTCGAGTGTGTCAATGGATACTTCAGGATCTCCGAGCATCTGCGACAACAGCTGCTGAATCGCCTCTCCCATCACTTGAATCTGCTCCTCGGTATACAGACTCGTCTTATACTGAATATCGAGTGTATACTCAGATGGCTCTGACCAGTCACTTGCGATGAACTGCAAGGGGTACAGCTGATGCCCATTATAGAACTCACGCTGCTCCAGACTCCAGCCATTCAAGTCAGCCCGAGGCTTCGTGTTGAAGCAGTTGACTGTCACTTGGAACAATGAGCCATACTCCTGCTTCCGCAGCTCCAGATCACGCACAAGCACATCATAAGGATACTTCTGATGGCTGTAGCATTTGCGCAGCATGCTCTTCACCCTACCGATGAAAGCTGCAACTGAGTCACTCTGATCCACCTGCATACGGAAAGGCATCATGCTTGTGAACACGCCGAAGGTACGTTTCTGCCTCGTCCCAGAGCGATTGAAGACAGGCATTCCGATTACAAGATCCTCTTGCTTCCCGCTTCGGTACATATAGAGCAGAATCAGTGAGGTAATCATGGTCTGATCTGAGCACTGAAGCTCAGCTGCTAGACGCTTAATCGCTGCTGTTACCTCGACTCCTAAGCGGAATGACGCTCTTCTTCCTTCCAGCATATCTTCTGCATCCGACAGCCTTGACGCAGGAAGCTCAGCGAACAGCCTGGTCCAGAATTGCTTGTCCTTCTCGAACCGATCCGACGCTTCATAGCTTTGCTCCTGCTCCAGCATGGCCAGATAACCTTCTCTGTGCTCTTCCACAGCAGGCTCTTCTCCGCTTTGCATGCCCATGTACAGATCACAGATCTCATCTGTCATCAGTTGAACAGACCAGCCATCGGCTATAATGTGATGGAATTTGTATAGAAAACCGGTCTTGTCATTACTGATCCTGAACAATGCGAATCGGTACAGAGCATCTTCTCCCATCTGCATCGGCTCATGCGACTGCTCCTCTACCCAATCCCAATAAGCGGTATCAGGGTCTTCCTCTTGTGAGAAATCATAGACCGGAACCTTGAATGAATCCCGGCTCTGGGTGGCCTTATACTGCTTGATTTCACCTTCTGACTCTACAAAACGAAGCTGGAGCGCTTCTGTCGATGAGACAAACTTTCGAATAGCAGCGGCCAATAGCTCCATATCGACAGGACCATGAATCACACACGTACAACCAATGACATGTATAGGCGTCTGAGGATACATTTGCTCGACAAGGCTGATTCGCTGCTGAGGATGCGTTAACGGCAATAGATCCACACGGCTTAGCAATCGATTCATTCGTCTTCTCCCTTGCTCTGTGATAATGAAAGATAGAACGCCTTATATTTACATCGCTGCATCATTGCCAGTGAGATTGTTCATCCACTTCTTGGATCTCACTCTTATAAGCCCGAATACGAAGCGGAATACCTCTTCAAGCGATAAGAAAAAGTAAACCCAGAATACGGGCTGCTTCCATACGAGGGACAGCAATAAGCCCAGCGGAACACCAATGACCCAGGTAGCAATCGATTCTAGCTTGAATACAAACTTGCTATCCCCGCCGCTCTGCAGAATACCTCCGGCAATAATCATATTGGCGACCTTCACCCACATGAAGCCAGCGAACACCCACAGTACATAGATGCCTAATTGATTCGCCTCGCTAGAAATGTTGAATGCCGATACGTATAAGGGAGCAATCGCTGCAATAAGAAGACCTAAGGCAACGGATATGATAATACCGAAGCGAATCAGCCTTTTCGCATAATCCAGAGCCAATTCCTTATTGCCTGCGCCCAGCTGATTGCCAATGAGCACCCCTGCCGCGCCAGCCAGTCCTGACAACAAGCCGATACTCAATCCCTGCAGCGGGAAGGTTATCGTCATCGCCGTCATTTCAGTCGTGCCCATGCGGCTGTAGATAATAGCGTAAGCTGCTTCCGCCAGTACCCAGACCAGCTCCGTCAGAATAATCGGATAGGTCGTACGAAGGAAGGGAGTCGTAACGGGCTTCGAGAAGCGGAATAACTGCTTGAGTTGAGTAGAGCCCGGCAGCTTAAACCAATAGACCGCACCAATGATAAGCGCACATTCAATGAACCGTGCAATGACTGTTGCATAAGCAGACCCTGCGAGCCCCAGCTCTGGGAATCCGAAATTCCCGAAGATTAGCAAATAGTTCAGAATGACGTTGATAATGACTACGGCCAAGCTTACATACATCGGGAACTTAACATGGCCCGTGCTGCGCAAGATAGCGGAATACATCATCGTCAGCATGGTTGGCACATAGCTCAATGCTACTATTTTCAGGAAAATATATCCTTCATCCGTTACCCGCACATCTGTCGTGAACAAGCTGAGGCATAGCTGCGGATAAAAAAATACGACTACTGTGAAGAGGATAGACAGCACCGAGCCGAATAGCAGTCCAAAGCCGAGCAATTGCGAGATGCTCTTCGTATCCTTGCTCCCCCAATATTGAGCTGTAAAGACCGATAACCCTGTCGCCAGACCAGCAAGCACAACGGCAATGATACTGTAAATTTTGCTTGCCATGCCCACGGAGGCAATAGCAACATCACCAAGCTGCCCAACCATCAGCTGGTCCGTCAAATACAACACAGCCATGATCAAGCTTTGCAGCGCGATCGGCAGAGCTATTTTATAAAGATTATTGTAAAATTGCTTATTCTCGCTCATATCACTCCATCTTCCGTTGTTTAGTTGCTTGTGCCTAGCGCATACAGGTTATAGTGCCGCCTGCTCAGGGAGTGAAGCTCTCTTCGCGTATCGCATCAAGGTATAATTCTCCATCGCTTGTACTTCTGTTACTTTGAATTTTTTGGTAAAAGAAAGCTTGCTGTACCCTTCGCCATCAACCAGCGTAATATTGGATGCCCCGCCAATGATAATCGGCAGCTGCATCAGAATGATCTCGTCAACCAGATCCTCATTGACTACATGCCAGTTCAGCAGCCCTCCGCCTTCGACCATAATACTGTCTAAGCCATACCGCTCTTGCAGCAAGATGAACAATTGAGTGAAATCAACCGATTCCACTCCGCACACGAGAACGTCCTTGCCCATATCCCTAATACGTGCCTGCTTGTCGAGGTCGATTCCCTTCTCAGTTGTGACGATAATCGTCTTGCCATCATCAGCGAATACATTGCTGTCGAGCGGAATATCCATCGTTCTAGTCGGAATGATCCTTACTGGATTCTTGTTCGATTCGTAGCGATTCGTCAGGAACGGGTTGTCCGTTCTTATCGTGTTTTTGCCGACCATAATCGCATCCACCTTGCCGCGGAACCGATGAATATATTCCATATCTTGCTCATTGAATAAGCGGAAAAGCTCCTTGCTTGACTGGCCTGTCCCAAAAGTTAACTTCCCGTCAATCGAAATTTGGCTGAAAATCGTAACGATCATCGTGTATTCCCACCCTTCAACCGTTTAATGTGATTATCGATCTCGACGATTACTTCCTCCACCTTGCTCATCATTCTTGTCCTCGCCTCACTCGGCGATCCATTTGCAAGTACGGCCAGCGCCTCTTCAAGCCCGACCCATATCGCGATCATATGAGGATGCGTAGGGATTGGACGGCCCCGCTTCAACTGACTAATCATTGCGCTGCGGTTGGCCGAGGCTTCTTGCTGCAGCTGTGCCAGCACCGTCTCATTAGCTGGAATGCGCTGCACCTTGGTTGCCCATAGCAGCTGACATTCCTCACTTAGCATGAATTTCACGAACGACACAATATCCTCCCGGTATTCCCTCTCCAGTGAATGACCAGGAAATACTAGCCCAATCGAGGAAGACATCGATACAGCTTCTCTACCAGCAATAGCAGGAATAGCTGACACCGCTAGATTCTCGGGCATATGCCTTGATAGATGATTGTAGATCCATTCCCCGCTAATGATAGCTCCAATCTTGCCTGCAATGAAAAGCTCCAGCAGATCAGTAGGGCCATCAAAGCTTCCCAGCAGTCCCTCCTTCTGCTGATTGCTGAGAAAATGCAGCGCGTTCTCCAGCTCAACCGAATCAATAGTGACCTCCCCATCCTTCATCGGCCAGCCGCCGAAGGCGCTCAAGAACGGGATCAAGCCATAAGCCTGCTTCAGATCCGACCCTACAGGAACAATTCCGGCTTGCTTCAGCCGATCGGCCTGCTCTGCGACATCCTCCCATGACGCAGGAGGGACATCATACAGCTCCTTGTTGGAATACATCACGAGATGATTGCCTAGCAGGACAGGCACTCCATAGGGTAGGCCATTCACCCGCATCGTTCCAAGCGAGCTCTCCGAAATATCAAGCTGACATAGCTCATCCGGCAATGGCGAGTACTGCCCACCTTCGACATAGCTCGTCATATCCGATGGAACGAAAGCCATATGCGGAGCTTCGCCGGTCTCAGACACCCGTCCTATCCGTTTGCCCAGCTGCTCAATATCCATCACCTCAGCCGATACCTTCAAGCCGTAGCGCTCGGTATACATCTTGCAAATATGCTCCAGAACCTCGATAGACGTGTCTCCAGGACCGTCGAATTCATGCCAAATCACGAGTTCTCTCTCTTGCTTAGCAGGCACTATCTGACTCAATCTTCATTCCCTCCTTACTATTGTTTATCAGCTCTCTGTTACGGAACAAACACCGTTTTCAACGTCTCACCAGGCGATTCTCCATGTCTCAGCAGCTCATTAATTGCTCGCTCATGATCCTTCAGCTCGTATCGTTTGGTCACCACCCCCTCCAGATTAGGTAATTTCCCAGCTAGCAGAAGTGCCTCATCGAACATATGCCTGTACTCGCCGGCTCCGATAATTTTGATGCCATTCTGAATGAATTTTGTCGGAGAGAACGTATATCTGTAGCTCGCATTAATGCCGAATGGCACGATTCTTCCACCACGCTCAATCCATTTCTCCGCTGTCTCCAGCTGATTGCCTACCGTATCGATAATGACATCAAATTTGCGATTCCCCAGAACACGGGATATAAAGGACTCATTAAGCTGATCTGGAATAATGGCAAAATCAGAAATACGAGCAGCTGCGTACAGCCGATAGGGATTGACTTCCGTCGCTACCGTTATTCTGGATCGGAGCATGCTTACATACTGGCACAGCAGGCCCATTGGCCCTGATCCCAATATGAGAACCGAATCTCCTCTGCCGACATTCGCTTCATGGAAGTTGTGAAGGACGCAAGCCAGCGGCTCTACGAGAACTGCTGCCTCCCAGCTCATCGACTCCGGAATTCGTCTAACGAGCCGTTGATCCGTCACGTAGTAAGGAGCGAAGGTTCCGGGAGCGTTCAGTCCAGAGATGAGCATTCCGCTGCCATCCTCCCCCATGCATAGGTGAGGCTGATCCCTTTTGCAGAAGTAGCACTGCTCACAGCTCTGATTCGGATCAATGACCACTCGGTCATTCAAGCGAATCCCCTCTACTTGATCTCCAATCTCAACAACCGTTCCTACCGCCTCATGTCCCCGAATAACACCAGGAACGCCTTCTTCCTTACCAGCGACGACTGCTAGATCCGTTCCACATATGCCGGTCAGGTGCACTTTTATTTTGACATCTGTTGGTGAAGTCAGCTGCGGCTCCTCTTGCTCACACAGCTCAAGCTTGTGGTTCTCCGTCCAAATCAAAGCATTCATGGTCCAAAAAAACCTCCTCGACTATTTTGTTCAAACGTTTGCACAATGGCGCCTACGAACCACATAGTTAGAGAACTACGACAATTGTGCGCGAATCACCTGATAGCTTAGGCCAGGCAATGAAATCTTCAGTACTCCTTCTTCGGCTTGCACAGCTTCCGTCGTATTCACATCTAGCCAGGATTTGTCTTGGACAGGGAAGCTTAACGTCATCGGCTCTTCCCCCACATTCAAAGCTACGATCAGCTTATCCTGCTTGTCCCAACGTTCATAAGCAATCGCATAGTCTCCCGTGTTCGCATACAAGAATCTCAGCTCTCCAGTACGTAGAGCTGGATAGGTGCTTCGAAGGGCTACGACCATGCGGTAAAAAGCATACATTTCTCGATTTTGATCCTGCTCATCCCATACCATACAGGCTCGGTTATCCGGATCATCTTCGCCTTCCATGCCGAACTCGTCGCCGTAATAGATGCATGGAGCGCCATAGTAGGTGAACTGGAACAATACAGCAAGCTTAGAGCGGGACTGATCGCCGCGGCAGAGAGTCAGCAGCCTCGCCGTGTCGTGGCTTCCGAGTATCTGGAAGGAGGCTTCTACCGCTTGCAGCGGGTACATCGCCAGCTGTTCGCCTATGTGATCAGCGAATGTCTTGCCATCCATTGCTCTTGCTGCGAAGAACTGAATAGCGTAGTACCTGATAGGGTAATTCATAACGGCATCCAATTGATCCCCTTGAAGCCAAGCCATCGCATCATGATAAATTTCTCCAAGAATATAGGCATCAGGCTTAATTGCCTTGACACGGTCGCGGAATTTGCGCCAGAACCGATGGTCAACCTCATTGGCAACATCCAGACGGAAGCCGTCAACATTTGCTTTTTGAATCCAATATTCCGCTATGCTCAGCAGATATTCGCTCAATTCCGGATTAGTCGTATTCAGCTTAGGCAGATGAGCCTCGAAGCCGAATGTTTCGAAGCCGCTTCCTGGTTCTCCATTAGGCAGCATACGCTGTACAGGAAGAAACCAATCGGCATATGGCGACTCCCCGCCTTTCTCCAGAACGTCTAGATACGGAGGGAACTTACTCCCGCTATGGTTGAACACAATATCCAGCAAAACCTTTATATTACGCTCATGACAGGCGTCAACGAGCTGTTTCAAGTCATCATTCGTTCCGAACTGGCTATCTACTGTAAAGTAATCTATGGTGTCGTATTTGTGGTGAGAATCTGCTTGAAAAAGAGGAGTGAAATAGATCGCATTAACGCCTAGCTCTACCAAATGATCGAGCCGTGATAGAATGCCTTGCAAATCGCCGCCAAAATAGTTGGTTTTCGTCGGCTTGCCTCCCCATTCTGTGGTGTTAGGAGGGTCATTGCTTATGTCGCCGTTCGCGAATCGATCCGGGAAAATTTGATAAAAGATAGCATCCTTTACCCATTGTGGAGGTTGAAAAATATCTGCGGGACTTAAGTATGGGTATTCGAAATTGCCGTAAGAATCTTCTGGTGGCACACTCTTATGCCAGCGCTCGCCATAATAGATCTGTTCTTCGCCTGCTTTGAGCAAGAACCGATAGCATAAGCGGCCATAAGTTGGTTCAATTGTCGTCTCCCAATAATCATACAGAGCGTCAGGTACAACCTTATGCATGACCGATTGCTGCTCGGTTCCATACCAGTTATACTTATCGCCATAACACACGACCGCTTGCTCTACATCATCCCGCTTCGTTCGCAATCGCACTCGAATGTTGTAATTGTCAACCGCGAATGCCCAATTCTGTTTGTGTCGATGATACAGTGCCTCAATATGCAAGATGTTGTCCTCCTCACGATAATGGCCTAAAAACGGCAAAAAGGCACAGCCCCCATTCCGATAGCGAGGTTGTACCTTTCGGTAACATTGCCTTCATATTTTTACATATAGTAGCATGTTGGATTAAGACATGTAAATGATAACTTTTATTGTTGACAATGTTAGTCTATGAATCTACAATGAAATCGAATCACTCTACTAACCTATGAACTGCAGCCCTGACGAGTCGATTCGTACAGATACCATTTATAATCTGAGGGCTCTGCTTTTTTAAACCATATATCAGGTTTAAAGACAACCCCGGAACTTCTCTTCTAGAGAACTCCGGGGTTGTTTGGCGTTCTCACACTTTGGAGGTGATCGATTAGAATTGAACAATCTTGCAATACCGTACAGAAATGAAAGCGTTATCTTTATTGTTTAACTACCGTTCATCTCATTTAATCAACCCATTAACCAAATCGAAAGGTGGAATTTTTTATGCATTTGCGTCTCCGTAATTGGATAGCCGCAATCACGTTAACCATTGCTCTATTGGCAGGTTCCTCATTCCCGCCGGCTCTATCATCTTCCGTTGCTTATGCTGCACCTGATACCTCCGTTACGAACAAACAGAACTTTTCGACCGATGTTATCTATCAAATATTTACCGACCGTTTCTATGATGGAGATTCCTCGAACAATCCAACCGGCAGTGCATTCAGCTCTGGCTGTACGAACCTTAAGCTCTATTGCGGTGGCGACTGGGCGGGTATTACAGACAAGATCAACGATGATTATTTCTCCAATATGGGCATTACCGCTCTATGGATTTCCCAACCCGTAGAGAATATTTACTCCGTTGTTAACTATTCCGGCGTTAACAATACCTCTTATCACGGCTACTGGGCACGGGATTTCAAGAAGACGAATCCTGCCTTCGGCAGCTTCACTGATTTCTCCGATCTCATAACTGCTGCACATGCCAAGGGCATCAAGATCGTTATCGACTTCGCACCTAACCACACTTCTCCGGCTTCTGAGACTGTTCCTACGTTCGCTGAGAACGGCAAGCTATACAATAACGGAACGCTGCTAGGCGGCTATACAAGCGACACTAGCGGATATTTCCATCATAACGGTGGTACAGACTTCTCCACTCTGGAGAGCGGAATCTATAAGAATCTGTATGATCTTGCCGATATCAATCATAACAACTCTACGATTGATACCTACTTCAAAGATGCTATCAAGCTATGGCTTGACCTTGGCATCGACGGCATTCGGGTAGACGCTGTCAAGCATATGCCTTTTGGCTGGCAGAAGAACTGGATGTCCGCTATCTACAGCTACAAACCGGTCTTTACCTTCGGTGAATGGTTCCTTGGCGTGAACGATACTGATCCGAACAATGTCGCGTTTGCTAATGACTCCGGCATGAGCTTGCTCGACTTCCGCTTCGGCCAGAAGGTTCGTCAAGTATTCCGTGATAACACGGATACGATGTATGGACTCGACTCCATGATCTCAGGCACAGCAAGTGCATATGCTCAAGTAAGCGATCAAGTCACCTTCATTGATAACCATGATATGGACCGTTTCATGACATCTACCAGCACGAACCGGAGCCTCGAGCAAGCGCTGGCGTTCACACTGACATCACGCGGTGTGCCAGCTATCTACTACGGTACAGAGCAATACATGACAGGTAACGGAGATCCGGATAACCGTGGTAAAATGCCTTCATTCTCCACGACAACGACTGCTTACAATGTCATCAGCAAGCTCGCTCCACTACGCAAAACGAACCCAGCTGTCGCTTATGGATCAACCACGCAGCGCTGGATTAATAACGATGTATATGTCTATGAACGCAAATTCGGCAGCAGTGTAGCCGTCGTTGCGATCAACCGCAGCACGACAACAGCCGCTTCCATCAGTGGCCTTACCACTTCTCTTCCTGCAGGAACGTATAGTGATGTCCTTACTGGCACACTTAACGGCGGCAGCATCACGGCAAGCAGCACAGGCAGCGTCTCGACATTCAGCCTGCCAGCAGGCGGAGTAGGCGTATGGCAATACACAGCTACAGAAACAGCACCTGTTGTCGGACATGTTGGTCCGGTTATGGGTAAAGCAGGCAACACAGTAACTATCGACGGACGCGGCTTCGGTTCGACGAAAGGTACGGTTTACTTCGGAACGACAGCCGTGACAGGCGCTAGCATTACTTCATGGGAAGATACACAGATCAAAGTCATCGTTCCATCCATTACACCGGGCAAATATAACGTGAAGGTAAGAAATTCTTCAGCGGTGGACAGCAACTCGTACAGCAACTTCAATATTCTAACAGGCGAGCAAGTCACGATTCGCTTCGTCGTGAACAATGCGACTACAGCTCTGGGAGAGAACGTCTACTTAACCGGCAGCGTATCTGAGCTTGGCAACTGGGATGCCGCCAAGGCACTCGGTCCGATATTCAACACAGTGATCACCAGCTACCCAACTTGGTACTATGATGTCAGCGTTCCAGCCAACACTGCTCTGCAGTTCAAGTTCATTAAGAAGAATGGCGCTGTCGCTACATGGGAAGGCGGAAGCAACCATACCGTTACTTCCCCTTCGAGCGGAGTCGCTACTGTGACGGTGAACTGGCAGTCCTAAGTTTATATGAAGCTAGGCTAATTTAATCTAAATGATGCTGAGCTCGTAGTAATCCCTATCGAAAAGCCGTTATCTCATTGCTGAGGCAATGAAATAACGGCTTTTTCGGTGTATTCTACTGGTCAGCTCAGTTAGCTTAAGCTTACTCGATAACGGTTAGCCGTTCAGAAGCTGGAATCCGAGGCTGAGCCTCTGGTACCTTAGCAGGATAGCCCATATGAAGCATACCTACAATTTTCTCCTCAGGCTTCACACCCAGTACATCACGGAATTCTTGTGATTTAATGAGACCGTAGGTCTCCCATACAAGACCAATTCCTTGCTCCCATGCAAGCAAGCTGAAATTATGAATGATGCAGCTCGTAGAAGCATAATCCTCTTCCCTAACGCTGGCATTCGGATATTCTGACATGATGACAGCAAGAAACATCGGAACACCCATGAACTTTTGATACATTTTCTCGCCCATCTGCGCTCTTTTCTCTGGTTCCATATGAGCGAACTTCGGCGCATTAGGAGCTGATTTGCGAGCAGCAGCAGCCAGCTTCTCCTTGCCCTGTCCGTGGAGCAGCACAAACCTCCAAGGCTGTGTCATCTTATGATTAGGAACCCATACAGCAGTATCCAGAATGTCTGTGACAAGCTCTACAGGTACAGGCCGATCCTCGAACTGATGTACAGAACGTCTTTCTCGTATTAACTTGGATAATGGCATCATACTTAACAACTCCGTTCTTAACCATTTATCATACCTATTCTTAAGGAGAAAGAGCCGCTCCCTTAGTCTCATGACTTTGGTGTCGGCTCTCTCTCCACGCAAGTAAGCTTAAAGCATTCCTGCTATTCCAATCCTGCGGATACTTCATTCACCATCGCTTCAACAGACAGCAGTCCACCGCCGGACAGGTACCAGAAATCAGGATCAAGGTATACGATGTTGCCATCTTTGTACGCATTCGTATTTTTGACAAGGGCATTCTCTACTAGAGCCTTCGTGCCCGATTCGCCATCTTCTGTAGCTACAGCAGCATCGCGGTCAATGACGAATAAGTAATCTGGATTCTTCTCAGCGATGTATTCGAACGAAACAGTCTGTCCATGTGTAGACACCTCAATATTCTCGTCCGCTGGCTTAAATCCGAATACATCATGAATGATTCCGAAGCGTGAGCCTGCGCCATAAGCGCTGATTGCACCTTCATTCGCAAGAATGATCAGAGCGTTCTTGCCTGAAGCTGTCGCTTTCTCGTTCAGAGCCGCAATGTCTTCATTGACCTTAGCAAGCTCTGTCTCTACTTCTGCTTCTTTACCGAAAATCTGGCCAAGCGTCTTCGCATTCTCCGTGTAAGACTCCATATATTTTGCAGTGTCTACGCCAAGGAAAATCGTAGGACCAATCTTGGACAGCTCTTCATAAGCATCCGTTTGACGTCCTGAGATAATAATAAGATCAGGTGAAATCGCGCTTAGCTTCTCGAAGTCTGGCTCCTTCAGCCCACCTGCGTTCTCATATTTGGCATCCTCATATTTGGACAAGTATGATGGCACATTCGCTTGCGGTACTCCTGTTACCTCTACGCCCAGCTTATCCAGTGAATCCAATACGCCAAAATCAAATACAACCACTTTCTCCGGGTTTTTCTTAACGACAGTCTCGCCTAGCTTATGCGTAATCGTAAGCTCCGTTTCAGCCTCTGGAGCTGCAGTAGCAGCTGCTTCGCCTTCATTCGCAGCTGGCTCATTCGTAGCCGCTCCATTATTTGCATTGTTTGTTCCGCAGGCTGCAACTACGACAGCGAGCAGCATAGTAAGTACGAGTATACTGATTGATTTTTTCACTTTCGATTCACCTCTATATTATATTCGTAAAGATAAGCAGATCCCCATCCGTTCCAACAAAAGCAAAACCTTAAGCCCCAAGCATTCCCCCCTTTAATGAAATTCACCGGCTCCTAAGTGAAATACACACAAATCCGGTTGCCATTAATATTCTCAATCTGAATATCCATATCATAAATTTCCTGCAAAACAGCCGTATTGATAATGTCATCAACAGAGCCTTCCCGCACAACCCTGCCATCCTTCAGTGCTACAATCTGATCCGAGTAGCAGGATGCAAAGTTGATATCATGGATAACGAGAACGATCGTCTTGCCAAGCTCATCCACCATTCTCCGAAGCACCTTCATAATCTGTACGGAATGCTTCATATCCAAGTTATTAAGGGGCTCATCCAACAAAATATATTCGGTATTCTGCGCGATAACCATCGCAATGAAAGCCCGCTGATTCTGGCCGCCGCTCAATTGATCGAGATACTTATGCTGCATCTCCTCGAGATCCATATAACGAATCGCTTCATCTACATGCTTCCAGCACTCCGCTGTCAGCTTGCCTTGCGAATGCGGGAATCTCCCGAAGCTGACGAGCTCCCTTACAGTAAGACGAACGTTAATATGATTGGACTGCTTCAGGATGGCAATCTTCTTAGCCAGCTCTGTGCTCTTCCACTCGCCAATCTCCTTGCCTTCAATAATCACATCTCCGCTATCCTTTGTGAGCAGGCGGCTGATCATGGACAGCAGCGTGCTCTTGCCAGCGCCGTTCGGGCCGATGAACGAGGTAATCTTCCCCTTCTGGATTTGAAGAGAAACCTGCTCAACAACCGGCTTGCCTCCGTATTTTTTGGATAGCTGCTTCACTTCTACCATGACTTATTCTCCCTTAACAGCAGATACAGAAAGTAAACCCCGCCGATAAAATTAATGATGACGCTCAAGCTGGTAGAGAACGTGAATACTCGCTCGACCAACAGCTGGCCGCCTATCAATGCAATAATACTAATTAAGATGGAGCCCGATATGAGAATACGATGCTTGTACGTACCGAAGAATTGATGGGCTACGTTCGCGACAAGCAGACCAAGGAACGTGATGGGACCAACCAGAGCCGTCGATATCGCAATGAGCAAAGCCACGATAATGAGCAGTCGCTTCACCGTATAATCGTAAGGAATACCCAGGTTAACCGCATGCTCCCTTCCGAGCGACAGGACGTCCAGATACTTCATGAACCGGGCACTATATAGTCCAATCAGGGCGATGCCGACAACGGCGTAGAGCAGCAGATCTGTATTCACGTTATTGAAGCTGGCGAACATCCGGTCTTGGACCATCAGGAATTCATTCGGATCAATGAGCACCTGCAAGAAGGTAGACATGCTGCCGAACAACGTACCCAGCACTAGTCCAACGAGCAGCAGAAAATACAAATTTCGGCCTTCCCGCTTGAACATGAACCGGTACAGAGCAGCTACGAACAGCATCATAATGCCGAGCGAGATAATGAAGTTAAGCTCTTTATTCACAACTGACAGACTCATCGATCCGAAGGCGAATATGATGAACGTCTGAATGAGCATGTATAAGGAATCCAGGCCGATAATGCTCGGAGTCAGAATGCGATTATTCGTAATGGTCTGGAAGATCATTGTTGAGAACGCGATGGCAGCTCCGGTCAATACGATAGCCAGCACCTTGAACAGCCTCTTCGGGAACACATAGTCCCAGTTGCCTATCATATTGGCAAAAATAAAAACAGCGATTAATGCGAGGGCTGCCAGCGACAGCGCGCTCAGCTTCCACTTATAAGTCATGTGCCTTTCTCCTCATCAATAAGTACAGAAAAATCCCGCTGCCGATAACACCTACTGTGAGGCCGATCGGAATTTCGTACGGATAAATAATGATCCGGCCCAATATATCGCAGACCAAGACGAACATCGCGCCCACCATTGCGGTATGAGAGAGGCTTTTCTTCAAGTTATCACCCTGATACATCGTAACCAGATTCGGAATGACTAAGCCGAGAAACGGGATTAAGCCTACCGTAAGCATGACCACGACCGATACGAGTGCAACGATAACTAGGCCAATATTAACGACTTGCTTATGGTTAAGTCCCAGGTTCACCGAGAATTCTTCCCCCATGCCGGCAATCGTGAACTTATCCGCGTACAAGTATGCAATGATCACCAGAGGAATACTGATGTAGAGCATCTCGTAACGGCCGCTCAGAATGCTGGAGAAATCGCCTTGCAGCCAAGCCGTAATATTCTGAACCAGATCATTCTTGTAAGCGAAGAACGTTGTGATAGAGCTGATTACATTGCCGAACATCAGGCCGACCAGCGGAATGAAGATCGCATCCTTGTATTTCACTCGGTCGAGCAGCTTCATGAATATGAACGTGCCGGCTAGCGCGAATACGAATGCAATAAGCATCTTCTCTAATGAGCTGGCAGAGGAGAACAGCATTAAAGCGACCAATATGCCTAACCTTGCTGAATCATCCGTTCCCGCAGTCGTCGGAGAGACGAACTTGTTGCGGCTGAGCTGCTGCATCATCAGACCCGTGATGCTTAAGCCCGCTCCGGCGATAATAATACTGACAAGCCTTGGAATACGGCTTACCAGTAAGATTTGCAGCTGATCGTCGGTTAGGCTGAAGAGGTCTAACGGCGAAATACTTTTGACACCGACGAAGAGCGATGTACACGACAATATAAGGAGTAGGACGAGCAGATATCTTTTTTTCATATATGTTCCTTTAACATTAATAATCATTCTCAATAGATACTATAAAAGAAACCATTCCTATTGGGGAATGGACTTTTCTTTTATCCTCTTGGACTTTTCATCAGCGCTTGCGCTTTCGTCACAATTGGCGGCTTCGATTATTCTCCCCCGCTAAGCAGATACTTAACCGTTTCCTCCACTAAATTCTCGTAGACAGCCGCATTATAATTGAGTGCACCCTGATGACGAATGAACAGGCAGCGCTTCTTCGGTCTGCTGCGCTTCAGACGGCGCCAATTGTACTCCAGCTCATCCATGCGGGATTGTGTCGTACTAGTGGAGACGAGGAATAGGACATTCTCGCAATCCAGATCGGCAATTTCCTGCATCGTCGTCACATCTCTATAGCTGATCTCCTTCGCCGGAAGCGCTGGCGTCACTTGCAGATCATCATAGAACACATCTTTCATCTTCTTCATCAGCATGCCGTATACACGGAAGCCGAAGTCGAATGACTGAACGAGCAGCATAGGCTCCTCACCCAGTACATTGCGCACCTGTACCCTGGCATTCTCTACCTTCATGTCATAATGGGAAAGCCAGCGTTCGGCAACTGTCGTCAGTCCGAGCAGCCCGCTTATATCCAGCAGACGCTCCTTCCATGAATACTTCTTCCACTCTAACACCGTCAGCGGCGCAATCTCCGAGAGCCTCTCTTGAAGCTCAACAGGCATAGGACCGCTCAATATAACATCCGGCTTCGAGGCAGCTAAGCTCTTGAGCACCTGCTCCGGGTCCCAGCCTCGCTCGAATGAAAGATACGGCGTAAGGCCTAGAACGGACAGATCACCTAAGAACACTGGTACTAGATTAGCGATTCGTATCTTCGTGGATGCAGCATATTCTGTCGGTGTAATCCCCATCTGTTTCTTGAACAGCCTGCTGAAATAATACTCATCCGGGTACCCCACATGATGAGCCACTTCGCCTATTGAGCTGTACGTGTTAAGCAGCCGCAAAGAAGCATCCAAGCGGATTTTCGTCATATATTTAAGTGGACTCAGCCCCGTATGACGACGGAAGGCCTGATAGAACCTTGTTGTGCTGAAGCCAGAAGCCCGAGCCAGCTCCTCTATATCAATAGCTTCATGATACTTCTCCAGCATGAGCTGCTGGGTATGCTCAACATAACCAAGCAGGTCCTTCTCCGCCGCTCTCGGCTTCTGAATCGATTGCATGAAGCCAGCTGCGATGCCGTACAAATGCGACTGAAGCTGGAAGCATTGGGCCGGGTCATCCTTATCAACACCGCATAGGAAATCCGATATCCATACCCTTGCCTGAGGCATACGGAAGGGATGGAAGCTCAGATGACCACACTCTGAATCAGACCTCGCCACCACAGGCTGCAGCTGTTCCCATAATGAAGTGAACCGAATAAGAACGACCTCGGTAGATTGATCCGTGAGATTGCGCAAGGTGCACATACATTTCGCCGGCACTAGGAAAATCTCGCCGCTCAGCGCTCTGCCCCTGCTATTCCTTTCTGCGAATCGCATCGTTACCTGTAATTTATGCTCAGGTATGAATACGAAGCAATGCTCGGTCTCTAGACAAATACTTGTCTGCTTATTGCCATCTATTTTAAGCTCATTCGTGCCCATGTAAGTCAATAACAGCTGCTCATTCGTCTTGGAGGACTGACTATCCAACATGCAACACCCTTCCTAACCGCTCGCTCTTTATTTGAACCATTTTAATTAACTGTAAATAATAATAATTATCATTGTCAATGCTAGTAGGAGATCACCCGGTTATTCCACCTATCAGTGAGGCGGGTTCCTGACACTTGATTCACGGTCCATTGCTCTATTATAGCGCAGCTATACTGGAAATGTTGTGTTAAAAAATAGGATTGACAATACAATACGATATATCGTTTAATTTTATTACGATATATCGTATTGATAATGAAGGAGGCCTATTTCTTGCGGGATTTTCCGATAGACAACAATAAAGACACTCAGCTGCACACAGGCAGAGGACATGGCAAAAGATACTTCGGACGCGGCGGGGTCAAGCGGGCTCTACTCGGACTGCTCGCCTCAGAGCCCATGCATGGCTACCAGATGATCAAGGCATTGGAGGAGCAATCAGGCGGACTCTACGTTCCAAGCGCTGGCTCTATCTATCCCACACTGCAGATGCTCGAAGACCGAGAACTCATTTCTTCACAATCACCGGATGGCTCCGGAGCTGGAACGAAGAAGGTCTACTCCATTACCGAGGCTGGCTTAACCATTCTTCTTGAGCTGCAGGACAGCCATAGACATGGGCATGACGGACGCCATCCACGATTCATACACGGTCCTGAGGGTGAAGCGTATCGCCATGAGAAAATCCGTAGAAAGCTTGGTCTTAGCGCTGATATGTACCAAGTTATTCGTCAATTAGCCGCAGCAGAGGAGCAGGCTGCTGACAACCCCGCCAAGAAGCAAGAACTGAATCGTGTTGTTGCCACTCTGAATGAACAGTTATCGATCCTACTCAGCTCTGAGGGCAAGCAAGATCATAGTGGAGTGATGCAGAATGACACCTGATCCTATGTCCCCCGGAACTGGAGGCGGTGGCGGCCGAATGCTGCGGATGACACAACACCGGCCTAAGAACAAAGGCAGCATTTGGGCGATGTACAAACGTATGTTTTTTCATATGCGCTCGCATATATTGCTCATGTTCATTGCCTTAGCATGCATAATCGCGGTCTCGCTGCTGGAATTCGTTATTCCGCAGCTCACGCAATACACCATCGACCATCTCATTCCGAAGAAGCAGTACGACCAGCTAGTGTGGATCGGATTAGGCGTACTTGGCACAGCGGTTCTTCTAGGACTATTTAATTTTTTGAGCAGCTTATCGCTAGCTTCCGTTGGACAACGAGCCATCTATGATCTGCGTAATGAGCTATATCGCCATCTTCAGAAGCTGGATGTAGGCTTCTTCGACCGCAATCGGACTGGCGACCTCATGTCCAGGGTAACGAATGACGTGAATATGCTGCAGCAGCTCATCTCCTCGGGGATGCTGTCCATCGTAACGGATCTATTCACATTCGTGGCTGTAGCAGCCTATATGCTGTGGGTGGACTGGAAGCTGACGCTGCTCGTCCTTGCTACCTTCCCGTTCATGATTGCAACGACACGTTTTTTCAGCCAAAGAATGCGCTCCTCATTCAAAAAAGTACAGGAATCCGTAGCCGAAGTCAGCAACCATCTTCAAGATACGCTTACTTCGATTCGACTGATCAAATCCTTCTCCAATGAATCGTACGAGGAGCAGCGCTTCGCCGATCGCAGCTATGGCAATATGACCGCCAACCTAGGCGCAGTACGCCTACGCTCGGTATTCGAGCCGATTATTGATCTTCTCAATTTTGTTGGATTAGCTGCAGTTCTCTTGTTCGGAGCGCATCAGACGATGGAAGGCTCCATGACCGTAGGCACGATCGTCGCCTTCATGGCTTACCTGCGTTTGTTGCAAAATCCGGTCAAGCGCTTCAGCCGCACCTTGAATACGATTCAGCAGTCTGCTGCTGCCTATGAGCGGATTGTGGACATTCTAGAGGCAGAGCCTGAGGTGAAAGAGAAGGAGAATGCTATACAGCTGCCACCGCTAGCAGGGGATATCCAATTCAACAATGTAAGCTTCGCTTACCATAATGGCATTCCTGTGCTCAAGCAATTCAATCTAGCCTTAAAAGCAGGAGAAATGACCGCACTCGTCGGTTCATCTGGTGCGGGCAAGTCCACCATCGCCCATCTGCTCACACGGTTCTATGACCCGCAGCAAGGTTCTATAACGATTGATGGCCATCTGCTTACAGATGTCAGCCTGAAATCTTTGCGGAATCAGATGGGGATTGTATCGCAGGAGATATGGCTGCTTAATGGAACCATTCGAGAGAATATCGTCTATGGCAAGCCAGAGGCAACCGAGCAGGAGGTAATTGCAGCAGCCAAGGCTGCTAATGCGCATGAGTTCATTGCCGCATTCCCAGATGGGTATGAATCACAGATTGGGGAACGTGGAGTGAAGCTATCCGGCGGACAGAAGCAGCGCTTATCCATTGCGAGAGCCTTATTGAACAACCCTCGGCTAATTCTATTGGACGAAGCCACTTCTTCACTGGATACAGAATCAGAGAAATCGATTCAAGACGCTTTAACCCATCTATTAGAAGGACGTACCTGCCTCATTATCGCTCATCGTCTATCTACTATTCAGCGTGCCGATTGTATTTATGTATTAGACAAAGGCCAGGTTGTAGAATCCGGTTCCCATGACGAGCTGCTCCTGAAGCAAGGCAGATACAAGAAGCTCTACGAGCTGCAATTCCCTCAGAAGACGAGTCCAGAGACAGACATGGAAGAAGCTGAGCCCGTTCCTATAACGCATAAACGCCGGCCCTCTTAATAGAAGAGAGCCAGCGTTATGAGGCTTGCTTATTATTGAACAATACTTAGAAGAGGCTTGAAGCCGTTAATCCGGCATTCTACCACATCTCCGCCGCGGATAACGACTGCTCCTGGTGTACCTGTCAGGATGATGTCTCCAGGCAGCAGGGTCATTACCTCCGAATGAAACGCAACCGCGTACCACGGATTGAACCGCATATTGGAAATTACGTTCTTATGCTGGAGCTCTCCGTTCAACCATGTCTCTACTTGGAGCTCCAGCACATTCCCTATTTCATCCGTTGTAATCAGCTCTGACCCGAGTGTGCAAAAGGTATCGAAGCTCTTCGCTCTCGTTAGAAACCTCAGGTTCTTCGCATGGATATCGGCTGCTGTCGTATCTAGTGACGCAACGAATCCAGCAACGACGCCGGGCGCTTCTGCTGCCGTTATATTCTTGCAGGTCTTGCCAATGACGATGGCGAGCTCTGCTTCGGTCGTTACCTGCTTCGATTGCTCCGGCAGAACGATAGCTTCGCCCTCACCGATCAATGAGGTGTCCGGCTTCATGAAGCTGACTGGCTCCTCATCTGCTGGAATATGAGCCAGCTCCGCAGGGTCCTTCACATAGTTCATGCCGATGCCCCATATTTTGCGGGGATGTCGGTACAGTGGCACGGCTTGAGCAGCAGCTTCAGGAATGACCTCCATTGCCTCCAGCTTTTCTCGTCCCGTTCCATTATACCAAGCCGTCAACGCATCGAGCTGCTTGCTCGTAATGAGCTCGAAGATGCCCGTGCTCCAGCTTGCCTGCTCTAAGCGGTTCACCGTATCAATGAGCACACAGCCCTCCCGTACAGCAATAGCCGCTTGCTCTATTCCATTAACTCGTACACTGACCAGCTTCATGAGATTGGTACTCCCCTCTATTGTTTAATGCTATCCTTACTGTTTCATGGAGTGATCTGCTGGGGATTAAGCTGCAGGCTGCCCATGTATTCATGTGTCCATCTGAGCAGCTTCAGATCCTGATTCGCTCCCGCGATGAAAGACAATCCGATTGGCGCTCCGTCCACTTCCCCAGCAGGGATAGTAACCTGAGGCAAACCAGAAAGCCCTGCTATACAGGATAGCTGCATCGCTTGGAATCGCCGAAGCTCATTCTCCGCGCCGCTGATATCACGGCTTGGCGCTGTACCCGGTATCGTCGGAATGACGAGAAGTCCATCTTCACCTAACAGCTCCCGCAGCCTTGTCCGCACTTCGTTCCACAAGCCTATCTCAGCTGTGCTCTCCTCGCGCTTAAGCGTGCTTGCGAAGACGAATCGATCTCCGATGCTCTCTCCGAACACGGGCTTCTCCTGCTCGATCCATTCACCATGCGTCTCCCAGATCTCGACCCCTTGTGTCGTCCGGAATGCTTTGATCCATTCCTCCAGTCCTTCCGGCGCGATGCTCAGCCACTGGCTCGCTCCCTGGGCAGCCTGCTCAATGACAGGAATAAATCCGTTCAGAAGCTCTCGGCTGGCAGCCTCCGCCTTCGCCCAAGCTTCCTCCGCCAGTATGACGCGCTGGAAGGCTGGCGATGATAGCGACGTAGCTACAGTACCCTCCTGCTCCAGCAGCGCTTCACCAACCTTCAGCAGCAAAGACGTATCACGCGCCATCCACCCCACGGTATCATAGCTTGGTGCAAGCGGGATGACCCCATCTATGGGAACCAAGTTATGAGTAGGGCGGAATCCATAAATTCCGCAATAAGCAGAGGGGACGCGAACCGATCCGCCTGTATCTGTTCCCAGCGCGAAATCGACCGCTCCAGCAGCAACGGCTACTGCCGATCCACTCGATGAGCCACCCGGAATTCGATCAGGCGCTGCCGGATTAAGCGGTGTGCCATAATGGTCATTCTGACCATTAATACTGTACATGAGCTCATCGGTATGAGTCGTGCCCTCCATTCTGGCACCACTTGCAAGCAAGCGCTCAATCGATGAGGCTGTAACAGCCCAAGGCTCATGTGTGCGCAGCCAATCCGGATTGCCGGCCGAACTAGCGTAGCCTTTAATTGCAAACACGTCTTTGACGGCGAATGTCATTTCATTCAGGGGACCCTCCCCTGTTGGCTGAAGCACAACATCCTGCTGCATAAATGCATTAAACGGATCTCTCATTGCCTACTCCTCCA
This sequence comes from Paenibacillus xinjiangensis, assembly GCF_059686975.1. Classification (NCBI taxonomy): domain Bacteria; kingdom Bacillati; phylum Bacillota; class Bacilli; order Caryophanales; family Paenibacillaceae; genus Paenibacillus; species Paenibacillus xinjiangensis. The sequence continues at coordinate 68,194 of NZ_JCAALS010000020.1, read as the reverse complement.
TTCCAGCTGTTCAAGTATTCGTACCTCTATCACTAACCGCAGTCCTATCCCGCTTGCTACCAGCCGATAGCTGCCCCATCACAGCGAGGATCGGTGCCTCCCATAATGATTCCGTCAGAGCTAATCGTAATCGCATGCGCATGGCCCATAATGCCGTCCATATCCTTCATTTTGCGTACGATGTGCCCCGCTTCTGCCAAGCGTTCTATCACTTCTTCGTCTATTCGTCCCTCAACCTTCAATTCCTGGGACGGCGCTCCCCAAGTCCTGCCCCATACCCATCGCGGCTCTTCAACTGCCTGCTGCGGGTTCATGCCGAAATCTATCATTCTAGTAAGCATCGCGATCTGCGTCTGCGGCTGCCCTTCTCCACCTTGCGTGCCGAATAGATGAGTGGGACGTCCGTCTTGACAAGCCATTGCCGGCATCAGAGTATGGAAGCTGCGTTTATTCGGCAGCAGTCGATTCACATGCTGCGGATCAAGCGAGAAGAACGAGCCTCTGTTCTGCATAATAACTCCCGTATCGCCAGCTACAACGCCGGAGCCGAACTCGAAGTAAAGACTCTGAATGAAGGATACTGAATTCCCCTCTGAATCTACTACAGCAGCGTAGGCTGTATCATTGCCCACAGGCTGGCTATCGATAGATACCGCACGATCCAGCTCAATAGAAGCCGCCAGCTCAGCCGCATACTCCGCACTCAACAAGCGATCAAGCGGCACAGCAGAGAAATCAGGATCAGTCAAATAGCGATTGCGATCTCGGAAGCTAAGCTTGAGCGCCTCCACCAGCACATGATAATACTCATAAGAGCCATGGCCCAGCTCCTCAACATCATAATGCTCAAGGATATTCAGAGCCATCAAGCCGACAAAGCCTTGTGAGTTAGGCGGAACCTGATACACATCATGCCCTCTATACTGACCACGAAGCGGCGTTACCCACTCACCGCTATGATCGGCGAAGTCATCAGCTGTCAAGAGACCTCCCACACTCTGCAGATAGCCAGCAATACTCGCTCCGATCTCTCCTTTATAGAAGTAATCCCTGCCATGATCGGCAAGGCTCTGCAGCGTTGCTCCCAAGTCCTTCTGTACAAAACGCTCACCAGGAGGCACAATTCTGCCATCTGGCATATAAATAGAAGCTGTAATAGGCTGTGAAGCAAGCAGCGCCTCATTATGCTTCGTATTCTCATATTGATCCGGAGACATCGGGAAGCCCTCCACCGCATAACGAATAGCAGGCTCGAGAACCTCGGCGAACGTCAAGCGTCCGAATTTGCTGTGCACCTCATGCCAGCCATCCACCATGCCCGGTACTGTTATCGCGCTCCGAGGGCCCCTAGTTGGTATAGCTTCCTCTCCAGCGTACGCCTCTGCTGTTGCGCGGTATCCGGAGCGGCCACTAGCATTATAAGCTCTCACTTGACCATCTTCCTTATGATAGGAGAGCCAGAAGGAATCTCCTCCAAGCCCCGTCATATGCGGGTATACAACTGCTAGACATGCACTTACTGCAATAGCCGCGTCGAATGCATTGCCGCCCTTTTCCAATATTCTAGCCCCAGCCGCAGTAGCCAAATGATGTGGACTAACAACCATGACCTTCGTTCCCATTACCGGTTTACCCAATGCGATCTCCACCTTTGAAGTTAACTTTCATGACATGTATTTACTTTTAAAAATAACACGCGATGTTCATCTAGGCAATGAAAAATATTTTTTCGAAGGTAAAAAATCAATTTTTAGTTGATCATGTTCGAATATAGATATATATTTGTACATATGGTAATTGGAAATAAGTAATATCCAACATTTTGAATGACTCATAGTGTGAATAGAGAGGAGCTTCAAGTATGAATAACAAAACACCAAATCCTATTGATACTGTGCAGATTGATGAAATAGACCGTAAAATCATTTCCGCGCTGCATTATAATGGGAGAATATCTTACACAGATCTCGCTAAGGATATCGGGTTATCTCGTGTAGCTGTGCAAGCCCGCATTAATACCTTAATGGATAACGGCGTCATCGAGCGCTTTACTGCGGTCATTAACCCCGAGAGAATAGGCATTACGGTATCAGCCTTTTTCAACGTAGAGGTGGAGCCCAAATATTTGATAGAAGCTGCTGATAAGCTCGCCGACGAGCCGGTCGTCACTTCCCTCTATCATATGACAGGCCCAAGCAAGCTCCATATGCATGGTCTATTCAAGAGCAATCAGGAGATGGAGTCGTTCATGAAGGAGAAGCTGTATCCTCTGCCCGGCATTATGAGCGTCGATTGCCAGGTTCTGATTAACCGCTATAAAAGTCGAATGGGAATGAGGCTGTAACCGATGGAACCTAACACAAGCAATAACTACGGCCAAATAGCCTGGGCTATGTTCAAGACAGGTATTCTAGGCTATGGAGGCGGCCCCTCCGTTATTCCCTTAATTCGTTACGAGGCTGTAACCCGCTACAAATGGATTGACGATGATGAATTCGCCGAAATACTGGCATTAGCCAATGCCCTCCCCGGACCGATTGCCACGAAGATGGCGGCGTATCTCGGCTACCACAAAAAGGGCTGGATTGGAGCGACCGTCTCCGTTCTCTCGCATATCCTGCCATCTGCTATTGCCATGATCGCCTTACTGTCCGTCGTTCAGGTGCTCAGCGATTCCACGGTTATACAAGGCATGATAGCTGCCGTTATTCCTGTCATTGCAGTCATGCTCGGTGTAATGGCTTATGAATTCGCTAATCGGGCCGTGAAGGGGTTAGGCAAAATATTAGGCTTCACCTTCTTCCTTATTGCCTTCGTGCTGCTTCAAATTCTTAATATACAAGACGCGGTCGTCATCGTATTGTTCCTTGCTTATGGGGCTATTCATTTCAAAGCATCTGGCTGGTTCAACAACTGGAGAAATAAGCGCCGCAGAGTGACACAAACGAGCGGGGAGTCGAAAACATGGAATGGATAGAGCTTATCATCGGATTTTTTGTTGCTAATGTACTGGGATATGGCGGCGGACCAGCCTCCATTCCGCTTATGTACAACGAGATTGTGACACGCTACGGTTGGACAACGGATAAAGATTTCTCCAACATTCTTGCACTAGGCAACGCGCTGCCAGGACCAATCGCAACCAAAATCGCCGCATACGTTGGATATGATGTCTACGGCTGGATCGGAATGTTCGTTGCTCTGTTCGCAACTATTGTGCCATCCGCTGTCGCCCTCATTCTGCTGCTCAAGCTGCTGCAGAAGCATCGCACATCGCCAATCGTCAAAGGAATGACACTGCTCGTACAACCGATCATTGCCATTATGATGGTGCTTCTGACATGGCAAATGATCGATACGTCCGTTCATTCCTCGGGGATCTGGCAGTTTCTTGCGATAGCAGCCATCGCCTATTGGCTGATGGAGAGAAAGAAGGTTCATCCTGCTATCGTGATTTGTATCGCGTTCGCCTATGGCGGTTTGGTGCTGTCTCATACGATCGCATAATAAGGGATAAATGTCCGGCGGTGCTGCGAAAGCGGATGATTCTTCCGATCGCTGTTGCCCGGAGGCAAAGGCGAACGCTGCGCTTCTCCAGAATTCATCCACTTTCTCCGCTCCACATGGCCGAAACTCTCACCCCAGGGCCCTATCCAATATGGGCAGTTAAAAAGCACCTGTAATGCTGAGCTCAGCATTACAGGTGCTTTTTAGTGACAACGCGGCTAGCTGCTTGAGAATAGCGAAATGATTTTCGCAGTTGGTGAACGTCTTTTCGCTATTATCAAGCCGCGTTACCTGGTACCACGCATTAGCGAAACGATTTTCACTTCTGGTGAAGGTCATTTCCCTAATAACGAAATTCTTTTCCTTAATGGAACGTACTCACACTTTACTCCTCCCAATAAAGAAATTCCTTTCTCCAATAGCGAAAATAACTTCCTTAGCATAGGCACAAAGCAGCCGATGTACCATACAAAACCCCGAGCTCGCGGTGGTGGGACGATACATGCTCAAATTCATAAAAAAAGCCTCCAACCCCACAATAATGTGGAAATTGGAGGCTCTTTGCTTCCTAGTTAAATCGATGTATCCCGTGGATAAGGACGAATGGAATCCTTCGCATTGCCCTTAGCCGCAGACAGACCGTCGTCTGCGTCCTTCATGAAAGGCCAGTAGTTCGCCTTGCCGAACGTCCGCACCATAACTGGAATGAACAGCGGCAGCATGAGCAGCGCGTATAGGAACAGCCCGCACAATACGATCGTTGCGATCTGCAGCAGCGACATGACACCCGAAGGCAGCATGGCGGCGAAGGTTCCGCCGAGAATAACGGCTGCCGACATAATGACAGTACCCATATTCTTCATTGCAGCCAGAATAGCTTCCATTGGAGACAGATGCTTGTATTCCTTGAACCGATCCATTAGGAAGATACTATAGTCGATTCCAAGCGCCACCAGCATAACGAAGCCGAAGAACGGCACTGCCCAGCCAATACCCGAGAGACCAAGTATACGGACGAATATAACTTCCGCTATCGCCATCGAAGTATAGTAGGTCACGAGAAGTGAAGCTACCATATACAATGGCATAACGATGGAACGGAACAAAATAATTAGTATAATCGATATGCCAATCAGCATGAGAATGACCGTACGTGAATAATCTGCATCCGAGATCGTCTTCAGATCATGATTCATACTCGTCACACCGCCGACCGCATAGTCGGCCTTGTCATAAGAGGAGCCTTGCAGGCCGCGAGCAACTGCCGCCTCAAGATCACTGACTTTGGACATCGTCTCCGTCTCATACGGATTGCCGCTGAATACGACGTCGAATTTGGCCGTCTTGCGATCCTCTGACAAATACACATCCAGCGCCTGCTGGAACTCGTCACCTGCAATAGCCTCCTCTGGAATAAACCAGCCGGTTATTTGCTTATTAGGCGATGAGGACAGCTCATTCAGATAGCCTTTGGCTGAGCTGAGGCCATCCGTCACTTGTGTCAGGCCATCCACGCTCTGATTAAGCCCGCTTGTCAGCTCGCCCAATTGGCCGTTCAGATCGGCGAAGCCAGCCTGAAGCTCCTTCTGTCCGCTCGCCAGCTCGTCGAAGCCGTTCGTAACGGCTGGCAGCTTCGATATCACCTGACCTTGACCCGCAGCCGCCTGCTCGATGCCTGCTTGCAGAGCCGCAATACCATCCGCCAGCTGAGCAAGTCCTTGCGCCAGCGCTGCTTGCCCGCCGGATGCTTCGGTGAATCCGGCATTCGCCTGCTGCAAGCCGCCATTGATGCCGCTAAGCTGTGCATTAAGCTGCGTCAGCTGCTGACTTAACCCCGAGGCGCCCTGCTGAAGCTCCGCTACTGAGCTAAGCGCCTGCTGATAAGCCTCGTCATCCATCAGCTCCGGATAACGATCACCGAGTCCGCCAAGCCCCTGACCTAGACTGGATAATCCGTCTGCCAGCTTCGCTTGCTCAGCGGCGATGCTGCCATATGCTTGAGACAGCTGACCCAATCCAGCTCCCGCTTGTTCATAGCCGGTTAGCAGCTCTTGACTGGCTGCCGCAAGCTGATCTGCGCTTGTCTTAGCCTGTGCGAGGCCTGCACTCAGCTCCTTCGCACCCGAAGAGCCATCGTTCAAGCCCTTCTCTATCTGCTTAAGACCTGCGCTGAGCTGAACAACACCATCCTTCAAGGTGTTCGTCCCCTCAACCAATTGACCCGCACCATCCACCGCTTCATTCAGCTTCGGCGCATTATCGCTTAATGCCGTACTTGCTTCCGTTAATCCGGAGCCGATCGTACCGAGCCCGTCATTGCTCTGACCAAGCCCTTCCTCCAGCGTCCCGACTTGATCCGAGACGAGGAAATCATCCAGCACCTCACCTGTCGGACGTGTCGCGCTGCGTACCGTTTTGACCCCTTCAACTTTGGAAAGCTCTCTGCTTACTTGCTCTAGAGCAGCAAGCCCCTCTGGCGTATCCATCGGAGCATCCGATTTCACGATAATGGAGGAAGGCAGCGATTCACCCGGCCCGAAGCTATCTGCAATAATATTGAAGGCTTTCGCCGAATCGTATTTCTCACCAATCTCGTCCAGCGAGTTGAATGAAGTCGTACCTTTGTAGGTCAGTAGAAAAGGAACAATAACAACTGCAAGAATAACAAGTGCCCATATTGGACGCTTCAATGAGAACTGTCCAACGGTTCCCCATAGCTTGCTTGGCTTATGCTCAAGATTACCTTTGGAAGGCCAGAACAGCTTTTTGCCGAGCACCGCCATGAAGAATGGAACAATCGTGAACAATGCAATAAGAAGGATCGCGATCCCTACTGCCACCGCAACAGCGGAACGATACAGAATAAAGGTCGAGAATCCAATAGCAGAGAAACCAACAAGAACAGCTAAGCCGGAGAACAGCACCGTCCTGCCTGCCGTACGGTAAGTTTCGATGATGGATTCCGTAATATCGCCATTTCGGTGAGACAGCTCCTCCTTGAAGCGGCTGATCAGCAGGATACAATAATCTGTACCTATACCGAACAGGACTGCTACTAGAAAGATTTGTGTGAAGTTCGACAGCGGGAAGTCTGAATATTCCACTAGGAAAGCCACTATCGATTGCGAAATCAGATAGGTGAAGCCAACCGTCAAGAGCGGTACAATCGGCGCAACCACCGAACGGAACACCGCGAACAGAATAATCAGAATGAAGCCTAATGTAATAAGCTCAGTCTTCTTCAAGCCCTCCTCAGAGCTCGTAACTACATCCTCCGAAATCAGCCAGTTGCCTGTGAAATAATGATCCACCTTCACATCTGAGACCGCAGCGTATAAGTTATCACGCACCTCAGCAAGCTCAGCACCATCCAGATCCACATTCACCAGTGCCAGCACAGTCGTGCCATCGCCTGACACCATCTGCTCCACCAAATCCGGCGCATCGAAATGCGTCGTCAAGGAGGTAATGCCAAGCTCTTCCTTCATTTCCTTAAGCTTGTTGATACCAGCCTTCATGTCAGCGGTATCTGAATCTGTCAGTCCGCCGTCCCGATGGAATACCAAGACGGTTGCCGCACCGCCACCGCCGGATTCCGAGCCCCCTATTTCCTTCGCCATGTCCGCCGCTATAGTAGAGGAGTAGCCTTCCGGAACGTTAACCTGCCCCTTCTCCCTAACGAGCTCTTGCATATTCGGCGCACTCACCATCAATCCGACAGCAGCAACCAGCCACAATACCAGAATGATCCACCTGAACTTTAGAACCATCTTCATTTCTCTCTAACTCCTCTCCGTCTCCACTGAGAGCTTCATTACATTAGCAAGCTTCTCGAAGGTCTCAATAAAGTTTAATGCCTCTTCCTCATCAAAATGACACAGTAAGGTTGCGATCATTTCTTGAATCCTAATCTCCATTGCATCAGTCATTCGCTTGCCTTCATCCGTCAGCCTAAGCAGAGTTACCCGGCGATCCTTATCATCCGGAATCCGCTCGATCAGCTGTTTATCGAACAACCGCGTAATAATCGCAGTAATGGAGCTTTTTCCCACACAGAACATATCAGCAAGCTCAGAAGAGGTACTAACCTCCTCCATACGCAAGTAGCGCATCGTGGAATACTGATCGACTGTAATCCCCTCTGGCATCAACTCGCGCAGCAAAGCCGTTAACCTGCGATTCACCGCGAAATGCGCCCCTTCGTAACGGGAAATAATCTGTCCTAGCAGCTCGGTGCCTATTGTCATTCCCCATTCTCCTCTCAGACAACCATCAACCATATAGTTTCACTATGAAACCATTCATTAATAGAACTATAGCAAAAGGCAAGCCTAGGAGTCAACGAGAGACATGTGAATATATTGAACTTTTTTCCATTTGCTTGCACTAAAATTTTCCTATTATAATAATAGAGCAGTCTATTCTATTTGTTAATTGGAGGTTGGAATGATGTACGATATCGTAATCATTGGTGCTGGTCCAGCTGGAGCCAGCGCAGCTATTTTCACAGCCAAAGCAGGGAAGACAACGCTTGTGTTCGAGAACAACAAAGGGATGACGAAACGCGCCTGGTTCGAGAACTATTATGGCATCAAGGAAATTGGCGGTCCCGATCTTGTAGATATAGGCAAACAGCAAGCGCTTCACTTCGGAGCGGAGATTAAAGAAGAAACGGTCGAGAAGGTTGAAGCTATCGAAGGCGGACTTTCCGTACAAACGGATCACGGTACCTACGAAGCCAAGCATGTGCTGATTGCAACAGGGGCATTAACAGACCTCGCAGAGCATATTGGTGTCCATACGAAGCCAGGCACAGAGCCGCGGATCAAAACAGTCATCGATACAGATGCCGCAGGCAAGACGAATATTGCCGGTGTCTGGGCCGCAGGAACAGCTGCTGGCGTTAGTGTACATGCCGTTATCACAGCTGGCGATGGCGCGAAGGCAGCCATTAACATCATTAGCGAGTTGAACGGGGAACGTTACGTGGATCACGATGTTCTAAAAGCATAGATACTTCTTACATCAGGCATCATGCAAAAGCCGTACCAGGCTGAAAGCGCAGACCTCGTACGGCTTTTATGCATCTATTTATTCAGCAGCTGCTTCCTCACTGCTGCCGGCTGTGCCATCCTCACTTCCTTTGAAGCCGCCATGTCCACCTCGTCCGCCTTCCGGCTTCTCGAATTCACCATTGACCTGCTTCGTTACACGCTCGGTTAAGCTTGCCACCTTGGTATCGTACTCCTCCTGTGTTAATTCACCAGCTGCAAGCTTCTCATCCAGCTTCGCTGTTGCTTCATTGACCAACAGATCAACGATAGTCTGCACATCTAGTCCCTGCTCAGCAGCGACGCTCGCAAGCGTCGCATCCTCCTCTGCGAGTGCAGCCTTCAGCTCATCTGTTGTTAACCCGAGCAGCTCTGCTACCTCTTCACTATTAGCAAAGTATCCTTCACCATGCTTGCCTCTGCCGCCTTCCAACCTCGCAGCCTCCATATTCACTTGACTCGTTATCCGTTCTGTCAAGGAGGCTACACTCGTATCATAGTTATCCTGCGTCAGATCACCGGAAGCCAGCTTCTCATCCAGCTTCACCTTCGCCTCACTCACCTGCAGATCAATAACCTTCTGTACATCTACCCCTTGCTCTGCGGCAATGCTGGCAAGCGTCGCACCTTCTTCTTTCAATGCGCTTTGCAGCTCATCTGTCGTCAGGCCAAGCAGCTCTGCAAGAGCTTCACTGTTGCCTGCGAAGCCACGCCCGCCGCCCTTGCCTCCATCGAATCCGCCTTTACCGCCGAAGCCGCCTTGTGAGTCAAGCAGCTTATCCGCAAGCGCCGAGCTATCCAGCACCTTGTCCTTAGTCGAATCTGTAGACTGAGCTTCAGCAGAAGCCGCCGCTGCATCGATCCATTCGATCAGCTTCGCCTTCAGAGCATCACGTGTAATGCCCCCAGCCTCCGCTATCTCGGCAAGCGTCGAGTCCTGCAGCTGTGTGCGCAGCGATTCCGTATCTACATTTAAGTATTCGGCTAATTGCTCTTGCAGCTGGCTTAAGCCAGCCACGCCTCCTCGCTCGCCTCCGAAGCTCTTCTCTCCTCCGTATAATCCACGTTCCTTCGTTATGTTAGTCTGCGCAGCTGCCGTCGCGGCATTCGCATCTTGGGCTGCCCATATTCCTCCGCCTAAAGCCAGTGTCAAAGCTAGCGTGCTTGCTACTATTGTTCTTGATCCTCTCATGATGTTTCCACCTTTCGCAGTCAATTTGCTTACAAGAACCATATTAGCCAACCTAACTTAACCCAGCTTTAAACTTCCCTTAAAATGCCATGAAAATAATGAGAAAGGTTTCATCTAAATATATTCCTAACATCCTCTACGAACTTATCTAATACTTGGCTGTTATACTTACGCAAGAATAGACAGCATGAATTCACTTCTACACCACTTAGAAACGAGAGGTTAGACAGAATGTTTAAATTAAAAGACAAAAGCCTCACACTTACCAGCTCTGTTGTACTCGCTATTATTTTCGCTATTATTATCAGTGTTACACAGCTGTCCTCTTACAAAGCGCAGAAATCCGCCTATCTGGAAGAAATGGAACGGACTGCGCGAACCTTCGGTGTCCAAACCAAGTCCAACCTCGATTTGGTCTCTAAATCCCATACACAGCTGTTAGAGGGAAGTACAGCTTCGCGCGAGCTAGGCGTTCTGAAGCTTCAGTTCAATGCTATGAAGACAAATGATCTTATTTCGAACGCATACGCTCTAATGCCTGAGAAAATCGAGAAGGATGGCCAAACCTTCCTGAATATAATGCAGACAAGCACCGACGATCTCTACAAGCCCGGCACACCGTATGAGCTCACTCCGGAGTTCCTTGAAGGGTATGACAAAGTGCTGGAAGAAGGCTTCGTGCAGCTTGCTCCTTATACAGACGCAACCGGGACTTGGATTACCTTCTTAACGCTAGTGAAGGACGGCAATAACGAGCCTGTCGGCATCTTCGCAGCAGACTTCGATTATAATGCGGTTAATGCCAAAATCAATCGAATGCTGCTCGAAAGCTCATTCGGCGCTTTATTGCTCATGCTTATCGCCATTGCATTAGTCGTATGGCTCATTCGATTGGCCCTGAAGCCGCTCAAAAAACTTGCAGAGGTGTCCGCCCTTGCGGCAGAAGGCAATCTAACCATTACCGTACCCGTTAACAATAACAATGAGATCGGAAGAGTATCTGCGGCCTTCAATGAGATGATTGTCAGCCTAAGACATCTGACCCATAATATTCGATCCACATCTAGTGAAGTAACAGCATCCTCCTCAAGCATGCAGGAGAGTGCCGAACAGACAGCTCAAGCAACACAAGAGGTTGCTGAATCCATTCAAGAGGTTGCAATGGGAACCGACACTCAGCTGCAGAGCCTGCAAGAATGCCAGCGTGCGATGACCGAGATGACGATCGGCATTCAGCGTATCGCCGAATCCTCCTCTGCCGTATCGGAGATGGCGGGAGATACAACTGATCTTGCCATCAGCGGGGAAGAGGTTATTACTGAGACAGTCGTTCATATGCAAGCCGTATCCGACAAAATGACCGGCACAGTAGAGGCGCTTCATGAGCTAGAGCAAATGAGCGGACAAATTGGCGATATTCTCGCCATGATTGGAGAAGTCGCTAACCAGACGAACCTGCTTGCCTTGAATGCTTCTATAGAAGCAGCAAGAGCAGGAGAGCATGGCAAGGGCTTCGCAGTCGTCGCTAATGAGATTCGCAAGCTGGCTGAACGCTCGAAGGATTCTTCCGAGCAGATCGGTGCAATATTGAACGGAATTAGCAGCCGCACAGGTGAAGCCGTACAAGCGATGGAGCAGGCGGTAGTGGAAGCGAAGCAAGGCTCAGACGTATCGCAGCAAGCCGGCCAATCGTTCCGCTCCATTCTGGAAGCCATTCGCCGTGTGTCTGCACAGGTAGAGGAAGTATCCGCAGCCTCTGAGCAAATGTCGGCAGGCAGCCAGCAGATCGCTGCCTCACTCGATCAGCTCGAGAGCATCGCTTCCGAATCCGCAGGGCATGCACAACGGGTAGCAGCGGCTTCAGAGGAACAGCTCGCATCGATGCAAGAGGTTGCCAGCTCCTCCGTCCAACTGAATGATTTAGCATCCACACTCAATCAAGCCATCAGCAAGTTCAAAACCGAATAGTTCCCGTCCATATAGCAAGAGAACCTTCAATTCCACAATACGTGGAGCTGAAGGTTCTCTTCTCTTCTATACACTAGGCCGTTACAGCCGTCCCTTGCTGCAGCTGATACATCGCATAATATTTGCCGCGCTCATCCAATAGCTCATCATGGTTCCCACGTTCCACAATCTGTCCGCGATCCAGCACGAGAATCAGATCCGCCTGCCTTATCGTTGACAGCCTATGAGCAATGACGAATGTTGTACGGCCTTTCTTCAGCACATCCAGCGCCTGCTGGATAATCGCCTCCGTCTCTGTATCAATGCTTGCTGTCGCTTCATCCAGAATAAGAATAGCCGGATCATAAGCAAGCGCCCGAGCGAAGGAGATCAGCTGACGCTGCCCAGCAGAGAACGTACTGCCCTTCTCATTGACCGGTGCGTCAATGCCGCCTGGCAGCTGCGCGAACATGTCGTACGCGCCAACATCCCGCAGCGCTTGCTCAACCTTCTCCCGACTAATAGCCGGATTGTTCAAGCTCACATTCGAAGCAATCGTTCCAGTGAACAAGAAGGGATCTTGCAGAACAATGCCCATATGCTGGCGCAAATGCTGCTTCGGAATATCTAAGACGTCTGTACCATCAATCGAAATCCGGCCATGATTCGTATCATAGAACCGGAACAGCAGATTGAGAATGGAGCTTTTCCCTGAACCCGTGTGACCGACTAGAGCTACCGTCTCACCTTGGCGTGCAGCGAACGAAATATGCTTAAGCACATACTCTTCTTTCTTGTATGCAAAAGAGACATCCTCGAATTTCACTTCACCTTTATACCGCTCTATCGACCCAAGTGCAACCTCTATGCCCTCTTGATCCATCAGGGTGAATACCCGTTCAGCGGATACCCTTGCCGTCTCCAGGTTGGACAGTTGGTTAACGACGCCGACAATCGGCTGGAACATCCGATTCATTAAGTCGATGAACGCATAGAGCACACCAACACCAACAGCCGCACCCAGCCAATCGCCCCAGAACATCATAATCACGATTAAGAACATGACATTCCGAATGACGTTGACCAGATTATGAGATGTAATGGAGTTCAGATTAAGCAGCTTATTCTGATATTTGAAGTAATAATCATTAAGCTCATCGAATTCCTGCATCGTCTCTTTCTGACGAAGGAATGCCTGAATAATGGCCATCCCTTGAATCGATTCATTAATCATACCGTTGATCTCACTAAGCTTGGCACGAATGATTCGATTATAACGCGAAGCGAATCTCCGATACAGCTTGATCCAGATGATCAGGATCGGGACGAGCGGCAGAGCGAGCAGCGCCAGCCTTGCATCGAGCAGGAACAACGCTCCATAGATCGCCCCCATATAGACGATAGCCGAGAAGAAGTTCGCAAGCACCGATACATACAGCTCCCGAACCGCCTCCGTATCATTCGTAATCCGAGATACAACCTGCCCTGCCGCCAAGGTGTCGAAGTAGCCGACAGGCAGACGCTGTGTATGAGCAAATATATCATTGCGCATCTTTTGCACAATTTTGTTAGCCGAGGTTTGCAGCATCAGCCTCTGCCCATATGTGAATACACCTACAAGCAGGAGCAAGCCAAAATAAATAGCCGCCAGCTTCATTAGACTAGGGATCTCCGGCTTATAAAATTCATATAACTCGCCCGCTGACAATAAGGTAACGGGATATACCGCACTCTCGCCCGTCTCGGGATTGGTTACTGTGAGCTCTCCACCTTCTACAGTCTCTTTACCGCCTTCGACAGCTAGAGATCCCTCCAGCCAATAAAACTTACGCCCCACTTGAAGCACTCGAACTTCCTGACCCTTCACTTCTCCGGGGGCAAAATGATCTTCCCGCTTATACCATTTATCTTTATAATTGACCGAATAACGCTCTTCTCCCGCTACCACATGCCATTTCTTCTCGATTCCGAGAATATTCTGATCGATCATCCGCTTCGCAATGAACGGTCCTGCCAGCTCAGCACTTACAGCAAGCACGAGCAGCAGGAGCGCCAACAGAATTGGTTTCTTATAAAGCATGGCGTATTGAAACAATCGTTTTCCTGTTTGACCCATTGCTCTGGACGCCTCCCTAACCATTACGATTACCTATTTTCATATTCAACTAACCTATCATCCACCTAATTAGGACTCAATAAGCGATTCCAGCTGCTGCCGCTCATACTGCTCTTTGTACCAGCCGCCTTGCTTCAGCAGCTGTTCATGACTGCCCTCTTGAACAATCCTGCCTTCATCAAGCACAAGGATGTGATCGGCATGCTGTACGGCTGACAGGCGATGTGTCGTGATTAGTGTTGTTTTGCCTGCACGTTCGGTCCGAATGCCATCGATAATCTCCGCTTCCGTCCGTCCATCGACTGCCGATAAAGCATCATCCAGCAGCAGAATTTCCGGGTCTGCGATCAACGCACGCGCAATACTGACACGCTGCTTCTGGCCACCGGAGAGTGCCACACCCTTCTCGCCGACCATCGTCTCAAGACCATCCGGCAAGAATTGAATGTCCTTCGCGAATGACGCTCTTGCCAGCGCACGCTGCAAGTCCTCATCTGTACCGCGCTCCTTCATCCCTAAGAAAATATTGTCCCGAATCGTCTTCGAGAACAGAATAGGCTGCTGTGGCACATAACCAATCCAGCTGAGCAGTCGATCCACTCTCAGCTTGTTAAGTGGCACTCCCGATACAGCAATTTCGCCATTGCCGAGCGGGTACTCCCGTAGCAGCTGCTTCAGCAATGTCGTCTTCCCACTTCCAGTACGCCCAACAATCCCGAGCGTCTGTCCTTGACGCAGTGTGAAGGATACATCCTTCAAATTATCTGTAGAGGAGGACGGGTAACGGAAGGTCACTTGCTTGAAGCTTACCGTCTCTGGCTCATCCGGCTCAAGCAGATCCGGCCCATCTACTACATCCGCCTTATAGCCCAGCGTTTCATCCACCCGGTCAAGAGAAGCATTACCACGCTGCATAATGTTGATCAGCTCACCGATGGCGAACATCGGCCAGATCAGCATCCCTAAGTACACATTGAAGGTAACCAGCTCACCTAGCGTAATTTCACTGTGAAATACGAGATAACCACCGTAGCATAAGCCAATTAAGTAGCTTAAGCCGACCAATATTTTCATTGTTGGCTCGAAGAGCGCATCGATCTTCGCTACTTCAATATTTTTGCTGAACACTTCATTCGTCTTCTCTCTGAACTGCTCTGCACTCGCTTCCTCCTGCACGAAAGCACGAATGACGCGAACGCCAGATACCGACTCCAGCACCTGATCATTAAGCTCACCGAAGGCATCCTGCGATTGCATGAACTTCTCATGGATCTTCTTGCCGAAGTGCTTCATCGCAAGCGCAATGAACGGCAGGGGCAATAGCGCCGCGATGGTGAGCTTCAAGCTGATAAGACCAGCCATCATAATGAGAATCGTAACCATGAAGAAGGTCGAGTCGATTAAGGTCAGAATGCCGAAGCCGGCTGTCGTAGCAACAGCGTTCAGATCGTTCGTCGAGCGCGCCATTAGATCTCCCGTTCGATTACGCTCATAGAAAGTCGGCGTCATCTTCAGGAAATGCCGCATTAAGCGTGAACGCAGCAGCCGCTCCAAGGCGAATGCCCCGCCGAACAATTGATAATGCCAGACGTAAGAGATGAGATAGCCAACAACGACGACTAGCGACCATCCGATGATGACTTGGTAATATTCGGACGTTCCCAGATTACCCTGGGTTATGCCGTCAATCGTATAGCCCACCAGCCAAGGCGGAATAACGTCCAGCACACCAGCCAGTATGAGCAGTACGCCAGCTACCGCATATCTTTTCCAATTCAATACAAAAAACCATTGAAGCTTCTTAAGTACAATAAACATAGCTTTCCTTTGACACCTCCATTATCCATCCTTCTGTCAAATTTCCCATAAAAAAGAAGGAAGCGCACCGTCAAATACGATGCGCTTCCTTCTTCTCACAAGAGCGGCACAAAAAAGGCCGAGTGTGAATAAAAAGGCGCATGATTACGGTAGACGTAACCATGCGCCTTTGATTTATGGGAATACCCTTAATATCAAAGAGAGTTGACTCGCGGATGGATTACGCTCATTAAATTAGTGTGTACATTCCAGTGATTTGCAACGTTAAACTCAATCATTTGGTTATACATAAGTCGTAATCCTCCTTTCGATTTATGAAATCTATTTGTTACTCTAACATCGAATGAAAAGGCTGTCAATACATTTATTCTAATATTATCCAATCATTGCAGAAGCCTGTCGCTCCGCTTGCAGCAGCTGTTCTCTCACGCGAATGACCTCACCTACAATAATTAATGCAGGATTGGTCAGCTTCATCGAATTCGCTAATTTGTGTATATCCGCTAATGTACCGATAATCGTGCGTTGCCTCGACGTTGTCCCCCGTTCAATTAAGGCAACGGGCGTACTTGAGGCTTTGCCATGCTTGAGCAGTTGCTCACGAATGTAAGGAAGCTGGCTTACTCCCATATAGATAGCCAGTGTATCTACTCCATGCGCCAGCAGGTCCCAGCGCACCGGAGCTTTATCCCCATGACAGCGGCTCCCCGTCACACATGCGAAGGATGATGCATGATCACGATGCGTAACCGGAATGCCTGCCGCCGCGGCAGCACCTATAGCCGATGTGATTCCTGGTATGATTTCATAGCTTATGCCGCACGATGCCAGCGCTAGAACTTCCTCGCCTCCACGTCCGAAGACGAAAGGGTCGCCGCCCTTCAAGCGAACGACCGACTTCCCCTCTAGCGCATAATCAATGAGCAGCTGATTAATGCGCTCCTGCGGCATGGCATGCGCACCGGGCGCTTTGCCGCAATAGATAAGCTCAGCATCATCACGGGCTTCATCCAGCAGCTCCTCGCTAGATAACCGGTCGTACAAAATAACGTCAGCCGCTTGAATACGGCGTAATCCCTTCACAGTTATTAATTCCGGATCACCTGGACCGGCTCCGACAATATACACTGTACCTGTCACCATAGAGATTAAGCCCCTTTCCTTTTGATGAACAGCGTTCGTTCACTGACGTCAGCACCCAGCAGCGTCTGCTGTTATATCGTTACATAGATTGAGCCGCTCTCACTGTCAATCTCAGTCTCAAAGGTTGTAATACAGCCATCATCCGGCTCATGCACCCGGCCGCTGCGCAGATCAATCTTCCAATCATGCAGGGGACAGTGCACGGAAGTCCCGCACACCATCCCTTCCGATAGAAGTCCACCCTTATGTGGGCAGCGATTCTCGACAGCAAGCACGCTGTCATCGCTGAGACGGAATACTGCAATTTCGGTATCCTCTACTCGAATCGTCCGTGAGCCCTTCACATCTATCTCCGACAGCTTGGCAACTAACAGCTTCTTCGTCATACGATTATGCCCCCTATTGCTGAACCGGCTGCGGGCCGGACAGCTGCTCGAAATTTTTGCGCAATTGCTTATCTTCTACGATTTGCTTCCACGGATCCGTTGTTAAGCTCAGCGCTTTCTCAATTCGCTCGACAAGGGCAAGACGATCTTCACGTTTCTCCAAAGCTTTCTTAATAGAAGCAAGCCCTACACGCTCCAGCCATTGGGCGGTTCTCTCATTCCATGTCGCACTCTCACGGTAATACTGCAAGTAAGCGGAGGACCACTCCATTACTTCGTCCTCTGTCTTCACAATGCATAGCAGATCCGTTGCTCTAACCTTCACGCCGCCATTGCCCCCAACATGGAGCTCCCAGCCGCCATCAATAGCGACGACACCGAGATCTTTAATGGTAGCCTCCGCACAGTTGCGGGGACAGCCGGATACTGCAAGCTTCACCTTCGCAGGCGTATTGAGACGCTCGAACGCTTTCTCCAATCGTATCCCCATACCGATCGCATCCTGTGTACCGAAGCGGCAGAAGGTCGAGCCTACGCAGGTTTTGACCGTTCGAAGTGTCTTACCATAAGCATGGCCGGACGGCATATCGAGCTCTTCCCAGATTTTCGGAAGATCCTCTTTCTTCACACCTAGAAGATCGAGTCGTTGTCCGCCTGTGAATTTCACCATCGGCACATCGAATTTCTCAGCCACCTCTGCTATTTTTTTCAGATCAGCAGGAGAGGTAACTCCGCCATAAATCCGCGGTACAACCGAGTATGTTCCATCCTTCTGAATATTGGCATGATAACGTTCATTCGTAATCCGTGATTCCTTCTCATCGATATACTCCTCTGGCCATAGCATACCGAGATAGTAGTTAAGCGATGGCCGGCATTTGGAGCAGCCTTCCTCAACCTTCCACTCAAGTACATTCATGACCTCTTTGACGGTCATGAGCTGCATCCGCTTGATCTCACCAACAATCTCATCACGGTCAAGCGATGTACAGCTGCAAATCCCTTCCTTCACTGGCTCCAAGGCAGCGTCGCCTGCATACAGCTTCAGCAGCCCCTCTACAAGCGGCTTACAGCCCCCACAGGATGCTGATGCTTTCGTACAAGCCTTGATCTCACCTACGGATGCACAGCCCTTCGATTGAATCGCCTCAGCAATCGCTCCCTTGGAGACACCGTTACAGCCGCATACGATCTCATCATCCGCCATGCCCTCAAGTCGGTTGCCTCCTGAGGATTGACCCAGCATATCCGATGAGATGCCGAGCAGCAGCTCCTTCTCACGGCCGGCAATGGATTCTCCTTTTTTAATATAAGAGAATAACTCAGCGCCATCGGAAGTGTCACCGAACAAGACTGCACCGACAAGCTTCCCGTCTTCAATAACGATTTTCTTATAGGTTCCGTCCAGATCGTCCTGAATCTTCAGAGCTCGAGTCCCTGGCAGCTCAGCGAAGCGTCCTGCGGAGAATACATCAACCCCTGAGACCTTCAGCTTCGTTGAGGTTACCGACCCTTCATAGCCTGCCGTCTCCACACCCGCTAACCGCTTAGCGAGCACCGCTCCTTGCTCGTACAACGGGGCAACCAGTCCATAGGCAATGCCACGATGCTCGGCACATTCCCCGACTGCGTACACATCTGGAATATTGGTCTGCATGAAATCATCTACGATAATGCCTCGGTTCACTTCAACTCCGGATGCCTTCGCAAGCGCTACATTCGGACGTATACCCACTGCCATTACAATAAGGTCAGCTTCCGCCTCACTGCCATCGACAAAGTTCAGTGCCTTCACCCGGCGTCTTCCCGTAATGGACGCGGAATGCTTCGACAACAGAAACTTCATGCCCTGTGCCTCCAGCTCGCGCTGCAGCATCCGTGAAGCTGCTTCATCGAGCTGACGCTCCATCAGATACGGATGGATATGAACAACGGATACTTCCATCCCTAGATGCAGCAGCCCTCTCGCCGCCTCAAGCCCCAACAGCCCTCCACCGATGACGACCGCTTTTTTATGTTTCTTGGAAGTGTCTATCATCGTCTCGCAATCGGCGATATCCCGGAAGGCAATGACACCTTCCTTGTCAGCGCCTGGAATAGGAAGCATGAATGGATTAGAGCCTGTTGCAATAATGACGGAATCATACTTAACCTCAACACCTAGGTGGGTGATGACTTTTTTGTTCTCGGTATCAATCTTCGTTACGGTATGGCCCGTATATAGCTTAATGTTGTTATCCTTATACCAGTCCCAATCGTTAATGACAATTTCATTCAGATCTGCTCCACCTGCGAGAACGGATGAGAGCATGATCCGGTTATAGTTAGGATGCGGTTCCGCACCGAATATCGTAATCTCATAGGTATCCGGTGTCAGCTTCAGCAGATGCTCAACAGCTCGAACCCCCGCCATACCGTTACCGATAAGAACTAATTGTTTTGCGTTACTCATTATGAATCTCCCCTTCCTTCAGGTAAAAAAAATAGAAAAAGCCCATTCCGTCCCACAGGATACGCATATGCGCTCCCTATGTTTAACGAAACAGGCTTCATTGCCGCTTCAATCGAATACATCATTGTATTCGCGAATGATATGAGGTAGTTGTTAACGATAATATACACTGTGACGCCTTCTTATGTCAAGATATCTGACATTAAAAAAATGATAGGAAAGAATATCGACAGCCTCCCCTTTTTTATGTTATATATAATCACAACTAAACAGAATCAGGCCTTGTATCGTCCAATAGTCGAAGAGGAAGGAGCGCTTCTCCATGCGTTCTTTGTTAATTATCGATAATCCTGCGACCTCGGCAGCAGCTAAGCCGAATTCCGCCTCCCATCAACCTGAATATATCCTTCAATCAAATGGTTATCGTGTCATGCAGACCGGCAGCGAGGAACGGGCCAAGAAGCAAATACCCGACGCCGACGCGATTATTCTGCATATGCCGCTTAATGATGTTTTTGCTTGGAGCAATAAGCTGCTCCAGACCAAGAGATTGCCTCTGCTCTGGTGGTGCAGCGCCTCTACGGCTTCTTTATCTGCAGCCTTCTGCGAGAACGATGTTCCTATAGACGGTATACTGACTCCCTCTATGAGTGAGCAGGAGCTGCACTGGGCGCTCCACTTCGGTTCGAAGCAATCCTTTGAGCGGCAGCAATGGGCCAACGAGCGCAAGCAGCTGGAAGCCCGTTTAGAAGAGCGCAAATGGATTGACATGGCAAAAGGGATTTTGTGCAAAATCAAAAATGTATCGGAAGCTGAGGCCTATGACCTGCTTCGCAAGCAGGCGATGAATGAGCGCAAACGAATGGTCGATGTTGCCACCTCAATCGTGAAGGTCTATCAGCTGCTCCAAGAGCAAAAATAAGGAGGTCACTAGCAATGTTTACACAACTGTTGAAGGAAGTCGGTAGAGGTAAGCGAGGTGCCCGTGATCTAACCTATGAGGAAGCGCAACAGGCAGCTGACTGGGTCATGAACGGAAAAGCTACCCCTGCTCAGATAGGTGCCTTTTTCATCGCAGAGCGAATCAAAATGGAGAGTGTCGAAGAGCTGGAGGCGTTCGTAGTCGAATCCCGCAGCAAGGCGTACCGCTCGCCTATCCAGCAAGGAATCGACTGTGCCGGCCCCTATGATGGCCGCAAAAAATCCTTTTTCGCCACATTCGCTACCGCCTTCCTGCTGGCTGCAGCAGGTCTACCAGTTACCTTACACGGCTCAGCATCCTTACCGCCCAAATGGGGGGTGACTCTCCCTGATCTACTAGCGAAGATTGGTATTCATCCCGAGAAGCTATCCCGCGAGCAGTTGACCCAGGTTGCCACATCTACGGGTGTATTGTTCGTCCCATCAGAGCAGTGGTGCCCTCCTCTAGGCGAGCTTCGCTCCATCCGAGAAGAGCTGGGCATGCGTACGGTGCTGAATACCGCTGAGAAGCTCATCGATTATTCGCATTCGCCGTATCTCGTGTATGGCGTCTATCACAATACCGTATTCGACCGGATGGCCAGACTGCTCGTTCATCTTGGCTATCGCAAAGCTCTGATCGTGCAAGGTGCGGAAGGGTCCGAGGATCTATTCATTGAGCGGCCTACTAGAACCTATATCGTCGAGAACGGCGAAGCACAGCTCCATATCATTGATCCGGAGAGCTTCGGCTTAGAAACCTCGCTGCCCGACCAGATGAATTGGTCTGCCGATGAGCAATTGAGAGTGACCGAAGAGGTGCTGAAGGGCGAGGCCCATCTAGCCTTCGTTAATCAGGTGCTGCTCAATGCAGCCGTAAGGTTAAAGCTAGCCGAGCGTGTAGACTCCGTAGAGGAAGGGTTATATACAGCCAAATCCCTGCTCGACAACAAAGCCGCCTGGGAGCTGTACCAGAACTGGTGCAATTTGATGCTAGGCAGCTCCGTGGACGTGCCTTTGGTTCAGACGACACGCCCTTAAATTAGCCATGCATGTATAGCCTGAAGTGACTTGAGGAGGAATGTGCCTGAAGCCGCTTCAGGCTATTCTTCGTTCCTCCAGCTCCTGCCTCATAGCCTTTACAAATTGTTCATTCCTCTCTAATACCAACTTTACATACAACTAGTATTCTAGTGGTGTACAAGTAAGACTCGTTCATCCCAAGTCCTCGATCTTGAAAGGAGTTTCATATGATGCCAACATTTACTGCAGGCCCTGACAACCGCGTTATTCCATTCCAAGGTGTACTCAATTTCCGTGACATGGGGGGCTATGAAACAACGGACGGCCGCAAGGTGAAATACGGCATTCTGTTCCGTTCTGCTGAGCTTAGCGGAATGACCGAGGAGGATGTGGAGCTGTTCCACTCCCTAGGCATTCGAACCATATTCGACTATCGTGACGAGGCAGAAGCAGCTCGACAGCCCGATCCTGTATATGACCACATAACGAACATACGAATTAGCGCCATGAATCAGAATAATGTACCTGCTGATATTCGCGAGCTCGTGAAATCCGACTTTTTCAAGCACATGACTCCTGAGGCTTTCGGCAAAATGTATGTTGACATGGCATTCGACAGCCCTTCCTACAGGCAGCTGATGGAGCTGGTTCAACAGCCAGAGAGCCTTGGCCTCCTGCACCACTGTGCGGCCGGCAGAGATCGCACAGGAGTAGGCGGCGCCTTCATCCTGCTCGCTCTGGGAGTGCCAAGAGAGACCATCATAGCTGACTATCTGATCTCTAATCAGACATTAACACCACTACATGACAAGATGAGAGAACAGCTTGCAGACATACTTACCCCGGAGGAGCTGTCTGTAGCCAGTGCGATGTTCGAGCTTCGTCGCGAATTCATAGAAGCCGTACTCCATGCTATTGATGAGAAATACGGGAATACTGAAGCCTTTCTTGAGCAAGAATTCAACCTTACTCCAGTCAGACGCGCACTGCTGCAAGCTAATTGCTTGGAGTAATACGCTCAAATCCCAGCTAGCCTGCCGCCAAGCTACAGACACTATCGTCTGCTGCGAAGCCGCAGGCTTTTTGGGTTTTGAACATAGCTAGGCAGGCGACTTCAAATTGTCCAATAATAACTGTCGAAAAAAGGAGGAAATGTATGCAGCTTGTCGAAAACTTTTCAACCTGATAACTATGCCATTCACAATCGAGGAGCCTATGCACATCAACAACACCTTAGAAATCGAACCCTACAAGACGAACAAATGGAATCGGATCATGCTTAATATATTTTGGATACTGTCTGTGGTCGTTCTGATTAGTCAATTGATGATTTATTCAATAATAATCGAATCCAGCCCCCCTTCCTTCTCAGCAGTCCCTTACATTATTCAAGAGATTATTACTCCAGACGCTATATTACTTTCCCTTCTTCTGTTATTGGAAGCCATAATCCGCTGGAGAATTGACATAGCCGAGACCTCGATCCTTATCGGCTCCCACGTCATGATGATGGTCATTCTGTACTTCATAAATGAACGAATTGTTGTAGCCCCTGTCCTTATGATTTTCCCTATATTGGTGGCCACCCTTTTCTTCCGATCGGCTTTTTTAATCGTCTCCTTAGTCATCTCCGTCACTTATATTATCTATTTATTTCACTACACGCCGCACAATCAGCATTCCGGCGCCATTGATTTCATCGTCATAGGGGGCCTTATTATCGCGATCGCAGTCACTGGACTGGGCGTTATCAGCAGAGGCCAGGAGCTCGCAAGCGTACTAACGACAACGATGAAATCCGAGCAAGAGCTGATGATCCAGAACGCTATAATGGACCGCATGTCCAAGATCGATCCGCTGACCGAGCTGTACAATCACAAAACCTTCCACGAACATGCCGAGATGGTGCTCGAATATCAGAAGCTGAATACTTTCCCGCTGCAGCTGGCAATTATGGATATTGATAATTTCAAGAAGGTTAACGATACCTACGGCCACTGGGTGGGGGATATTGCACTGAAACGGGTAGCAGCAGCCATCAGCAGCCGCATAGGACCCGATGTATTCGCAGCCCGCTATGGGGGAGAAGAGTTCATTATTCTTTTTCGCGAGGATAGTGTAGAGTCCGCTTACCAGATTGTAGAGGATCTAAGGAAGGACATCGCCTCTTCCCCGATTGCGGAGATGGGTGGACTATCCGTAACGATCAGCATTGGCATTCATGCGCTAGTGTACGGGGATACGAAGGCCTCCAGCTTCCAGAAAGCCGATCAGGCTCTATATGATTCCAAGTATAGCGGGAAAAATAAAACGACCATCAGATAGCAGCTTCCATCCGATGATCGTTCCTTGCACGCTTATGGTTTCGGAGCGCGGCGTACGAGCAGAATATAGCTAAGAACGGCTAATACGTTAACAGCCGCAATAATGATACCCATTGGCAAGGCAGTGCCGCTGCCGCCAAGCCCAACGAGCGGGGCCATGAAGCCGCCGAATACGAATGCCATAAGCCCAATCAGTGCCGAAGCACTGCCAGCCGACTTACCTTGGTTCTGCATCGCGAGCGAGAAGCTGGCGGTCTGCACAATACCAACACTCGATACGACGAAGAACAAGGGAATCAGAACACCATACAAGCCCGTATCAAGCAGGATCATTACGAGCAGCAGAATGCCGCCTATCGATGCCATCCCAAGTCCCGTTACCAGCAATGTCGCAGCACTCACTCTACTGGCAAGCCTGCCAGCAGTCTGGCTTGCGATAATGATCCCGAGACCGTTGACAGCGAAGAACAGGCTATACATCTGTGGTGACACACCGAACAGATCTTGAAGCACGAACGGTGAACCTGAGATATAAGCGAACATAGCCGCTACCACTAGCCCTTGAGCCAAGGCGTAGCCCATGAACACGCGATCTGTGAGCAGGACGCGGAACGTACGGAGTGTACTCCCAACACCGCCCGCGGAACGATTCTG
The DNA here is from genome assembly GCF_059686975.1 of Paenibacillus xinjiangensis. Lineage (NCBI taxonomy): Bacteria > Bacillati > Bacillota > Bacilli > Caryophanales > Paenibacillaceae > Paenibacillus > Paenibacillus xinjiangensis. The sequence continues at coordinate 43,621 of NZ_JCAALS010000020.1, read as the reverse complement.
CACGCGCAGCGTCTCCTTCATCCCGAACATGACGGCAACGAACATCAAGGCGCCGATTCCTGCAAGGACGATGAATACGCCGCGCCAGGATGTCCAGTTCAGAATCTGTCCTCCGGCAATTGGAGCGGCTATCGGTGCGACCCCATTGACGAGCATAAGCAGGGAGAAGAACTTCGTCATCTCCGGCCCATCATACAAATCACGAACAATCGCCCGGGAGATGACGATGCCTGCTGCCCCACCCATCCCTTGGACGAAGCGCAGGAGCACGAAGGTCTCAATAGAGGGCACAACGACACAGAGAATAGATGCTGCCACATAGATAATAAGGCCGATTAAGAGCGGCTTCTTCCGGCCGCGAATATCACTGAGCGGGCCAATGAGAAGCTGACCGATTGAAATACCGAGCAGACAGGCCGTCAAGCTTAACTGGGACATCGATGTCCCGGCGTTGAAATCACTTGCCAGCTCAGGCAACGCGGGCAGATACATATCGATAGACAATGGCGCGAATGCAGCTAATGCTCCTAAGAGAAAAGCCATCCACAGCCTAAGCAGCGAGGAGGGCTTCTGCTGTACAGCTGCCAGCTGACTGCTAGCTTGTTTCATTCCTAACACTCCATCCTTTTTATTTCGCCAAGACAAACATCCAGATAGTTGTACAAGTATAAGAACGCTGGCAAGTCCTGTCAATGGACTTTTCTGCAGCAGCCGTATTTACGTAGCCTCCCCCATTGAAGGGCAAAAAAAAAGAGGATACCCATTCGGGTACCCTGTGTCGGACAACTGTTACTCAGTTGCAGCTACGCTGTTTTTAAGCTTCAAATTATCATTTGAGTTTACGAGTAGCGGCAGCATTTTCTCGCTGGTAACCATCGGAGAGTGGCATATGAGGCAAGTCGGAGCTTGTTCGAACGCAAAGTTCGCACGCATCCAGCCATTACAGTCTTCGCTTTCGCAAGACCATATTTTTGTGCTGACCTCCGGAATGTCCTCTTGGAATTTTTTTCGACTATAGATCGTAAACGCCTCCTTGATTAGGACTCCCCTTCAATTATACCCCATCTTGTCAAATTATCGTTCGATTTCTGTAAATTTTCCATTCATGATTTTTCGAATCATGGGAATAGGGCTTGTATAGGCGCTTTCTGCGGGAAAAGCCCCCTGCTTCATCGGCGAAGCAGAGAGCTCTTCTTCTGTAAGAAGAGTGAGGTATGTAGCTCTAGCTTAATAGGCTTTGTACAGGAACAATCCTCTTCCAGCAGCTCGGAATGGCAGCACGCGGCGAGGCTTAGGGGGAAGCTGCTCGCCTCGAGTGTCACTCCTATGCACTTCGTGCACACTCTTTACTATATATATGCAGTTAAGGCCAATATTAGTTATCTTTTCAATAAATAAATTTGGCCGGCTCCATCTAAGCTACAAGGTATAACCGAATTCCTGAGGAATATATGTGATGCTGGACTTCGCAGAGAACACGAGTCCCAGCAGGGAATGATCATATTTCACCGTGCTTCCATCTACATAGAACCAGAGCTTTTTGACAGGCTGACCATCATCGAAATGTTGGAAAAGGAATACATTCAGCTCTTCCTTCCACTTGATCAGCTCATCAACCTGAGGCGATAATGGTGTATGAACCGTGAAAGTCCATCCGCTGCCTGCCGGCTCTACTCGGTAAGTTACCGTTTGCTTACTGGAGTCGATAAAGGTCCGTCCGCCAATAGCATGCTTGATCAACAAGGTCTCGTTCATTTAAATCTTCCTCCTTCTACACAAGCCTTCAACATTTAGGGCAGATCAATTAACATCACAAAGGCATCTTCATCAGGCGCTTCCATCTTAAGATCAGGTTCGAACTCTGCTCGAAGCGTATCTCTGCGGCTAAGCTCAATATTATTCAATAGCAGCCGGCCTTCAATGACCATTGCAAAAGCACGTCGTCCTGACGGCTGATGATAATAAACTTTCTTCCCCTTCGTAATACGGCTGAGATAGATGGTCATATCTTGGTGAATACGAGCCGTTCCGTTCGCCCCGTCAGGGGTTACGACAGGCAGCAGCGTATTGATTAGCTTAGCCTCATCATATTTGCTCGTCTCATAAGAAGGCTGGATACCCTTCTCTTGGGGCATGAACCAGAGCTGGAGAAAGCTGCCGCTTTCTGTCTCTGAGTTATTGTACTCGGCGTGAATAATACCTGAGCCGGCAGACATCCGCTGCACTTCCCCTGCGGAGGTAACCTCTGTGTTGCCCAGATTATCCTCATGCTTCAGACTTCCTGTAAGTGGGATAGTGACGATCTCCATGTCGCTATGAGGATGAGCGCCGAAGCCTCTGCCTGGAGCAATGTCATCATCATTGCATACACGCATAACTCCGAAGCGTGAATTATCGGGATCGAAATAGTCACCGAAGGAGAAGCTTCGCGCACTTCTCAGCCAATCCAGCTCGGTTGTATTCCGTTCATTTGCGGGGTAACGCTTGATCATCGAAATTCCTCCTCTTGTTCGAGTGGTTCCTTGTTACAGAATCCGCACCTTCTCACATAGTTATATTGTAACACATCAACCCTATACAAAAGATACACTTCGTTTCACCAAACACGCTCTTTATAGCGCTGCTGGCTTCTACATCGGTCGCAATAATGGGATTCTATCCGGCAAAGGAAGGAATTACGGAACTATGGATACAGAACGGACGAGCAAAAAACAGAAGTGAACGAAGACGACTTGGTTGCGGAGAGGGTTACAGGCCACCCGAGAAAACTGCGAATAACTGTGTTAGATGTGAACTACACACTCTTCAGTATATCACCTATCGATGTAGGCCAATAGGCCTTTACCTTACTTTAATGGATGACTGAAGACGGGAAGCAATGATGGAGAAAAGCAATAACGGTCAGGATTCTGTAATGAATCCTGACCGTGTGCTGGTAATCTTTATTTGGTCGACAGCTCAGCAATTTGCTTATCCATGCTCACAACAGGGTATAGCCGCTTCGCAAGCATCGTCTGGAGAATCATGAATATGCCCCCAACCACCCAGTAGAGCGGAACCGCCGCTGGCGCCGTGAAGGAGAAGACCGCCATCATAAGGGGAGAAATGAACCCCATTATAGCCATTTGCTTCTGCTGTGCAGGATCTATGCCAATCTGGGACACTCTAAATTGGACATAATAGATGCCTGCGGCCAGGAAGGGAAGAACCATATCCGGCGCTCCGAGCTGAAACCATAAGAACGAATGCTCTGCCAGCTCAGGCGTCATCTTGATTGCATAATACAAGCCCGTTAGAATGGGGAGCTGGAAAAGCATCGGAAGACAGCCAATCGCTAGTGGATTGTATTGATGCTTCCCATAGAGCTCCAGCATTTCCTTCTGCATCTTAGCCTGTGAATCCGGCGTCTTAACCTTGTACCTCTCCTTCAGCTCTTCCAGCTCAGGCTGCATCAGGTTCATCTTCTGCTTCATTACCTGCTGGCTCTTGGACTGCCTGAGCATAAGCGGTAGAAGCACCAGACGAACAAGCAGCGTCATGGCAATAATAGCTGCACCGTAGCTCCCGCCAAAGAAAGAAGCTATATGCTGGATCAAATAAGAGAAGGGGAACACTACGTAGTGGTTGAAAAACCCCGGTGTTGCGGAGTCAATGGTTCCATTCGGTGCGCCACAGCCGCTGATCACGATCAGCACCGCGATTATTGCTATTATCCGATATCGTTTAAGAAAGGTGAATGCATTCGTTTGCCCCATGTAAATCCTCCTCGTTGGTTTCGATTGCGATAATCATCTGCAAACGAGGAGCTACAATCAGCTGAATCTCCATCCGGCGACTCTTTTCTCTTGATCTTCCTAGCCAGCCAGTGGTGAATCTGTTCCCGATCACATACTTGCTCTGTAGGAGCAATGAGCGGAACTAAAGAAAAGCGTTCCAGCGCCCTGCCCTGCCCTTCGTTAACAGCCTGATATGTGAAATAAGAGGCATAAGCAAAGGTACAGATAATACTGATAGAGAATAAGTAAGGGATTAGATCATGAAGCTCAACAAACAATGCATTCACCTCCTTGTCATTATTATATTCACAGTAGTACGCTGCCTGTTAAGCAGTGGTTTCATCCCCGCCTGAGGTCCAGTAACATTCCATTCTTTGGACGGTTATTGTGGAGTGGCAGGCAATAGTACAATAATCTAAGTCTATTATACGGGGAGGGTTATCTGTTTGTATAACTTAGGGATCGAATTGGCTCGTGGTTCTTTATTCCTGATGATCCTATTATCGTGGATTGCAGGTAGAAAAGCGGCAGCTCTTCTATATTCCGGGTCAGAAAAAAAATTGCATATCGCAGCAGGTGAATTGACACCTTGGATTCTATATACGACGCTGCCCACACTAGGTGTGATAGCTGGAATTGCAATCATACTGATTACCTCCAATGAGCCTGCCGACTGGACGAACCGCCTGTTGTTCATGCCAATTATCCTTATCCCGCTTCTTATGCTCTGGTTATCATCCTTACCTAGATTAAGAAGAATTATAATCTCCACGGGACGCCGCTCAGATCGGCCTTTGAATGCGCGCCTGCGGTTTCGAGTGACACATCCTGGCTTCATTGTTCCTTTTCATCTGACCACACTTAGCTCCCTAGCTGCCTTCTATTTGTCATTATCTACAACTGTGCAGCCGCGATTAATGCACTTTGTAATTCCGCTTGCTATCCTGCTGCTGGTCGCAATAGGAGTCTGGATGGCTTATGTCAATCGCAGCTCCAAGCTGAGCTTAGTCGGCGTAGAGCTTAAGAACCGACATTAGCAGCGCCCAGCATATCGAGCAAAGCGGCAAGTGGACGAGACATCCACTTGCGCGGATGAATAACGTATTGCAGATCGAACCGAATATCAGGATGGCTAAAAGGAAGCATCGCCAGTCGTCCTTGGCTAATATCGGAGGCAACGACAATCTGCGGCAGAAGAGCAATGCCCAGCCCATTAATAACGCATTGCTTAATCGCCTCCGGATTGCCCAGCTCGAAGCCAATCGTGTAAGGAATGTCATGCTCCTTAAGCACCTTCTCGAACATGCCGCGATAGATACAGCTTTCCTCGGAAATGATCAACTGAGCGCCGCCCAGATCCGCAAGCTGCACTTGGGACTTAGCTGCGAGCGGATGCTCCGTTGGAGCAACGAGTACTAGCGGTTCTTCCCTTATAGCTGCGCAGCGCAGCGCGCTATCTGCTGGCTTGACATCCAGGAGCAGCCCAATATCGAACTCCCCCTCCTTCACCTTGCTAATGATCTGGGATTCCCGCTCTGGATGCAGCTGAATGTTCAGCTCAGGGAATTGCTGTCTTAGCTGCTTCAGATAAGGCGGCAAGAAATACGCTGCCAACGAATCGATGGCCCCAATGACAAGTGTCCCTCCCGCATACCCGGCTACTGTTTCCTTGGATTGCTCATACAAGTCGAGCATCTGAACCGCAATATGCAGCAGCGCTTCTCCTGATGGCGTCAGCCTCATCTGACGGCCGTAGCGTTCAAGCAGCGTAGCCCCATACTCCTTCTCCAGCTTCTGAATCTGAATGGTCACACTAGACTGCGCATAACCAAGCTCTTCAGCAGCCCTTGTAATACTGCGTCTTCTGGCTACCTCCCGAAAGGTATGCAGATAAACAAGATCCACGCTGACCACTCCTCTGAAGTATCAATATTATTAATGTCTATGATCAATTATTATAGATAATTGCAATAATAAATGCATGCTAATATTAGAGCTATCCAACAGTAGAGGAGATGGCGATATGCTGCAGGAACACAATGTGCGAGGTATATATGTGCCAGCTGTTACCCCTTTTCATGGGGACGGTACAATTGATTTGGAATCCTTCGGGAGGCATATTGAGCGGTTGTTAAACGATGGCGTTCACGGTCTAGTCGTCAACGGAACGACAGGGGAATGTCCTACTATCGAGGTGGGAGAGCTTCGTGCGTTGACAAGTGCTGCTGTAAAGGCTGGAGCGAAGCAGCATACCCCGATCGTAGTTGGTACAGGAACTAACGATACCCGTTCCACCGTCAGACGAACAGAGCTCGCTGGTCAGCTTGGAGCGGATGCGGCGCTCGTCGTTGTTCCCTATTACAGCAAGCCCTCTCAAGCTGGCATCATTGCCCACTTCAGACAAGCAGCTGAGACTGGTGTTCCCATTATCGCTTATGAGATTCCCTCCCGCACAGGTGTGAAGCTAACCGTCGATACCGTTCGTACCATTCTGTCCATCGACGGGGTCATCGGTATGAAAGACAGCTCAGGAGGAATCGATCTCCTTGCTGAGCTGTCTCTCTATGATACCAAGCCCATTCTGTGCGGGGATGATGCTTATTTCTATGCGATGCTATGTTATGGAGCTGCTGGGGGGATGCTGGCATCTGCCGCTATTAACACCCCAGCCTATCTGGAGGTGTTCGACCTGTTCCAGCAAGGGCGGCTGAGCGACAGCAGAACGGCCTTCAACAAGCTTGTCCCGCTTATTCGCCTGCTCTTCCAAGAGCCGAACCCTGCCCCGCTTAAAGCGCTGCTGGCAGCGCAAGGCATCCTTTCCTCCGATACGCTTCGCTTGCCGCTTACCTCTGTCTCTGAACAATTGCGGCAGCAGCTTTATGAAACAGCAGGCATTTCAGGCACGTAGTCCCACAAGGGGGAATGAGTAAAGCCATCTAATCTGCGGATGATATAACGCTCTTCCCCTGCTCTACTCTGCTCCCATACCAAGGAGCGCATGGAAATGTCCATGATTATTACCTGTGAACCCGATGCATGATCCGCACCTGCCCTTACTGCTGCTGTATACCCGAAGCATTCGGACAAATAGATCGCTTTGGCCCGAATATCAGCTGCACAGAACACCGGAAGCATGTCCACCGATCGGTCAGAGCTGTTGTTGTCGACAAAGATAAGCTCGTACCCTTCACCAATTGGCGCTACAATTCGCTTTATCCGCTTGTAGGCGTCATAGAGCACTTTCTCCTCGTTATAGACAGGAATGATCACGGAATAGGTAATTGGTTCAAGCATCATGGTCCCCTCCGATTAAATCGATTCAATCGATCAGCTATACCACTAGTATAATCCGATAATCTTAAAAGCCCCTTAAATTTTAATGATTAACTGCAATTATAATACCTATTTTACCACACAGATCGTAATCAGGTTAATACTGTATTCATTTACGTTGTCTAGTGTATTTCCCATAATATATACTAACCGTAGCCGATTCAGATTCTGAATGGACAGATCAGCAGACCCATCTTTTGATATCTATAGAAGAACTAGAGCGTTCTTATGCCTTTTATTTTCAGAGCGATGAAGTGGATAATGCTCTCCTAACCAAAATAGCTTTATCCTTTCGACTCAAGTAGCGTTCTATCCTTCATCTGCATACAAAGCAAACAACGTCTCAACCGGCTTGAAATAGAGATGACCGTCCTCCCACGGCTGAAAATGCAACTCCATTCGCGAATCTCCCCAATTAACGGGTGTCCCAGTGGTCTGCAGCTTTCTCGGAACGACTGGCTCCTCCACAACAGCAGGAAACTCCTGATATCCGAACAGCAGATTCTCATGCATCGCGATGATCTCATACTTCGGCCCGTAGAAAGCATGCTCTTCCTGCAGCTGGTAATGATAGTAGATATAGCTGCTCATCATCTCCGGCTTCAAATGTGCAACTCTTCCTACTCTTCGCTCGACCGGCTCCTTCCGTCGCCAATGCTCCTGGCCTGCTGGTTCATTGAAGTGGAAGACGTCAATCATTGGAATCCATTTGCGAGGCGAATCCTGACCAGGCCAGTCCGCCAAGTATAGAGTGAGACCGTGCAGCAGCTCCTCCGGATGAACCTCGAACCCGTCTATACACTCATAATATATAAATACATTCCTCTTCCATAGGAACGCAGCTGCGGTCATGAGCTGACCTGCATCCAGATAAGCCTGTATATGCCGTCCCTCATCTATAGCTGCAAGTCCCTCCTGCTCCATACCTTCTGTCAGCTGCGCATGCATGATTACACGTGCAATACTCATTCGCTCTCCCGTCCCTCTCCGCTTCAGCATCACTTCAGAAACAGAAACGTTCTCATTAAAAATGATCCCATATCGCATCACAATTGTCTATTCGCCAAAATGCATAAAAATGTTTGGACAATGTTACATTAATTAACATATTTATTCCCAGACCGAGGTATTACTCAAAGGCACTAGCCAACCGAAGAAGCAGGCACTCCGCGAATCTTCCCAAACGCGCTAAGAGTACCTATACTATTATTCATATCCTTGCTTCCCCTATATCTTAGGCTTATGACAAGAGGAGTGAATCATTATGGAATATAGACGACTTGGCAACAGCGGCCTTCAAGTGTCCGCACTCGGACTTGGCACGAATTCCTTCGGCTCTCGTGCAGATCAAGCCGCGTCGGATCGAATCATTCATTACGCACTGGATAGCGGAATCAACTTCCTCGATACAGCTAATATTTATGCTGGCACAAGATCCGAATCTATTATCGGTGCAGCGATTGCTGGCAGACGGAGCGAGGTTGTGCTCGCTACTAAGGCAGGACTCGTCCGCGGAGAAGGCCCTAATTCCCGCGGCTCCTCGCGTTACCATTTGGAGCAAGAGCTAGAGGGCAGCCTTAAGAGACTCCAGACGGATTATGTGGATCTATATCAGATTCATACCTTCGATCCAGACACTCCTCTGGAAGAAACGCTCCGCGCGCTGGAGAATATGGTGTGCTCCGGTAAAGTGCGTTATATCGGCGCATCCAATTATGCAGCTTGGGAGCTGATGAAGGCTCTGGGCATAAGCGATCGTCTTGGACTGAGCCGTTACATATCGACACAGACGAGCTATTCCCTTGCTGACCGCACACCCGAGAGAGAGCTAGTACCGCTGTGCCTCGATCAAGGGGTCGGCATCATTCCTTATTTTCCGCTTGCTGGCGGTGTTCTAACAGGCAAATACCGTGCAGAGCAATCAGCTCCCGCTGGGTCAAGGGCCGACAAAGACCCGAAATTCAGCCGGTTCTTCACGGAGGCGAACTTGAAGCTCGGCCAGGATGTAGGACAGCTCGCGCAGCAGCTCGATTGCTCGGCCAGTATACTGTCTTTGGCATGGCTCATGCAGCAGCCCATCGTCTCGACTGTTATTGTCGGAGCATCCAGCGTAGAGCAGCTTGAGCATAACAGCAGGAGCATCTCCTTGAAGCTCGATTCCTCAACCCTTCATGAGCTTGATGTCATCAGCCAGCCTTTCCGCAGCGGAGAGCCCTTCGCACTGTACCGACTCTAGTAATAGAGATTATCTGGCAGGCCCTTATGGGAGCGCAAAATATCTATGAATAGCTCTGCCGCCTTCGTATGAAGCTGATCCTCCAAGGTCAGCAGCAAGAAATCCCGTTCAACAGGCTGACCTTCAATGGTCAGCCTGTTCAGTGTCCCAAGTGAGATCTCCTTCCGTACCGCCCAATGGGATAATAACGATATGCCTAGACCTGCTTCCACCGATTCTTTAATGATCTGGGTGCTTCCGAACTCCATCTGGTGCTCAGGGTGCACCCCTTTGCTCTTGAACATCCTATCTGTTGCCTCTCTTGTTCCGGAGCCCTCCTCCCGCACAATCCATATCTCCTTATTGAGGCTTGCGGCATCAATATCCTTAAGGCCGCCGAATTTATGGGTGGCTGCTGCAACAACATACATACGGTCTTTGGCAAAAGACTCGATATGCAGCTTGCCATGCTCGAGCTCCCCTTCAACAATGCCAATATCCAGCTGTCTAGCTGCTACAAGTGCTGAGATATCCTTCGTATTGCCTATCGTAATCGTTGGCTTAATTAGCGGATAATGGGTCTGCAAATAGGCAATCGTATGGGGAAGCACATATTCTCCGAACGTATAGCTGGCCCCGATTGCGAGCGTTCCGCTAGCGGTATGCATCAAGTCATCAACCAGACACTGCATTCGAGTGTACAGTCCAGTTATTTCCTTACTGTGGCGATAGACGATCTCTCCCGCTTTGTTCAGTCTCACATACTTATTACTGCGCTCCAGCAGCTTCGTCCCAATTGCACTCTCGAGCGCCTGAATATGCTGGCTGACAGCTGGCTGCGTCATATGAAGCGCCTCAGCCGCACGTGTGAAGCTCATCTTCTCTGCTACAGTCATGAATACGAGCAGCGATTGATCCATTATCTGTGACCTTCCTTCTCTTTCTCGATCAATTACAGGACTTGCATAAGTGATTCATTATCATATCCATTATAACAATTTATTTTTCTTATCATCGCAATTCCATTATGCTAATTCCATTAGAACAATCTAACGAGGTGATACCACTTGGGAGCTCTCACTCATTACGCTATCGCTTATCTCCACGACCATAGACGACATACGACCAAATTAACAGGCTGGCTGGGCGGAATTACCTTTACTGCCTTGATCGCTGGGGCGGCTTATCTACTCGCACAGCTGCCTATCATGGACCGTGCTGGCCAGATGGCTGTCGCACTGATCGGCGCTGTTATATACAGGCAACTAATGGGCTATCCCCAGCGGCTGCGGACCGGCATCCAATTCTCGTCGAAGCAGCTGCTGCGGCTCGCTATTATATTGTTCGGCTTGAAGCTTAATATTGGAACGATCCTCCAAGAAGGCTGGAGCCTTCTTCTTCAAGCGGCTGTCACCGTTCTTGTCGCCATAGGACTGACGCTCTGGCTGGCGCGCAAGCTTAAGGCCGACTTCTCACTTTCTCTGCTGCTCGGAATCGGGACTGGCATATGCGGAGCGGCCGCCATTGCCGCTGTCTCACCGATTGTGAAAGCAAGAGATGAGGATACGGCAATCGGAGCTGGACTTATCGCCCTAATCGGTACGATATTCGCGATTGGCTATACCGCTATCCGCCCACTCCTGCCATTGACGGATGAGCAATATGGCATTTGGGCTGGAATCAGTCTTCATGAGATTGCACATGTTGCTCTTGCAGCTGGTCCGGGCGGGCAGGATGCTGTCGCCCTTGCCTTGTTAGCCAAGCTCAGCAGAGTATTCCTGCTTGTGCCGCTATGCTTCCTTCTTATGTTCGTAATGAAGCACAGAGGTGCAGTAGAGCCGGGCACGAAGATTGCATTCCCATGGTTTCTTATTGGCTTCATTGCCATGAGCAGCTTCGGAAGCTTCAGTGCAGGGACTTCATTTGCAATCCCTGAACAAGCAATGGAGCTGATCGCCCAATCGACTTCATTCCTGCTCGCAATGGCCATGGTTGGGCTTGGTCTGAATGTGAACCTGAAGGCACTTCGTACAAAAGCCCTTCGTCCACTATTAGCCATGACATTGTCATCCGTCCTGCTTTCGCTCGCAACACTGCTGTATGCCATTATGTTTTAGTGCTCAGTGGACGACTACCACATTACCTGCAACATTTGACCGTTTTTCTCGTCAACTATATTAGCAGCATATATTTCTACACAAGTTGGTCTTGAAAGGATGAGCCTCATGAAGCAAAGACGTATGACACACACCATTACTTTTTTCGCGGCCGCAGCAGCTGTATGCCTTGCCTTAGCAGGATGCTCTACCGCCAATAATGAAGAGGGCAATGTAAACTCCAGCCCTACTGCTCCACCTGCTCAGAGTGAGACAGCTACCCCTACTGCAACTAATCCTCCGCCTGAAGCAACACCTGCAACGGTCACGGAAGGCAATCCATACGAAGCAGCCGGCATCAACGACCCTGCAGCCTTCAATAAGATGTTCGAAGCTGTGAAGCTAGCCGTTGCAACCAATGATCAAGAAGCTCTGGCCGAATATGTCCTGTATCCGCTCACGGTTAACCATGAAGGGGCTGCCTCTGTCACCATTGACAACCAAGAGCAATTCTTAGAGCAGTACGAGAGCATAGTGACCAGCAATGTCCAGACAGCTCTCGCTTCCCAAGACACCCAGACGCTATTCGTCAATTATAAAGGTGTAATGGCAGGCAGCGGACAAGTGTGGTTCGGAGCCACTACCGATGATCCTCAGAAGGTTGGAATCATTGCAATCAATGCAGATACACCAACCAATCCATAGGTTATAACGCACAAGGCTTGCCAATCATCGTAGGATAGATGAATGGCAAGCCTTGTGTTCGATCAGGCAGCTCTACCCTAATGAGGCGATCACCTTGCAGCACTGGCGCTTCGAACACCCCTCGCATCATCACAAGATCATTCATGACCCGTCCTCCATTCTCTTCGGGGACGACGATTCGGAACTGCAGAACAGGCTCCAGCAGCTGAGTGCCTACAGCCGCCAAGCCGTTCATAATGCCCATCGGCGTCGCAACGGCAAAATCGAGTGGATGCGTATGCCACACATGATGCTGACCCTCGGTTAGCGTCACCTTCAGATCAACAACCTCCCAGCCGTATAGCCCCTGCTGCAGCGCTTCTGGAACACGGCGAGCTACTTCATTCTGATATTGCGGCAGCAGCTCCTCAAAGCGGACGAATGCCTCATAGCTTAGACCGCTGTCACGCTGACTAGGTTCGATCTTGAAGCGCAGAATTGCCCAACAAGGCTTCGGCATTGTATAAGCAATATAGCCTTCACCAGCTTGCTTCGGAGTCTCCTTGTAAATAACAGATGGCTGTCCGAACTGTACATTCAGACCGAATCTGCTTGCCATTACATTGGTCAATATTTCAAGCTGAATAGGCCCCATTACCTTCACATGCAGCTCTCGTTCCTCCTGCAGCCATTGCATATCGAGCAGCGGGTCTTCGTCCGACAGCTCCTGCAGCGCCTGTACGATCGCCGGATACTGCTGCTGGTCAGTCCAATGAGCCTGCACCGTCAATAAAGGCACAGCCAGCCGAACCTCTTCTGGAACCGCATCGGGGACGCCCAAGATGTCTCCAATGCGCACATGGGACATGCCGCATACGGCAGCGATATCTCCCGCCTCCAGCATACCGAGATCCTCCGAGCGTCCCCCTTCAACCTTGCGGATCTGCGTCACCTTCTCGTCAAGGCTCTGCGAATAATTGCGAATCACGTCGCGATTGCGTATCGACCCCTCGTATAGGCGAACGAATGCCATTCTCCCCATCGTTTTGTACCGCTCGATTTTGAATACGATGCCTGACAGCGGAGCATGTGAATCATTGCTTGGGGCAGGCAAATAATCAATCATAGCGTCCATCAGCTGTGTTACACCTATGCCTTTTCCTGAAGCGCCATACAGCACTGGATACAGCTCCGCCTGCTTAGCCATCTGTGCAGCATGCTGCTTCCACTCCTGCGTTGTAAGCGGCTCTCCGCTAATATAACTCTGCAGAAGCTCTTCATCCCGCTCAGCCACCATCTCTATTAATGCCGTCCGTGTATCCGCAGCCACTTGAGGTCCCCATAAGTCATTAACTCCTTCGAACTGCTGCTCCATGCCTATCGGGCTCTGCACCTCTAGAAGTTCCTCAGACAAATAGCTTCGGATATCTTGTAGAACAGCCTCGTGGTCTGCTCCGACACGATCCATTTTGTTCATATAGATTAGAGTTGGGATTCGCAGCTTGCGCAGAGCATTCCAGATCATCTCGGTCTGCGCCTGAACACCCTCCACAGCCGACACAATAAGCACTGCGCCATCCATCACCCGCAGAGAACGCTCCACCTCCGACAGGAAGTCGACATGTCCGGGCGTGTCCACTAGATTGATATTCGTATCTCTCCATACAAAAGAAGTCGTAGCGGCCCTTACCGAAATGCCTCGTTCCTTCTCCACATCCATCCAGTCCGTTAGCGCCGTACCTGCATCTACACTGCCAAGCGAGCGAGTTCTGCCGCTTGTGAATAGCATATGCTCGGTCGTTGTCGTCTTGCCTGCATCGACATGAGCAAATATTCCCACATTGCGTCGATTCGCATTGCCCTGTACCATAAGCGTATTTCTCCTGTTCTATCGTCTCAATCCTATTAGGATAGCGGTTTCATTTCATTACGAATAGCTTACTCGGGCAGCAGTCTCCCGTCAACGCCGCCATATCTGCACACCCATAGAGAAAGGGCCCCATTGGGGCCCTTTCTCTGCTGCTATCTTGATTTTACTTGCTGGCAGGGATGAGGATTTTCTGACCAATTGCCAGGAAGTTCGGATTGCTCAGCTTGTTATATGCGGCAAGCTTCTGCCAAGTCGTACCGTGCTTGATCGCAATATGCCACAGCGTATCGCCTTTCTTAACCGTGTACACGATATCCGTCGAAGCAGGCGGCTCTGGCTTCGGCTCTGGATCTGGTTTCGGATCTGGTTTCGGATCTGGTTTCGGGTCAGGCTTCGGCTCTGGCTTCACTACAGCTGGAACGGATAGATCCAGCTTAAACTCTGCATATCCCTCTGCTGTATCTCCAACGTAGGACAACGTATCAATCGTCTCCGATAGCGCCTTGGCATCAGGAGAAGTCAGGAAGGATACGTTGACCTTCCCGTTGATTGGAGCAAGTGACCAGTTGCCGTCCGCTGCTGGATCAATGGTTTGGAACGAGCGAATATAATCAATGATGACCTGACGGTTCTCATCAGGCGAAGCTAGAATGATTCGCTTGCCATCGGGGTTCGCGAATTTGCTCGATGAAGCACGATAGTTATTCGAGGCTACGACGAACTTTTTGCTCGCATCAATCGGCTTTCCTTCATATTGCAGGACCACGATACGGCTGGACATTTCATTGAGCAATGTGCCCTTCGCATCATATTTGGCCGGCTTGGACACATCAATCTGATAGGACACTCCGTCAATTATGTCGAAGTTGTAGGTTGGGAAGTCCAGGTTAACAAGCTCTTGCTTCTCTGTACTTGCCGCATCAATCGTGTTGAATTGTCCCGCTGACCACTCCAGCCATTCCTTCAGCTCTGCGCCTGTTACGAGTACCGCATTCACTGTATTGGAATACAGATACAAGTCAGCAACGTTCTTGATTGCAATGCTGCCAGTCGGGATATTCGTGTAATAGTTCGGGCCTTGTCGTCCGCCAGCCTTGAACGGCGCACCGGCCGACAATACAGGAATCCCCTCGTATTCGGTGCCCTGCAGATGCTGCTCTACATACCATTTCTGGGCGTTCGTTACGATCTGAATAGACGGATCATCCTGAACAAGTGCGAACCAGCTGTTAATTGGGGCGGTTGTCGTCCCTACTGGGCCGCGCACATAATCCAGTGTATGCTGATGATCGTCCGCTACAGCATCGACAATTTCCTGATCCGCTTCGACAAGCGGCTGTTTGTTCACCGTATCATAGATCGGCTTAACGGTTACTTTCGAATCGGCTACCGTCCACTCGCCATCCGTAAGCTCAAGCGTCAGGTCGATAACACCCAGATTGTTGCCCCAGAAGCCCGGTTCAACAGCAGGGACGCCGTTGATGGTGCCCTTCTCCAGATCAACGCCCGGCTTGCCTTCGAACGATTTGTCAGGGAATATTTTATGAGCATGTCCGAATAGAATTGCGTTGATATCCTTCACTTTGCTCAAGTACAGAACAGAATTCTCCATGCGATCTGTCTGCGGAATATCCTCGAAGCCAGAGTGAGGAATAGCAATGACAATGTCAGCGCCCTCAGCCTTCATCTCAGGAACGAATTTCTCTGCCGTCTTAACGATATCCTTCACAACGACCTTGCCTTCCAGCTTGGCCTTGTCCCACTGTGTAATTTGCGGCGGTACGAAGCCGATTACACCAACCTTAAGCTGATGCGTCTTACCGCTCTCATCCTTCACCTCTTTATCTAGAATCAGATAAGGCGTGAATAGATTCTCATCATTAGACTCATCATCATCGCCATCATCCACATAAATATTCGAGTTCACATAAGGGAAGTTAGCGCCAGCAAGCGAAGCATTCAGGAAGTCCAAGCCATAGTTGAATTCATGATTGCCGAGATTGCCTGCATCATAGTCCAGCAAGTTCATCGCCTTATAGACCGGATGCACCTCGCCTTGCTGCAGGACATCGATGGTGGCAACGTAATCACCTAGGGGATTCCCTTGAATCAGATCACCGTTGTCGAATAGCAGACTGTTAGGCGCCTCTTCACGGGCCTGCTTAATGAGCGTCGCCGTCTTGGCTAGACCATACTCATCGGTAGGCTTGTCCGCAAAATAATCATAATTCATCATGTTGACATGCAAATCCGTCGTTTCCATGATACGGAGCTGCACCGTGCCTTCCTCTCCAGCTGCTGCCCAAGCGGAGAATGGCATGACAGTCAAGCCAACTGCTACAACAACCGAAAGCGTGCCTCTCCAACCATGCTTACCTGCTTTACCCAATGTCATTTCCTCCCTCTCTACCTCTCCTTAATGTGCTGAATAATCAGCCGATGATGCACCAATTTTATCCATAATTATGTATTGTCTTGGCATCATTTGTATTATTCTAGGTCAAGAAGACTGAATTGTCACGCAATTATTTTGTTAAAATATTACACATTATGTAAGAAGTTCAAAGGTTCAATGGAAGGCGTGAACATATGTAACAATACGGCAGGCAAGCATATCAAAAAGACCTCTCCATGGGCGCCAATCCAACTCTCATAAGAGAAGAACGACATCTATAGAAAGGTCTTCCTGCACTCGCTTTATTGCTCAGTCAGAATGATTGGTCCATTCGCTGTGATGGCGATCGTATGCTCATACTGTGCCGATAGCTTGCCATCTCTTGTACGAGCGGTCCAACCATCGGAATCAATCTTAGTCTGATACGTCCCAACGTTCAGCATCGGTTCAATAGTGAACACCATACCTTCTTTAATGCGGGGGCCTTTGTTAGGCGGTCCATAATGAGGAACCTGCGGGTCCTCATGCATATCCTGACCAATGCCATGCCCAATGAAGTCACGCACGACCGAGAAGCCCTCAGCTTCCGCATAAGCTTGAATAGCATGGGATACATCACCGATGCGATTGCCTGCAACCGCCTGCTCGATACCTTTATAGAGGGAATCCTTCGTCACTTGCAGCAGCCGCCTTGCTTCCTCCGACACTTCTCCTACGGCATAGGACCATGCGGAATCGGCTAACCAGCCATTCAAGTTGACAACCATATCTATCGTTACGATATCGCCGCTGTTTAATTTCTCATTGCGCGGGAAGCCGTGGCAAATAACGTCGTTAACCGAAGCACAGGTTGCGAATGGATAGCCTTTATAGCCCTTCTGCTCAGGGGTCGCGCCCATCTGCTTCATGAGCTTCTCTACATAACGGTCGATTTCAAGTGAGGTAATACCCGGCTCGATCAGACCGGCAATCTGCCTATGGCATTCAGCCAATATTTTGCCCGCTTCAAGCATGCGGTTAATCTCGGCCTCTGTCTTAATCACAATCATCTGTTTCTCCTTCTTCCTTCTTCACTAAATTTCTAACGGGCTAACGAAAGTCACTGTACCTCAGCATACCTCAGTGACAAGCTTGCTTGCAAATCCAATCCTGCTCTTTTTCCAAAAAAATCAGCAAAAAAGCCCCTTCTATTCAGAAGGGACTCTCATAGGCATTACCATTTATAATTCAAAATGATCGTAATCATTATTCCGTCTCACCTTCAGATGCTTCCTCTGCAGTGGCGCTTGCTTCCTCTGCAACAGCAGCTTCTTCTGCAGCAGCCTCCGCTTCCACCTCAGCAGCGGCTTCTTCCTCTGCTTCAGCTTCTTCTTGGGCTGCTTCTTCTGCAGCAGCTTCCTCTGCAACGATCTCTACGGACTCCTCCGCTGCTTGCTCTTCAGTCGCTTGAACAACTTCCTCCTCATGACTCATATTATCACCTCCCTACTATTAACTATCTTAATTGTAGCGCTTTCATAAAAGTAAACAAGAGGTGTAAATTGTCGATTCTTGGGATATTTCTATTTATTTTTCCATTAGTTCCTTCGACCCTCTAGACGAATCGCTATTTCGCATGACATAATAACTTAACCGTTTAAGTAAAAGTGGAGATGAGGTTGCCTTTTGTATGAAAAAAGCCACTCTCAAGGATATCGCCAAGGAGGCCTGTGTCTCGATCGCAACCGTCAGCTATGTCCTTAACAATGTCCCTAATCAGACGATCCCCGAGGATACCAAAAATCGTGTGCTCGGTGTGGTGAAGCGGCTAGGCTATGTGCCTAACTTGGCCGCACGCTCATTAGCGAAGCCTACCTCTGGACTAATAGGCATTCTAGTCAATCGCAGCAGGCACGAGGCATTATGGCAGCAGCTCCGTTATGCACGCTTCATCAGCCAGCTAGAAGGCCGGCTCACAGACAGCGGCTATCATGTTGTGCTGTCCAGCATCGATCCTGATAACCCAAGACTCGACATTATTATGGAGAGGAAGCTGGACGCCGTCGTTCTAATTGATGTGAAGCAGAACGTCTTTTATCAGATTGCCAATCTATTCAGCTTCGGCGTACCGCTGATCATTGTGGATGCACTCATCGATGACGAATTATTTTACAAAGTTCATTATCACTATGCAGATGCATTTGCTACAGCAGCGGCCTATCTGGCGCAGCCCTATCAATACGCCGTTGTAGAGTCCTTCCATAACGAGGAGCTTGCTGCGGCTGTCCGGCGGTGGACCGGATTAGCGGAGGACGCGATTCACACCATGCAAAATGAAGAAGAATTAGCCGTTTTTTTGATACAAAATCAAGGTAGGAACGGTGTGATCATGAACGAGTTCATAGGGACGACCGCTGCCAAATACACGGACCCTGCTCGTATGCTTGTCATCTGCACCTCTAACTGTCCGGATATCCTCCCTCTCCCTGCAGCACGCCTAACCTTTGGGGACCGCAAGACAGATGAGGCCTTCCAGCTCATTATGCAGATGCTTCGCCATGAAGCCTACGTTCCGACCCATAAATATATACAAATAGAAGGGCAGTTGATTTCTAGCACCACAGACTAACCGTGCCCCAATCTGAAGGAGGATAAACCATGCTTGAGCTCGCTAAACCATCCCCCCAGCCTGGAAGTTCACAACAAGCACAGGCAGTCGAGACTTCCATCTGGCGCAATCGTCCCTTTACGATCGTATTCACAAGCTATGGCATTTCTTTATTAGGCAATACGTTCCACAGCATTGCACTGAATCTATGGGTACTGCAGACAACCGGCAGCGCCAAGCTTATGTCCACCGTCTTTATTACGCAGCTCATCGTCGTCATGCTGTTCGGATCAGTCGCCGGAACGATTGCTGATCGCGTGGACCGGCGAACCCTTATGTGGACTACGGATCTCGTTCGCTTCGTTCTGGTAGCCCTGATCGCTCTAATGATGTACCTGCCTGGCAGCCCATTCATTGTCATTGTCCTGCTAACCGGTCTAGTTTCACTGGCATCTGCCTTCCGAACCCCTGCCTTTCAAGCTTCTCTCATTAATCTTGTTGGCAAGGATCATGTCACCAAGGCCGTTGGCCTCATGACCATCGCAGATAACTTCATTCGCATAGGAGGCTTCGCGCTGGGCGGCATTGCAGTAGCTGCTTTCGGTGGCGTATTCGCAATAGCCATTGATTCGGTCGCATTCCTGCTATCCGCTGTTCTCATCTTCTTCGCAGGCCAATTCCCCTACTCGTCACAGCAGACAGAAAAGGCAGAGGCAGCGACCAAGACCTCCTTCAAGGAGGATTTCACATCCGGCTTTCGCTACATTTGGAGCAACACCTTCGTCAGGTCTATTATTCTGCTGCTGCCGTTAGCGATATTCTTCTTCACCTCTACCTTCATGCTCATTCAAGTAATGGCTGTACAGGTGTGGAAGGCTACCCCCTTCATGTTCGGCTTGCTGGAGGCTTGTATCCCTCTTGGTTATGTCGTTGGCTCGTTCCTCATTATCCGATTAGACACCCGGCTGCGTAAGAAAGGCATATGGATTATGGGCAGTCTGCTCGGCATGGGACCACTATTCATTATCATCGCCCAATCGAGCACAGCCTTCGTGGCGCTTCCATTCATTCTGCTCGTCGGGTTCCTGTTCTCGTTCAGCACCACAATGGTATTCGTCTTGCTGCGACTAGCCATCGAGCCTTCACTGCAAGGAAGAGTATTCGGGCTGCTAGGCTCGTTAACGAGTGTCGCTCCTCCGATCGGTCTTGCTGTATTCTCGATCCTATCCGATATCTACGGCCCTGCCATCATCATTACAATTAGCGGCGTCGCTATGCTCATCATCGTTAGTGCCAGCTTCATCCCTATGAAATCTATCCGGAATTATGATTAACCTGCTTAACTAGACTTTAGTCCAGTAGGTGTATCCCCCCAAGAATGAGGACAGTGAACGAACTTCCATGTATGCTGGTATTAACCATTACTATAGTAGAGGAGTTTGTGATACATGACTAAACGAACGATCCTTGGTCCTGTCCTCATCCTGTTCGGTGTCTACCTGTTCCTGAATCAAGGGCAGACATTCGGTCCAGGCACGATTTTCAGTTATTTCTGGCCCAGCCTGTTCGTCATTCCACTAGGCCTGTTCTTCCACTGGATGTATTTCTCCATGACCGGCAGAAAAGGAATCGGCCTCCTTGTTCCCGGAGGCGTGCTGCTCACCGCAGGAATCGTGTCCCAGATCGCGATGTTATTCGACAACTGGGTATATATGTGGCCTGGATTTGTATTAGCACCCGCCGTAGGCCTATTTGAATTATATTGGTTCGGCAAGCGCAACAAATGGCTGCTCGTTCCGATCAATATTCTAACCGTGCTCTCCCTGCTGTTCTTCGCAGTCTTCTCAATCGGCACATTCTTCAATCAAATGACGGTACTGCGTCCATTCCTTGCCGTCGTATTGATTGCCGCTGGTTCATTCTTTCTGGTTAGGCGCCGACAAGAAGGCTAACTACGCGATAGACACTTAGCATGATCTGCAGCCGTATAAGCGTTACATTCATAAAAGGACATATAAACAATAGGCCACCTGCCTATGTTTATATGTCCTTTTTTTCCATAATTTTGAATATTTTATTCTTCTTATTTTGGTTAGGAGTTATTTGGAGCTATCTACTCGACATATTATAATAGTTGCAGACACCAACGTACGTATATACTTCATAATCTAATATTTTGAATAAACAAGGAATTCTACAGCAGAATGTCTAATCATACTAATGCAGCTTAGAATATCACGGGAGGCAAGTATATTGTCGATTAAAGCGAAACTATCATGGTTCATTTCATTGACCGTAGCTATTATCCTTTTACTGAACATATCGATCTATTACTTCTCCTCTAAGTCCCAGCTTCAGCACAATGCTGAACAGCAGATGATTGTTATTGCCAAGCAAATTGGGGAGACCATGGAATCTGCGCAGAAATCCAAGCTGTTAATTGAGAATATGTTAGGGGAACGGCTTAGACTCGCCGCCATAGCTGCCAAGAACCAGCTTGATCCCAATATAGACAACGTCAAGAACGAGCAGCTCGTCCAATTGAGCAAAGAGATTGGTGTCGACCATATAACGCTGTGGAAAAGAATAAATGACGACATTGTTGTATTGAAATCATCCGATCCCAAAGAGATCAACCTGAGCTCCAAAACATGGGACTACTGGTTCACAGCATTCAATCAGCTGTTCGATAACTATAATGTAACGATTCCTGAAGGACAGAAGCTGCCGAACTTCTGGTCAGGACCGATTAACTTCTCTACCTCTGACCCTAATCAGATTAATAAGTGGGGCAGCTACTACGACGGAACGACCAACTATATTATTAATCCATTTGTCAATGCGAAGGAATTTCTGGATTTCGAGCAGACGAACGGAAGCGAGGCCATCGCCTCACAGGTGCTAAGAGATAATCCAGAGATTCTCGAGGTGACTGGCTTCGATCCGCAGTTCGTCGGACAGAAGCCGCTCATCAAGATCAAGCAAGGGCTGCCTGTCTACAATCTAGACGTCCGCAGTGTTATATTCGGTCAGTATACCTTCACAGATACTCTCCATGATGTAGCCAACATTCACAAGGCCTCCGAGACCGGAGAAGTCGTGACGACGAAAACAACCATTAATGGCAAGAAGCTGATGAAGAGCTTTATCCCGATCCAAGCTGCCAAACCATTCGTTATTGGCGTCAGCTTCGACCATTCGACGATTGAGCATTCGCTGCTTCGTCAGCTTATTCCGCAATCCGCGATATCCCTTGGCTTGATTGCGCTTACTGTAGCTGCGAGCTCTTTCATTGTCAGCTTTATGGTGCGTTCCCTTAATCAGATACTGGTTAAGGTGAATGAAATTGCCGCAGGGAATTTCGGAGCCCGCATTCATTTGCGGAGCAGAGATGAGCTTGGACTGCTGGCTTCTCGCGTCAACACGATGAGTCATAATCTCCATAGCTATACGACGAGATTAACGGATGCTGCGGAGGAGCTGCGACATACGAAGCAATATTTGGAATCCTTCGTCAACCATACTTCAGATGCCATTCATGTATCGGATTTGGACGGACGCATCATTCAAGTAAACAAAGCGTTCGAGACGATGTATGGCTGGAGCGAGCAAGAAGCGCTCAATAGCACTCTTGATCATGTTCCTGAGGAATATGTAGATGAACAGATCGACATTCAGAGCACAGTTATGAAAGGCGGCTCAGTGACCGACCTTGAGACGGTCCGTTACGATAAAGAAGGGAAGCTGCTAGACCTCAGCATCACCGTTTCTTCGATCCGGGACGAGAGCGGCAGAATTATCGCAATTGCTACAATCTCGAGGAATATTACAGCACGCAAACAGACCGAGGAGGTGCTTCGCCGTTCAGAGAAGCTATCTGTCGTCGGTCAGCTCGCTGCCGGCGTCGCTCATGAGGTGCGCAACCCGCTGACAACGCTGCGCGGCTTCGTTCAACTGCTCCAGAGAGATGGGAAGCTCGCTCCAAGCTACTTGAATATTATGCTGTCTGAGCTTGACCGCATTAACTTCATCGTTAGTGAATTTCTCATATTCGCCAAGCCGCAGGCAAGCAAATATCAGCTTGCCAATCTGGAAGAGATTATGAATGATATCGTGATGCTGCTCCATTCAGAGGCTAACTTCAATAATATCCAGATCATCACTCAATTCGACGATCACATTCCACCGCTCCGATGTGAAGTGAACCAGCTCAAGCAGGTGTTCGTCAATATGATTAAGAATGGAATGGAAGCCATGCCAGCAGGCGGTGAGCTGGGCGTCCAGCTCACCCGCACAGCTGATGGACAGAAGATCATTATTCGGATTACGGACCACGGGTCAGGCATTACTGATGAAGCTTTGCGGCGATTAGGAGAACCCTTCTTCACCACGAAGGAAGAGGGCAATGGTCTAGGTATTATGGTCAGCCAGCAGATTATAGCCAATCACAAAGGAAGCATGAGCTTCCAGAGTGAGCTTGGCAGCGGAACCTGTGTCGAGATCATTCTGCCCCTGCCTCTGCCGCAGCCGCTGTAAGCTAGCTTTCATCTGGTGGAGACAATACGATTCTGCCGCCCTCCAGCTCGACCCGAACTTTGCGCTTGTCTTTGAAGCCGGCCGTTTCCAAGTAGCCAGATGGCACTTGGAGGCGGCCGGCTTTGTCTAGAACAGCATATTCCACATGCGATTCTCTCTCCGCTGCCTCATGCTCGGAGAGCTCTGCCAATTCCTCCAAGTACGATCTGCGGCGAAGCATCTCCGAGGAGATTTTGCCGTCACGAATAGCCACAACCCTATCCACCTTGCGGGCGAGCTCAGGATCATGGGTGACAATAACGACCGTCAAGCCAAGCGTCCGATTAAGCTCTCTGAACAGCTCCAGAATTTGTGAGGCCATACGCGAGTCGACTGACCCCGTCGGCTCATCGGCGAGCAGCAGTCTGGGATGATTAGCAAGCGCAATAGCGATAGCAACTCGCTGCTGCTCGCCTCCTGACAGCTGCTGCAGCTTATTGTGTGCGCGGTGGCTCAAGCCCACTGCCTCCAGCAGCTCGCGTGCCCGCTCCTGCTTGCGCCGGCCATTCAACAGAATCGGCAGCTCCACATTCTGCTGGGCCGTTAGGTAAGGAATAAGATTACGGGCATTATTTTGCCAAACGAAGCCGACACTCTCCCGCTTATACCGAACCAAATCACGTTCCTTGAACTTCATGAGATCCTTGCCATCGACAGATAGTCCTCCTGCAGTCGGACGGTCAAGCCCACCCAGCATATTCAGCAGGGTTGACTTGCCGCTGCCGCTGTTGCCGATAATCGCCATCAGCTCACCTGTCTCCACATGCAGATCAAGTCCCTGCAGCGCGAATACTTCAAACTCCGCAGCCTTGTATATTTTGACTAAGCCTTCACAGTGAATCAACGGTTAATCCTCCCCTAGCTTAATCGCCTGATGAATTTTCAATCGCGACAGCATATAGCCAAGAATGCATAATCCAATGACGATAGTCATCCCAACGAAGAGATAGATTCGGATGGAATCGGCTGGGTCAACAATGACGCGGAATGGCGGCACAAGTGTCTTCGCGTCGAAGGCATTCTGGAACACCGGAACGAATAGACGGCTTGTTGCAAATCCCGTTATTAGACCAATCACAATGGAAGCTCCCGAAGTCAGAAGCTGCTCGGCAGTCAGCATCCCGAGCAGCTGGCGCAGCGATAGCCCCATTGCCCGCATAATGCCATTCTGCAGCGTTCTTCCGCGCAGGACGAGCATCCAGTATAAGAGAAAGCCAGTGAAGCTCACAGCCAGTGAAATTAGGAAACCTAGCGTCAGCGTGCCATTGACCGCCATGAGGAAGGGATCTGTCTTCCCTATACGCAAATCTTCCGTCGTATCTTTAATAGCGGTAATAGCAAGCTTCCTATCCTCCATATCACGGTAAAGCTCACTTAGCGATGCATCCGGCCTCAGCTTAAGCCATACCTCATAAGGCTCCAGAGACAAATAAGTCTGGATCTGCTGGCGATGCCCGACAATAAGGTTAGGCGGAGGTGATTGCGCTGATTGTGGGTTCGGATTAAACGTCGGAAAATAATCAATGACAGCGAACACGACGAATGGCTGCTGGTCTACCCCATCCCAGCCTACCCAGATCGTATCACCAGCTTGTAATTGGCTGTTCTCCGCCAGTGTCCTTGAAATCAGAACGGACTTCGGCTCCCCAGCAATGACATTCAAATATTCATAGTAAGGATAGGGAAGCAGACCATTACGGAACCATGATGTATAGCCGAAATCATCTGTATCGATACCCATGAGGGTCGCTAGCCCATTCGTTTCATTAGCAGAGAACCTTGCCGTCTCCTTCACGAATACCTTGGCCGCATGCTCGACGCCCTTAAGCTCGGTATAGGGATCGAATGGAGGCTCGGTGTAATGAATCTGCTTCGATCCCGCCAGCTCCGGCTCAGAAGACGTAGGTGGGCCGCCTGTTACGGACGGCGGTGGAGCATCATTGGGCCACTCCGTCTGCACGACGATATCCGCCCCATTGCTGTAGCGTATCCGATCCTCGACATTGCTGTTGATTGTCCTTGCCGCACTAGCACTGAACATACCCGTCGCAATCGTCATCATTAGGAAAATCATTAGAAATTGGTAGCTTGCGATGGAGCGGCCAACCTGAATGAGGGTCGCATACAGAGAAGGAGGCCACCACTTCCGCCCCATCCAGTAGATGAGCCGCAGCAAATAAGGGTAGACACGAAGCAGCAGCATCCCAGCTCCTATGATGAATAATGCAGGAACAGCGAATTGAAGCGGATCAATCCGCAGATCTTCATTCCCAAGCCCTAGGCTCTGCAGAGTCTCCATCCTGCGGCGGAAGATCCATAGGCCATACAAGGATAATCCCAATGCGATCCCATCGAGATAAAATTTGTGCCAGAGCGGTGTATGGTGCATTCTCGCCATTTGCTGCTTGT
Source organism: Paenibacillus xinjiangensis (assembly GCF_059686975.1). NCBI lineage: Bacteria > Bacillati > Bacillota > Bacilli > Caryophanales > Paenibacillaceae > Paenibacillus > Paenibacillus xinjiangensis. Next base: position 17,681 of record NZ_JCAALS010000020.1, on the reverse strand, counting down.
GACTGACAATCGTTGCTCTCGTAGCAGCAATGACTGGGGCAAGCATGATAAGCAGGGTACTTAAGGCCGCAAGACTCGCATACAAGTAAACCTCGCTACTCAGCTGAACGCGAATACCAGAGCGCTGTACGAATGACATGAACCCATTGGAGGATCCCAGCACCTTGGTGAGGAACAGTCCAAGCGGGGGACCAGCGGCGACGGCTATGCCACCGAGCACGCTATACTCCACGATATAGGACAATACAATCTGCAGGCGTGAGGCTCCGCGGCTTCGCAGCACGGCAATCTCGGTCTTTTGCCTATTCGTAATCAAGTTGGACACCATGAAGACATACAAGGCAAGCATGACAAGCACAGGCACGTTCAAGGACCACATCAGAACACGCAGGCTCCCCGCCCGGTCAAAATACTGCTGAATAACATCCATGGACTTCGCTTCCAGAGTATCCTGATAATTCGACCTCATTCTCTCTCTTACGAGCTCCACAGCCTGCATATAGCTTGTAACATTACTTAGCTCAAGCTTCGAATAATCAGGGGCAAAATACCAAGAATTAGAGCCAATAAGGATGACAGAGGGCTCTAGCAAATCCGTCTCCAGCAAAGTCCGATTCATCAATAGGACGTTACTGAAGCTGCTTAAATCACTCGACTGGAAGAACAGGTCGTCATCCGTTATTTTGGTGAATACCCCTACTGGCTTGACTTGAACACTGCCTTTTACATTCTTGTCCTCAATCGTAAATACAGTGCCAAGAACAGCGTGAAAGAAGCTAAGGGCCTTTTCCGTCACCAGCACCTCATAGACCCCATCTACCGGCGCGTCAGCAGGCATCCGGCCATCGATAAGCCGAATGTGCTGCTCCACATCCGTAATCCCGCTCAGCCTCGCTCTTAGGACCGTATTCGGCTTAGTCTCGGACAGCTGATCGGATTTCATCTGGAATAGATTCGTCTGGATCTCCGATGTCTGCGCGAGCAGCGGTACGGGCAGCGCCTTAATAACAGCATCCGCAATAAAACGATCATCACTTGCTTGCTTGTGCAGTCTTTGAGCACCCTCGGATGAGCCTGCATAGACGAACTTCGCATAGATAGCACCTGGATATTGATTGCCCATACTCGTCTCAAGCTCCTTAACTAGCATGCGGGACAAGATTGCCTCTGTATAGGTTGGAACACTCGATACAAGGCCAACGGTGATGATTAGGCCCATAAGCAGGCTGAGCTCGAGCCATTTGTTTTGCGTCATTTTGCGAATAATCATAGACAATAATGCCACAGGTAAGCCTCCGCTCCTTAAGGAAATCTTATGATGCCGGCACTAATTCAATACGATAGCCTGACCTTCCTCCAGACCCGCAGTAATCTCTACCTTCGTAGAGGATTGAATACCGACCTCCACATCGATCTCCCGCAGCGCCCTGCCCTCCAATACTCGGACGAATGTCCGGCCCAAATAGGATCGCAGGCCGCTTCTTGGAATGATAAGTGCATCCGTATGCTCGGTTAATATAATAGCCAAATCGCCGCTTGTACCCATTGCCAGCTCGGCAGGCAGCTTATCCAGTGTAATATACAGTGTGCTTTTATACTTGCCTGCTAAGCCTTCATTCGTCGTTGCAGGTGCCGACGAGGGTGTCTGCACGACTAGACCAATACCCTTGAAGCTGTCTTTGATCATAACCTCGGCCTTCATGCCTACCTCCGCTTCGGCAATTAGTCCAGAATCCGAGGACTGATAGGCGAAGCGCAGCTTATTCGGATTGGCTACTCCAACCAGCGTCTGATAAGGCTCAACGAGATCCCCCGTCTTCAGGTCCTCGACGAATACGACAAGCCCATCCATTGTTGCCCGGAGCTGACTTGTCTCCAGTGCCTCAGCGAGCTTATCAGCCTTCAGCTGCTCGATCTCCAGCTTCAGCTCAGCCATGCGAAGCAGCTCCTCATCAGACGAGCTTCGCTTCTGCTCCTTCAAGGCATATTCAGACTGCTGAAGCACAAGCTTCTGCTCCAGAAGCTGAACATCCAGACCATCAACGGTCAGCTCAGCCAGCAGATCGCCTTTCTTCACCGTATCCCCAGATTGAACATGCAGCTTCTTCAGCCTGCCGCCCTTGGCTGTGAATTGCGCCAGCTCCGTCTCCGTTGATTCGAATACCCCTGTTCCCTTTATCTCTCTGCGAATAACATCCTTCTTCACAAGCTCGGTTGAATAATTCTGTTCAGCAGGCTTCACAAGCGGCGGCTTAATCGCCTCCTCCTCCGGGGGAATGAGTGAACAGCCTAACAGTAGAGAAATAACGATCAACGACGCCGCAGCAAGCCTATGTCGAGGAAGCTTCAACAATGATTCCATCCTCCAATTCATATACTTCATCGACGATCTCCATAATGGCTGGATCGTGAGTCGTCATAATAATGGTCATTCCTTCCTCGGATACGAGGCTGCGAAGCCCGCTTAAAATATGCAGTCCCGTACGGCTGTCCAGCTCCGCAGTAGGCTCATCTGCCAGCAGTAGCTTCGGCTTATGCGCAATGGCACGGGCTATCGCCGTTCTCTGCTGCTCCCCGCCTGACATCTCGAAGGGACGATGATGCATGCGCGGCGTGAGCCCAACATAATCAAGCGCCTGCAGGGCTGCCTCCTTCCTTCTATTGGAAGGCACTCCCGCAATTCTCATGGCGAACTCGACATTCTCATACGCAGACATGAGCGGGAATAAAGCGAATGATTGAAAAATAAGTCCCATCTCCGTTCGCCGTTTATCTCCTCTCTGCTTATCTGACAGCTCACTAAGCACATCACCTGCGAATGTAATGGTGCCTTCGGTAGGCAAGTCCAGCCCGCCTATTAAATTAAGCAGTGTCGTCTTGCCGGAGCCTGATCTGCCCTTCAACGCCACAAGTCTGCCCGGGGCGATTGATAAATGAACGCCCTGCAGCACGATTGCCGCCTTAGGTCCGCGCCCGAAGGTTCGCTTCAGCCCAGCTACTCGGAGAAGCTCTTCACTTCTCTGAGAGGGGCCTGTCTGATCCGTCAATATTGAAGCAGAATCTCTCATATTCTCAGCTCCTCTATCCCTCACATTCATTCCTTCACATGCTTCTATTCGTGTGCAATTAGGAGGCTATTGTCCCACCAGAAGACTACTTACAATTATTTGTAAACTGGAAAATCACCTTGGATTTTACAACAATATATAGGGGTTGTAAATCAATTTCTGTAACCGCTTGCAACCTGCTTATTACCCTGATTCCATTGCATCCAATCTTAAGGTTTTCTCATGCAGAGAAGTGATTCATTCCACGCCCCATGGTTAATTAAAGGATAGAAAGTCTACAACAAACCGACCAAGCGTCGAAAGGGGATATTTATAATGAAAACAACACTTAAGATGAGCTCCAGATGGATCGCGGTTGCTGCGATGAGTGCCGTTATTCTACTCACTGCTTCTGCATGCAACAACACGACGGATAACAATGTCAACGATAATGTGAATAACCCGCCAGCTGCGACTACTGACCCTGCTGCAACGAACGGTATGACAGATGAGACCATCGCTCCTTAACATAGGCTGGCATCTTGTAATGGCCTCTAGTGATCGTTATGATTAATTCAAATCATAACGACGAGTGAGGATGCGGCATGAATGCTATTGAACAATTAGGACTAGACCATATATTGCTGCTTGATCGAATGAATGATCTGTCGCAGGAGGATGTACTCTATCCTTTTGCATTAGATGAGCTGCTATGCAGAAATACGGGACAGGGTGGACCTGCTATATGCCATATTTGGCGGCATCCGCAAGCCTTCGTCATGGGTCTCCGTGACAGCCGGCTGCCTGGTGCACCTGCAGCACAGCGCAAGCTTGAAGCTGAAGGCTGGGCTACTGCAGTTCGCAACTCTGGAGGTGCAGCCGTACCTCTTGACCTTGGAGTTGTCAATTTGTCGCTTATTCTGCCGAAGCCTAGCACGCTGGACTTCCATTTCCATCAGGATTTCGAACGGATGTATGGTCTCATTCAGCATGCCCTGTACGAAACAGGATACAGCGTCGATAAAGGTGAGATTGCTGGGGCTTATTGCCCCGGAGATTTCGATCTCAGCATCGATGGCTTCAAGTTCTGCGGCATCGCGCAGCGGAGGCAGGCCCATGCCTTCATCGTTCAGGCCTTCGTCATCGCGGAAGGATCAGGCCAGCAGCGTGCTGAGCTGGTCCGCTCCTTCTATGACATTGCCGCTGCAGACGCCATAGATTCAGATCACCCTATGGTCGAGAGCAGCAGTACTGCCAGCTTGGCTGAGCTAGCTGGGCTTAAAGAGAATGGCGCGTCTGTCTTCGCTGAGGCTGTGAAGCGGACGATTCGCCGCGGGCAGACAGCCGCTGGGCTCGAAGCCGCGGCGAATCGCTTCGTCATGCCAACGCCAGAGCAGATTGCGGAGATGATCAGCACGCTCCGCAGCCGATATGCGATTCAGTCTTAATTGGCATAGACCGCACAAAATAAGCGATCAACCGAGGTTGATCGCTTTTTGACGAGCCTGTATGTATCTAGAATAAATTAATCATTAGAAAGAAGGAGTGATAGTAGAAAGAGACCATTAATGAGGATTAAGGCAGCAACAATAAGTGTATTCTTGTACCTTTTTATAATTTCCATGCGACCACCTCGCGCTTACTTATTTTCTTACTTTTAATTATCTCGTTTTTTGTTTATTTTTTCTACATCTTTTTTCGTAAATACGTAGGTTTTTGGAATCATCCCTTAATCGCACCAGCCCATATAGAGAACTAGTTTTACATACATTTAAATGTCATAATAAAGAGGTACTATTAAGGATGTGTAGAATTATGTTTTATCCCACTTTTTTTTGGAACTTTATTGTCGAATAGGCGTATTGGTGGGTATGTTATGACATTGCTGCTTCCATTCATGGATGAACAGCATTAGAACCTCATTCTTGGAAAGGAGGTGCAAATACGATGAGTATCTCTCTCGTGAAAGGTCAGAAGGTAGACTTAACTAAGGGAAACACCGGACTTAGTAAAGTTATTGTAGGACTCGGCTGGGACCCAGCAGAAGTTAAAGGCGGCTTCTTCGGTATGAAAAAGGCTGCTAACGTGGACTGTGATGCATCCGCATTATTGTTGGATGCTGATGGCAAGCTAAGCGGTGAAAAAAATCTAGTTTGCTTCTACAACAAGCAGAGTGGTTGTAATTCCGTCGTTCATACTGGGGATAACATTACAGGCGCTGGCGAAGGCGATGATGAGCAAATTATTGTTCAGCTTGACCGCGTTCCATCGCATATCCACAAAATCCTGTGCGTGGTCAACATCTACGAATGCGAATCGAGAAAGCAAGATTTCGGCATGATCAAATCAGCTTTTATCCGCATCGTGAATCCCGCTAACAATCAAGAGCTGATTCGTTTCAACCTTACAGATAGCTATGCTGGCAAAACAGCACTCGTTGTTGGTGAGCTTTACCGACACAATGGGGAATGGAAATTCAATGCAATTGGCGAAGGCGCTCACGCTGCCCACGTCGATATTCTTGCACGTCAATACCAATAATCTATAACGAAATGAGGGTTTCTTAAATGGCTATCAGCTTATCCAAAGGACAAAAAATCGACCTTACCAAAACCAATCCGGGTCTAACGAAGATTACGGTAGGTCTTGGCTGGGATACAAATAAATATGATGGCGGCAAAGACTTCGACCTTGACGCTTCCATCTTCTGCTTGAACGCACAAGGTAAAGCGGGCTCAGAGTCTGATTTTATTTTCTACAACAATCCAAAGAACGGCAACAGCTCTGTTGTTCACACTGGCGACAACCGTACTGGCGCTGGTGAAGGCGATGATGAGCAAGTAGCAATTGATCTTGCTGCTGTTCCTGCAGAAACTGACAAAATCTCCTTCTGCATCACAATCTATGATGGACAAGAGCGCAGCCAAAACTTTGGACAAGTATCCAACGCATTCGTTCGTATCGTTGATGAGCAGAGCGGCACTGAGCTGATCCGTTACGATCTTGGAGAAGATTTCTCTGTTGAAACGGCAGTTATCGTAGGTGAGCTGTATCGTCATTCCGGCGAATGGAAATTCAGCGCAATCGGAAGCGGCTTCCAAGACGGCCTAGCTGGTCTTGCTCGCAACTTCGGTCTATCTGCTAGCTAATATCGTTATTTACCCGTAAGGGTCGCCTGTGGCGGCCCTTTCTTCAGAATCAATAGCTTGCTAGGAAAAAGGAGGATGCATACGATGTCCATCAATCTATCCAAAGGGCAACGAATTGATCTTACTAAAACGAATCCAGCCCTTACCAAGGTTGTTCTCGGTCTAGGCTGGGATACGAACAAGTATACAGGCGGTGGTGAAATTGACCTCGATGCGAGTGCATTTCTACTTCACCAGGATGGCAAAGCCAAGGACGAGAAGGATTTCGTATTCTACAACGCTTTAGTTGCCTATAACGGAGCCGTTGAGCATACAGGAGATAATCGCACAGGTGATGGAGACGGGGACGATGAGAAGATTAAGATTGATTTCCTTAAGGTTCCTGCTCACATTCAGCGAATTGGGATTAGCGTTACCATCCATGATGGCGAGTCCAAGCATCAGAACTTTGGACAGATCTCCAACGCATTCGTCCGTTTAGTAGATGAGTCAACGGGACAAGAGGTGCTGCGCTACGATCTGGGTGAAGACTTCTCTGTCGAGACAGCGATTGTATTCTGCGAGCTGTATCGTCATGGAGCGGATTGGAAATTCCAAGCCGTCGGGTCCGGCTTCTCTGGCGGACTAGCTGCACTGTGCCGCAACTATGGACTAACTGTGTAATTCCAGGTGGCAGGTCCGCCGATCCTCAATTTCCATAATATTAACTAGCGAAGGGTGGTATACGTATGGAGCTGGCATTAACAAAAGGCCAAAAAGCAGATATCACCAAAAACAATTCTGCCTTGAACACCCTCGTAGTGGGGATGGGCTGGACTAGCTCACCAGGCATTGATGTCGATTTCTCAGCCTTTCTATTGCAGGCCAATGGGAAAGCCTCTGGTGATCATGATTTGATATTCTACAGTAACCCTACTGATGCTAGCAGCTCTATTAAGCTGGCAGGCGATCACAAACAGAACTATGCAGGCAGCGTTGATAAGGAGCAAGTGAATATCCGTATTAGCGATGTACCCCGAACGATTGAACGTATTTCGTTCACCTTAACTATCTATGATGGGGAAACGAGAAAACAGAACTTCTCTAATGTGAAAGATGCATACTTACGTATTATTGACCAAGGAACAGGCCGCGAAATTCTGCGGTATGAGATTGGACAAAATTTCTCTTCCGAGACTGCCATTGTCGTAGGAGATTTATATAGATATAACGGCGAATGGAAATTCAATGCCATCGGATCTGGATATACAGGCGGACTGGCTTCACTATGCAGCAGCTTTGGAATTGAAGTGAAGGCTGATGCTGATGTGAAGGCTCCAGTTCCTGCTCCTGCTGCACCAGTGAAAGCCCCTGTTATTCCGCCGAAGCCGCCGGAGCCCATACCACCTGCAGCAGAAGTCTCATCCATTAGCCTCAGCAAGATCTCACTTAAGAAGCATGGAGATACGATTAACCTACAGAAGAAGTCTGGCTCACTAGGTGAGATCGTCATTAATCTGAATTGGAATCAGAAAAAAGCATCCACTGGATTTTTCAGCCGCTCAAGCGGAGGTGTCGATCTTGATGTTGGATGCCTGTATGAGCTTAAGAACGGTCAGAAGGGTACTGTGCAGGCACTGGGCAACAGCTTCGGCAGCTTAACCAGTGCACCCTATGTGTCACTGGACGGTGATGATCGCACGGGCTCTATTAAGACTGGAGAAAACCTTAGAATCAATGGAAATAAAGTATCTGAGATTAAGAGAATCGTTATCTATGCTTATATCTATTCAGGTGCAACCAACTGGGCTGAGGCTGCCGGCGTAGTTACCATCGCGCAAGCAGGCGGACCAGATATTGAAGTGCGCATGGACGAGCATAACAATCGAAAAGGAATGTGTGCCATCGCGATGATTGAGAACGTAGATGATCAGACCTTCAGCATACAGCGGCTTGTCCAATATTACTCTGGGCATAGGGAGCTTGATGAAGCTTATCGCTGGGGTCTTCGATGGGTTAAAGGAAGTAAATAACGCACAATCCGGAGGTTTTCACGCATGGTTGATTTTATTCAGAATGTGCTGTCGAATTTCGGTACCTTCTTCAGCTGGGACAATCTGTCCGAGGTGTTCACGAATCCTACCAACTGGGGGATCATTGCGACGCTTGTCCTGCTAGAAGGCTTACTGTCAGCGGATAATGCACTCGTATTAGCCGTTATGGTTAAGCATTTGCCGAAGGAGCAGCAGAAGAAAGCCCTGTTCTATGGCATTATCGGCGCTTATATTTTCCGCTTTATCGCCATCGGCGTGGGTGTCTATCTCGTCAAGATTACGTGGATCAAGGTCGCGGGCGGCTTGTATCTATTGTGGATTGCCTTAAGCAATCTATTCCATCTCGAATTCAAGCTTGCCCGTGTTGGCGGCATCCCTTTAATTCCGTACATCGGCAAGAAGAACAAGGAAGAAGATGCTGAGGTTCAGAATAAAGGCTATGGCTTCTGGCGTACGGTGCTTGCTGTAGAGATTATGGATATTGCCTTCAGTATCGACAGTGTTCTCGCGGCATTCGGTGTCAGCGAAGAAGTGTGGGTTCTGTTCCTAGGCGGTATTCTCGGCGTTCTTATGATGCGTGGCGTTGCTCAAGTATTCCTCAAGCTTATCGACAAGTTCCCAGAGCTTGAGAAAGCGGCCTTTATTCTCATTATCGTTATCGCTGTCAAAATGATTGCAGGCGCATACGACTTCCATGTATCGCATGCATTATTCTTCAGTCTAATCGTCGCTGTATTCGGAGGAACCTTATTATTCAGCGCTTGGCGCAAAAGAAGAGAATCCCATACCGTATAGTCTAGTCATACGAATAAATCTACCAAAGAAATATCCCTCAATCGCTTACGAGGGATATTTTTTAAATCTACGTTTCTTTAATTAACACTTATAGGAGGGATTGCTTTGAGGTATTTCAACTATCTTACACCTGAAGAAGAGCAGAGTTTGTTTTATTCCCTTCCAACACATTTCAGTAACTATACGGATAAAGAAACGATAGCACACGCTATTGGTGCAGCGCTGTATATGCCTGCTACCAAAGATACAATTGCAGATGATCTCGCAGCGAATAAACATGAGGGGCTCGTATCGATGGTACTTGACCTTGAGGATGCCGTTGGTGACAATCAGCTCGAATATGCGGAGAATACGCTGAAGTCCTCCCTATTGAAGATTGGCTATTACATCTCCAGAGGCTTGCTGCGCAGCGACGATATCCCGCTTATATTCATCCGAGTACGCTCTGTTGATCAATTAAAGCGATTACTCTCTTTTTTCGGCGAGGAGATCGAATTCGTTACTGGCATTGTCTTCCCCAAGTTCAACGTGGAGACCGGCGGCGAGTATCTGCGGCTTCTCGCGGAATATAACGAGCGCTCGTCTCCATCAAGTCCAACGCTGTACGGTATGCCTATTCTAGAGAGCGCAGAAGTTATATTCCGGGAGACTAGAGTCGATACGCTGCAGGGTCTCTCTAAGCTGCTCAATGAACACAAACGCTATGTGCTCAATGTTCGGATTGGCGCAACGGATTTCTCCAGCCTGTTCGGTCTTCGGAGAAGCCCTGACCATACGATCTATGATATTGGCGTAATTCGGGATTGTATTGCGGATATCGTGAACATTTTCGGAAGAATGGATAATCAGTACGTCATCTCTGGGCCGGTATGGGAATATTTCAAGAGTGATCGAGTGTTCAAGCCGCAGCTTCGCCAGACGCCATTCGAGGAAAGCATGGGTCGCCATGGACGGCAATTGCGAATGGACTACATTAATAAATATGTGGATGGTCTCATTCGCGAAGTAGCTATGGACAAAGAAAACGGCATTATTGGAAAAACGATTATTCATCCTACTCACATTAAGCCCGTGCAATCCATGCTTGCGGTTACTCATGAGGAATACATGGATGCCCTCCATATCATACAGAATAACCATGGTGATGTGGGCGTGATGAAGAGCCGTTATGCGAACAAAATGAATGAATTCAAGCCCCATATGACTTGGGCCAAACGAATGCTGATCAGATCGAACATATACGGGGTGCTAAATGAAAACCAGAACTTCACCTGCTTACTCGCAGAAGAACGAGAATCCGCAATCGTATAATATTATCGGAGATTTGAAGGTTACGATTGAAGTGACCGGCAACGCCTTTAACCTCCCGCTGGAGCGTCTGTTCCAGATGGCTGCGCGTATGAATAAGAAACGCAGCTTCCTATTCGTAAGCAAAGTGCTTGGCAAGCACATCCCTGTGCAGCCACATGTGTCCCTGCTGTCAGGTGCAGCTCTCGGGCTGTTGTATCAACAGTTCAGAGGCCAGCCGCTTCCTATTGCTATGGAGCAGCTGCTTCATGCACTAGAGGAGCCTGAATACGCTGCTGACGTCTACCAACTCATGAAGAGCAGCAAGATGACACTGAATGAAGAAACCTTGTTCATTGGGTTCGCAGAGACCGCGACTGCGCTTGGACATAGCATGTTCGATATGTTCGATGGCCGCTGCAGCTTCCTGCATACGACCAGGGAGAGCATCAGCTACATGTCCTCACGCATCGATTTCGAGGAAGAGCATTCTCATGCGACCACGCATCGCTGCTATGCCAGTGATCCAGCCCTATTCGAACGCGCCGGCACGATTGTTCTAGTTGATGATGAGATGACGAGCGGCAAAACGGCGGTCAACATTATTCACGACCTTCATAAGCGCTATGGCAAGAAACAATATATCGTCGCCAGCCTGCTTGATTGGCGTTCACAAGCGGATATTAATCGATTCAGCGAGCTCGAACGGGAGCTTGGCGTAAGCATTAACTGTCTATCGCTCGTGTCGGGAAGAATGACCGTTCAAGGCGAGCCGATTGAGAGCACCAGTCAGCAGGTCGAGCAGCCTCTTCATTCAGATGAGCCATTCATCGATTTTCTACATGTTGATCATTATTTTTCCAGCTTCCCTGCTTTGAATCAGGATGTGGCTTATCTCAAGCATACAGGACGCTTCGGGCTTACCGCACAGGAGAGCCTTGTGCTTGATGCGGAAGTGACTGAGGCAGCCGCTTTTCTAAGAGAGCATAGAGCACCTGGCAGCAGGACGCTGTGTCTCGGTACAGGAGAGTTCATGTACGTCCCTATGCGGATAGCCGCAGAGCTGGGTTCTGGCATCTCCTATCAATCGAGTACACGCAGTCCTATTCACCCCTATCCGGAATCACCGTACGCCGTTCATTCCGCTTATCGATTCGCCTCACCCGAGCATCAGGATGTTGCGAATTTCGTCTATAACATTCCGCATGGCCATTATGATGAGCTGTTTGTATTCATGGAACGTGAGGTAGCTGCCGCCCAATTAGAGGAATTCAGGCAGGTTCTGCTCTCGTTAGGAATTCCGCATATTCATATCGTCTATTGCAGCCGAACTCAGCTCTCCCCTCCTACGCCTATAGGCAGCTATAAGCCAGAGGATGTAACCTTCCTGCTGAAGGATCTTAGCCATGTTTCATTAGAGCAGCGAACCGAGGACCGTGAGGCCGCTATGCAGACGGGCGGGCATTATTCGGAGAGCCTGCCTATTGAGCGTCAGCCAACAGCTGAATACATTCAGCTGTTCCATGATACGCTGAGCGACACGGCTGTTCAGATTGCCACTGCGGTCGGAACCGTATCCGAGATGATCATTCATAAGCATGGAACGAACGTGGTGCTTGCATCACTTGCAAGAGGAGGCACCCCCATCGGCGTTCTTATTCATAGATACATGAAGCAGATCTATGGAATCGACATGCCCCACTACAGCCTCTCCATCATAAGAGGCAAGGGTATTGATGAGAATGCTCTGCTGTACATGCATCAGAACCATCCGGGCAAGCAGATCCAGTTCGTGGACGGCTGGACGGGCAAAGGCGCTATTCAGAAGGTGCTCATCGAGGCGTGCAGCTCCATGAAGCATAAGTACGGACTTTCCTTTGATAATGAGCTTGCTGTGCTTGCAGATCCGGGCCATTGCACACGGATATTCGGGACGAGAGCGGATTTCCTTATTCCGAATGCTTGCCTGAATTCCACCGTCTCGGGGCTTTTAAGCCGTACTGTGCTGCGCAGTGATCTCATTGGCCCACAAGACTTCCATGGCGCCAAATATTATAAGGAATGGGAGACAAGCGATCTTTCCCGCCTATTCGTCGACACGATCTCAGCCTATTTCGAGCAGACAGCCCCCCACTCCCAATTAGAGGCGAGGCAGAGACTAGACCATGCAGCTAGTAACCAGATTACTTGGCAGGGCATGCAGGATATTATCCGTATCCAAAGGGAGTTCGATGTTGCTGATATTAACTTTATTAAACCAGGCGTCGGCGAGACAACGCGAGTATTGCTGCGGAGAGTACCTTGGAAGATTCTTGTCGACAAGCTCGATAATCCCGCTCTCAAGCATATTCTCCTGCTGGCGAAGGAGCGCGGCGTACCGGCAGAGGAATATCCGAGCATGACTTATTCCTGCTGCGGCATTATACAAGCCTTGAAGGGAGATAAGGAATGATATTCGCAAGCGACTTAGACCAGACACTTATTTATTCAGATCGATCACGCGGAGAGACTGCCCTAGAAGATATGATTCCTGTGGAGCTGTATAAGGACAGATATATATCCTATATGACCAAGCCTGCTATAGCCAAGCTGCAGGAGCTGGCGAGTATCGTTCGATTCGTGCCTGTCACGACGCGTATTCCGGAGCAGTTCCATCGTATATTCGGAATCAGAGAAAGATTCAATCCCGAGTACATCATCGTCAGCAATGGCGGTACCATCCTTAGGAATGGACAGGTCGATCAGGAATGGAACAGCTTCATCCGCAGGGCTGTTCAAGAGCATTGTGCTGACCATACGGAAATTGCTAATTTGTTCTCTACGATCTCCTCTACCCATTGGGTGAAATCGAATGACCTCTGTGATGAGCTGTTCTACTCCATTGTTGTAGATAGAGAGTATGCACCCCATGAGGAATTGGAGCAGCTGAAGCTTCAGCTTGCCCCTCTCGGATGGAGCTATTCTCTCCAGGGCCGCAAAATTTATCTAGTTCCCGAAAAAGTAAGCAAAGGCTCTGCTATCCAATATGTCAAAGAGCAGCTCGCTTCCAATTATGTCTATGCAGCAGGCGATAGCCTGCTCGATGAAAGCCTGCTGCTCGCTGCCGATTATGCGATCTCGCCAGTACATGGAGAGCTGGGCCGCTCTTATAGCTCTCATCCACATATACAATTCACCAAGGCCAGAGGCGCGCTTGCCTCTGATGAGCTGCTAGATTCCATTCTTGCGCATATCCGCAAATAAATAACCGCTTAGGTTAACTTAGCTTAGCTGCATCCATTCCTCCTACTATTTGAAAGAAGGTATTTAGATGACTCGTGTGTATATGAATCGTTGGTTTTCTGTAGCTTATCATTATATCAATATGATTCGGAACAATCCGAATGGCGAGCCATTCGAATTCTACGGCACACATCCGGATATTAACCACATGTCTTTGCTTGCATCCGATCATATTGAAACTGAACCGGACGTCCATGGTCTGGAATACGTGGAGTTCTGCGTGGACTTCTGCAAAAGAAACCTGATCGACATCTTTATTCCTCGGCTTCATATGGAGGAAATATCACGCTATGTCCATCTCTTCGATGAGATTGGCACGAAGGTGATGGTCTGTCGAGATATTGAGCTGCTGGATTCAATGATCGAGAAGGATAAGTTCTATGAAGCGCTGCAGGATAAAGAGCTTGTAACGATTCCAGATTACCGTGTCGTGACTACGGCAGAGCAATTCAAGCAGGCTTATGAGGAGCTTACAGCAGCTGGACATAAGGTTTGCTTCAAGCCTACAATATCTGAGGGTGGCATGGGCTTCCGAATTATCGACAATGAGCGTGATCCGCTCAGCGACCTGTACGGCTATGTGACCCTGTCGACGACCTTTCAGCAGGCCTATGAAACACTGGCTCTAACGGAGCATTTCAAGCCTATTATGGTCATGGAGCTGCTAGGCGGGGTAGAATACAGCATCGACTGCGTGGCAACTGCTGAAGGAGAAATGCTGACAGCCATACCGCGCCGCAAATCAACGGGAAGAACCTACCTGCTGGAGGAATCCACGGAGCTGCTGGACATTGCTAATCGCATCGCGAAGAGCTTGCGAATTCCTTACGCTTTCAATATTCAAGTGCGATATAACAACGGCATTCCTAAGCTTCTTGAGATCAATCCGCGGATGTCCGGCGGCCTCTATATCACTTGTCTCTCCGGCGTCAATATGCCATATATGGCCGTACAAGCACTTCAGGGCAAGGCTATTACCCCTCCTGCTCCGCAGTTCGGCATACAGGCAGGCTACGTGGAGCAGCCTCTTATTATGAAATAAACGTTTGCTTGAAGAGGAGAGAGGGACATGTTGGTCTTTCTTTCCTTTTTAATTTCATTTGACTTCTATACACCACTAACTGGATAATTAACTAGAGATGGGCAAGCACAGACATTCAGATTGGTCATGTTAAAATGGAGGTGCCGCAATGAATGCAATGAAATTACCATTAAGCATCGCAGTTAGCAGTTACGTCGTTTCCGTTATTTTATACTTGGTCTCCTCCCCGTATATAGCTATTGCTATACCCACAGTCGGATTACTCATCTCACTATGGTGGAATCAGCGTACGAAGCAGCAGCAGGCAATAGCAGCTAGAGAGCAGGAGCCAGCACCTGCACAGATTAACCCATCAACTACTGGTTCACCACTCCCTTCAGCACCAGCTCAAGTGGACTCACCATCTACTCCTGCAGTGGTTACACCTAGCATTCAAGATCCCGAGCTTGCCTCTGCACTGGAATATATTGGTATTATTGAAGATATGGTTCTGCTGGAAGGCGAGAAAAATAATCTCGATGATGAGATTGTTCAGAAGACGCTGGCTCTCCTATCCCGGCTCAACCGACTCATTCCAGATTTAGTCGCTTTAGGAGACACCAGCATTAATCACAATATCGTCCGCTTGGTCAGAAAAGATCTGAATTCGACCATTAATCCGTTCTTACGCCTTAGCGGCGAAGCCAAGCGTCAGAACAGACGACTACTGCTCGATGGCATTAAGGATGTCGATTCTAAGCTTACCTTTTACACGCAAACGATTGAACAGAAGGACCTCATGGAGCTGCGCACGAAGGCCGAATTAATGCAGCAGCGTTATCGTCTTACCGACTAATGAATGGAGGAATGAACGATGGCTCAACAGCTTGTACAGTTAAAGAATGAAGATCTCCAGAAGCTGGAGCAAGAAGTACAGAGCACGATGCACAAGGTAGCAACTACGGATGTGATGAATCTCGATATGCTCATGGACGAGATCACGAAGAAAGGCCAGAAGACGCTGGAGCGCTCCGGACAGACGCTTACGATGCTCGAGAGGCCATTATCCGATCTGATGTCCGGCAAGCGCAACGAAGTCGCGAGCAATATGCTCAAGCTGCGGAGCGAGGTCGAGGACCTTAGCCGAAGCAAACAGCTGACGCTTGTGCAGAAGCTTCTTCGCAAAGCGCCGATGAAGGCTTATATTCATAAATATCAGTCGGCCAAAACGAATGTGCAGGTTATCGTCAAGTCACTGCGCGATGGCCGTGACAATCTCGAAGAGAACGTCGTGCATATGCGGAATTTGAAGCGCAGCAGCTTAGACAATGTCTATGATCTGCAGCTGCTTGTCGAATATGGCAATCGCCTTAAGAAGATGTTCGAGGATGAAATTGCTAAGCCTGAGAATGAGCTTAGAAAAACACAGCTGGAGCGCGGACTTCGGAAGGTTGTCACGAAGATTCAGACGTATACAGAGATGATTATGCTGTATCAGCAGGCAATTGCTGCTACAGACATTATTAATGATACCAACGATAAGCTGATGGATGCGCTCGACAGCTCGATTGACAAAACGCAGCATCTTATGTCGGTATCCGTTCTCATTGCCAGCGCTATTGATGATCAGATGAAGGCTATTGAAGCCGTCAACTCGACGAATGAGATGCTCGGCAATCAATTCGCAGAGAATGCACGTCTGCTGAATGAGACAAGCGAGAAGGCGAACCAAGCGCTTACTAAGCCTGCAATGAGCATGGAGCTGGTTGAACGGGCCATGACGGATCTCTTCTCTGCGATGGACAAATACGAGAACTCGAACCGCCAGATTATCCAGACCGTCTCCCAGCAGACGGAGAAAATGACACAAATCAATCAGCAGGTTGGACAGCGTCTTGGCATTCAAGGCGGCTCTGCAGCTAGTCAAGCCGCACTTCCTACTTCCCCAGCGGCTAAAGGCTTTTTGGAATAAGCTTAATAATGGACGAGCTCTTATGGAGCTCGTTTTTTTATGCCTTCAGAGCCGTATGACTCACCTCAGCTAGGAGATCATTGAGCATAAACTAGCAGAACCTGCATACCTTAATGAAAATATGAGGTAACGAGGTGACTAAAGCCATGATTGGAAGCATCGCGCTTGCTGCGCTCGTCATTGTGTTGATTGTCGTTGCAAGCTCAGAGAGAGCGGAGGCTATTGCTGAGTTGAATGTGCAGAAAGAATAAAATAATTAGTGCCTGCATCACTGCGAAAGTGGATGGTTCTTCCGATCGCTGTTGCCCCCAGATTTCCTCTGATTACATTTGAAAATGTAGAAATCCAGAGCAAAGGCGAACGCTACGCTTCTCCAGAATCCATCCACCTCTCTCCGTTCCTCCGGCCTTACTCAATTTCAACTTCTTCCTAGCATGAATAATAAAGATAATCTCCAGCTATCTCCTATTTTAATCCCCATTCCTTCCTCAATTTCACTCAATCTCTTATTAAGCGATGTATTCAAATTACCATTATTCGCAATTTGGGAGTTCTCGATTATGTTGTCCCCTTTGAGTTAGAAAAACGTGGGACGACTCATATACACCACATTGCCATATACTACGAAATTGAATATGTAAGCGGTGAACTGAACTACTACGCGGACACACCAAGCAATGATTCTGCTAGAGCCGAATGGATCAATATGAACCGGTTATCCGCAGACAATAGCTCTCCATTAGTTATGCAAGCACTAGCTTGGCTACAAGGTAAGAACGATCACCCCCTTGAATTAACAAGGTTAGATCATTGGATCGGAGCTGGAGGAGAACTGGAACCCACGTAATGTTGCAGAAAGGTCAGCATTATGAGCTGGAGGAGAGCTTGAACCCACGTAATGTTGCAGAAAGGTCAGCATTATGAGCTGAAAGAGAACTGGAACACCGATAATGTTGCACAAAGGTCAGCATTATGAGCTGAAAGAGGGTCAAGTCCAAATTTGTGTGTAAAATTCTCGATGAGTAAGGTTAGACGGTTAAGTCACGGAAACTTGCTTCTTATCCTTGGTTTTGCGCCAATCTAGGTAGGGTTTCA